>JARRJI010000146.1:0-17260 GCA_037379595.1 Acidobacteriota bacterium | reverse complement strand
GCCCCTTCTGACCTGTAGGGTCGGACTGCCGGAGCGGCTTCGGTACCCCGCCATTCTAACCCTTGCCAGCTTCGCTGATCGCAGACATTAAAAATCAGTGTCTGCGCCACCCGCCCAACTGTCTTAGTTAGCGTTCGCCTTGACGTGTACGGCAAATATCCGTACACTATGTTCAGGAGAATGATATGGGACACCAAATGATGGGCGTTCGGAGGTCTGCCGAAAAGGTTGAGCGCCTTGAGGCCAGGCTTACGCGAGACCAGAAGCAAACAATCGAGCGCGCGGCAGCGCTTAGTGGAACTTCCCTAACCAACTTTGTCGTGGCCAGTGCCCAAGCCGCTGCAATGGAAACGATTAAGAACTCCCAGGTTCTAACATTGCGAGGTAAAGCGAGCAAGGTTTTTGTGAATACCCTCCTCAATCCTCCTGCTCCCAACGCCGCTGCGAAAGCTGCGTGGCGACGGTATAAAGAGCGTAGGGTCAGGTGAGTGGCGACTCCACAAGAAGACCCCGAATTCCGAGTTGAGATTCTTTGCTCGCGCCATGATCGCAGGAACTTCTCGTGCGGCAATAAGGACCTTGACCGATATCTCCAAACGCAGGCCAGACAAGACGCCAGAAAAGGCGTAGCGGTCACGTTTGTTCTCACGGAAGACGGATCTACTATTGGAGGCTACTATGCCCTTTCTCAACATTCCGTCAGCCTTGATGAAATTCCGCTCAAGATAGCCAAAAAACTCCCAAAATATCCGGAGGTGCCGGTTACGCTAATCGGAAGGTTTGCTGTGAGCAGCAGCCTTCAGGGAAAAGGCGTCGGAGAACTCATGCTGATGAATGCTCTTGAGCGTTGCCTGGGTACTAGTAAGCAGATTGCCTCCGCAGCGGTCATCGTTGATCCGAAGGATAAAAAAAGCGAAGGCTTCTACAGGAAGTATGGTTTTCTAGGACTGCCTGGGGTCAGACTTCGTCTTTTCCTCCCTATGAAAACCATAGAAGCTATGGTTTCCGTTTGACCTACACCACGACCTGAAAACGACCTAACAACGCAGGTATCTCCGGCACCGGATTTGTGCCATGGGCGTCTTGCACATCACAACCGGCGAACCCACGGCATTGAAGGTGATGCCGTGGCTGGCTGCGTCCTACCCTGCCCATTGGCGGCGTGTTGTTGCCGTCGAGTGAACGGCCGCGAATTTTGACCAGAAAAGCCGCGGACCTCAGAACCGGAGGACCGTGCTGCGGGCTTGAATCAGCCGCAGGAATCGAACAGACTGTTCGGCATGTCGATGAAGGCCGCACCTCGGTATCATCTTCTGCTGCTTGAAAACGAATCTGCGCGGGTGCTGGACACGAGGATTCCGAAGGGGGAAACCGTTCCGCTCCACACTCACCGGTGGTCGTGCGCGATGTACATCGTAAGCTGGAGCGATTTCGTTCGGCGCGACGGCGAAGGAAAAGTCATGCTCGACAGCCGCGAAATTGAGAAGCCCGCTCCCGAGACCGCCCTGTGGTCAGGCCCGCTGCCACCGCACACGCTGGAAAACGTCGGTGAATCCGAGCTTCGCGTCATCAGCGTCGAGCTGAAGAATAGCTAGTCCGGGATCTGCGGGCATCACCGCGGGTGGCGCATTGCCATGCAGGCGCCGGCTGGCCCCTTTTCCTCTTGACTTTTATTAATAGCAGAGTAGTCTATATTCAGATGCGTTGCGCCTCGGCGCAAGCCGAATCGATTTATACCTTCCTTAAATCCTAAGAAGACGCAGCGCGGACACATTTCTGATTGCCGGGGGTGGCAAATGCGACGTCCTGGCTCCTTACGACGCTTAGAATCCTTTGAAAGAAACTCCAGGGCATCCTGCATGAGGGCCGGCAGGATTGGCCTGGGAATCGGGATCCTGTTGACACTGGTTCTCTGCTTTGCGGTGCCCGCAAAATCAGCCCTGGTCTCCGGCCGTGTTTACAGCCCAAAGGGGAAGGTTGTTCCCAACACGCAATTCACGGTGACAAACGCGAAGGGCGACCGTGTTGCAACTTTCACAACAGACGGGACAGGAACTTACGGCGTCTCTCTCAACCCGGGTGTTTACTCCGTTCGGTCCAAGGACAAACCCGGGTGGGTGGGTGAAGTCCGAGGCTCACCCCAACCGGGGCACGAGGACATTCATTTACACCCCGGGACTTAGAGGTGACCTATGGGGGCCGAAGAAGACGAAAAGAAATCTGACCCCGGAACCACGGGTTCGAAGAAACCGCTCTGGCTCGACGTCCTCGACGTTGCCGCCAAACTGCTGGGAGCCGTTTTCCTGCTGTGGGTTGCCTACATCGGGAACAGCCTCCAGGCCAGGCTGACGGGTATCAGCTTGCAGAGCCAGCGCGAACAGGCGGAAAGCCAGCTTCGGGCTAATATGTTCAGCAACCTGATCGGCCCGATTATCGGACCCAATAAAGACAGCGAGGAGTTGAAAGCCGATCGCGAAGAAATCCTGGTGGAACTTCTGGCCCTGAATTTCCACGACGATTTCGAACTGAAACCGCTGATGGAAGACGTGGACAAGAAACTGGCCGTTGAAACCGATACTCCTGAAAGTGAGTTGGCGGTGGCCCAACGCAAAGCTTTGCGGTCGATCGCCCACCGCGTAGCCACCCGCCAGGTCGCTTCAATACAGTATGAGTGGGCAAGAAGCGGCACTCACAGCATTCGGGGATGGCTGAAAGGTCTTTTCAGCAAACCCGGCTGCCACATTTACACCATCACGCTGAACAAGAGCAGCAAACCAGCAGCACAGCCTGACCCGAAACAGACCGGAGATGGAGCCAGCGGAGGAGATCCCTGCGTGCTCACCAAAGAGTTTGGGCAGCCCTTCTCAGTAAAATCGCCCGGCGATGCTTACACCGTCTGGATGGAGGCTCGTGACCCGGACTGGACAAACGAGACGGTTCACCTGGATGTCTCGACAAACCCTGAAGAAGACCGGCATGAGACGGAACCGTCCGCGACATACCAGTTTACTCTCACATGGTTTGACCTTCCGCTGACCGACAACACATTGCTGCCGGATAGCAACCGCTTTGCCGTCAACCTCGAGAGAGTTGCAGAGTCAGATGGGCAGGCTTCACCCGGTTTCATCACAATCCGCGTCCTCTGGTTTCCAAAGGGCTACTTTACCCCCCGTGAGCGCCCCCTGAACTTTCAGCAGGTTCGAAAACTCATCGGACTGGGGACGTAACACAGCGGCCGGCAGGTATACGAAGAAGCCGTCAGACGGCTCGCTGCCGTATGAATTGGGCCGGGAAAAAATTCCTGCGTTGCCAGCATGCCGGGATTTTTTCGTTTCGCGCCAGGCATTTTCTCGCGAGGCTTGACGCGCCGGTTGGCCACTTCTCTGGAATGGGCCGGAGATCGCCCGTCGCGCACAGATCGGTCTGTAGTTGCCCCCGCCCTGATCGCGCAGTGCCGCAGTGAAATCTAGGCTTTATACTCTAGGCTACGGTATCTGAAGACCCCGCAAAATGAGACAAATGGGATTTTGCGCCTGCCACTTTTCCAATTTTATAACATACACATAATAAGTCACTTATCATTCCAGCATTGCACTCTTGCGCAATCGTTGTTCACTTCGCACACAGTGGGTAAAATTTGCACGCCCCACTCACGCAAGAGAAAACGCCCGCGCCAATCCCTCACGATCGCCAGGCGCTGCCGTTCGGAAATTGGTAGCGGTCCAGCGACTCCGGCTTCATGGTGATGCTGTATCCCGGAGCGGATGGCGGCATGTAGTGGCCATCCTTGATGACGACCGGATCGAGAAAGTGCTCATGCAGATGATCGACATATTCCAGAATGCGGTTTTCGAGCGATGCCGAAACGGCGATGTAGTCGAATATCGCCAGGTGTTGCACGTACTCACACAAGCCGACGCCACCGGCGTGCGGGCACACCGGCACTCCGAATTTTGCGGCCATCAGCAGGAGGGCCAGGATTTCATTCACGCTGCCCACCCGGCAACTGTCAATCTGGCAGAAGCTGATCGCCTGGCTCTGGAAAAGCTGCTTGAAGATCACGCGGTTCTGGCACTGCTCTCCGGTAGCCACTCCGATGGGGGCGATGGCCTTGGCGATGCGGGCATGGCCCAGCACGTCGTCCGGACTGGTCGGCTCTTCAATCCACCAGGGCTTGAACTTCGCCAGCACCTTCATGTTCGCGATCGCTTCGTCCACGCTCCAAACCTGGTTGGCGTCCATCATCAGTTTCCGGTCCCAGCCGATCTCCTCGCGAATCAGTGTTGCGCGCCGCACATCGTCCTCGATGTTGGCGCCCACTTTCATCTTGAAATGCGTCCAGCCGCGGGCCAGCGCGTCCCGGCAAAGCTGGCGCAGCTTGTCTTCGGTGTAGCCGAGCCACGCCGCGGAAGTGGTGTAAGCCGGGAAACCGCGCTCCAGCATTTCCGCTTCACGCGCCGCACGCGTCGGCTGGTTCCTTCGCAGGATTTCCAGGGCCTCTTCCGGAGTGAGAGCGTCGGTGATGTAACGGAAGTCGATGGCCGCCACAAGCTGCTCCGGAGTAAGGTCCAACAGAAGCTTCCACACGGGCTTCCCTTCCGCCTTCGCGTAGAGGTCCCACACGGCGTTGATCAAAGCACCCGTGGCCAGATGAATCACGCCTTTTTCCGGTCCGATCCACCGGAGTTGCCCGTCGCTGGTTACCTTTCGCCAGAAGGCTCGCATATCGGATGTAATCGATTCCAGTTGCCGGGCCAGGACAAAGGGCTTCAACGCCTCGATGCCCGCCGCCACGACTTCCGTGCCACGGCCGCAAGTGAACGTCAGCCCGTGCCCTTCCAGCCCCTCCGGGCTGTCTGTTTTCAGCACCACATAGGCAGCGGAATAGTCCGGCGCCGTGTGCATGGCGTCCGAACCTGCAAGGGTCCGTGAAGTCGGGAATCGGATATCGCGGACGACAACGTCGGTAATGATCATTCAGTTTCACCTCGATAGGAACAGTTGGTCATCATGAGTCCAGTCCAAGGAATTTAAACCTTCGCACCGGGAAGTGCAATGCAAGATTACGCTTGGCCTACATCCGGACGATGCGGACGCCACCCGCAACAAAGGTAGCCCGCGGCCGGCAACCCGTTAGGATGGCATCATGAATACTGCAACAGATTTTCAAGGGGTCAATCTCGGCTACGTTCTGGAGCTTTACGAAAGATATCTCGGTGATCCCAGTTCCGTCGATTCAATCACGCGATCCTACTTCGAACACTGGAACCCGCCTGAGGAGGTTCTGCCTTCCGCTGAAACTCTCCCCGCCTCGCAGATCGGCAAGATTGTAGGCGCGGTCAACCTAGCGGAATCGATCCGAAAGTTCGGGCACATGGATGCCCGCACCGATCCCCTGGGAAGCGAGCCTCAGGGAGACTACTCGCTGCGTCCGGAGTCGCACGGCGTCAGTGAAGACGATCTGCGCAGTCTTCCCGCCAGCTTGATCGTGGGCCCGATTGCCGTGGGCAAGAAGAACGCCCTTGAGGTCATCCAGGCGCTGCGCAAGGTTTACTGCTCATCCACGGGATACGATTATGCCCACTTGCGCCACCCTGAAGAGAGGCAATGGCTGCACGAAGCGGCCGAATCGCGCCGTTTCCGCGATCCCAACGATCCCGTGGACGCTGAAGCGCTGCTGGAACGGCTGACGCAGGTGGAAGTCTTTGAGCATTTCCTGCACCGGACCTTTCCGGGCAAAACCCGCTTTTCGGTTGAAGGTCTCGATACGCTGATTCCGATCCTGGACGAAATGATTGGCGGTGCGGCTGAAGCCAACGCGCGGAATGTTCTGATCGGAATGGCGCATCGGGCGCGGCTGAACGTGCTGGCACACATTCTTCAGAAGCCTTATGCGGAAATCCTGGCCATTTTCAAGGATCCGGTGCGCGCGCGAAACTTCCGCGAGGACCTGGGCTGGACGGGCGACGTCAAATATCACCTGGGGGCCCGGCACGCGATCAATGGCGGGCAGGCTGTTGACCTGGTGGTCACAATGCCTCCCAATCCCAGCCACCTGGAAGCGGTCAACCCCGTGGCGGAAGGCATGGCGCGGGCAGCCGGGACCGTGGTGGACAAGAAGGGTCCACCCGTCTTCAATCCTACGCGCACCCTGCCCATCCTGATCCACGGCGATGCGGCATTCTCGGGCCAGGGCATTGTGGCAGAGACCCTCAACTTCTACCGGTTGCCCGGGTACGGCACCGGAGGAACCATCCACATCATCGCGGACAACCAGCTGGGTTACACGACCACGCCGGAGGAATATCGCAGTTCAATCTATGCCAGCGGGCTGGCCCGCGGTTTCAAGATCCCCCTGGTGCACGTCAACGCCGACGATCCGGTGGCATGCATTGAAGTGGCGCGCCTGGCCTTTGCCTATCGGGCCAAGTTCGGAAAGGACTTTGTCATCGACCTGGTCGGGTACCGGCGTTATGGGCACAACGAGGGTGACGAACCGAGCTTCACCCAACCATTGCTCTACGAAAAGATCTCAAAACATCCCACCGTACGCGAACAGTGGGCAACCACCCTGGTGAAACGCGGCCTGATTGCCGAAAGCCACGGAAACGAACTTGTTCAAAAATACATGGGGCAGTTGGAACACGTTCTGGAATCGCTGAAACCCGCTGAAAAACTGGCTGAAGAGCCGCCTGAACCGCCGCCTCCGGGTGCGGCGCAACAGGCCAGGACCGCTGTGCCGCTCCCCCGGCTGCGCGCGCTCAACGAAAGTCTTCTGCAATTGCCTGAGGGATTCAGCATCCATCGCAAACTGGAAAAGGCCCGCAGCCGGCGGGCGAAAGCTCTCGACGATCCTGATGCGAAGACGATTGACTGGGCAACGGCCGAAGAACTGGCGCTCGCTTCAATCCTTGAAGACGGCACCGCTATCCGGATGACGGGTGAAGACGTCGAGCGGGGAACCTTCAGTCAACGGCACGCCGTCTTTCACGACGTCAAGAACGGGCAGAAATACACCCCGTTGCAGGCGCTGGCACAGGCCAGAGCAGCGTTCGAAATCCACAACAGCCCGCTGACCGAAAGTGCCGTCGTCGGATTCGAGTACGGTTACAGCTTGCAGGAACCCAGCCGCATGGCGATCTGGGAAGCCCAGTATGGCGATTTTATAAACGGCGCGCAGGTCATGATTGACGAATTTCTGGTCTCGGCAAGAGCGAAATGGGGGCTGACCCCATCGCTGGTCATGCTGCTGCCCCATGGATTTGAAGGCCAGGGTCCCGATCATTCCAGCGGGCGCCCGGAGCGATTTCTCCAGCTGGCGGCGGGGACCAATCTTCGAGTCGCAAACTGCACTACGGCCGCCCAGTACTTCCACCTGCTGCGCCGGCAAGCGTCGCTGCTGAAGGTCGATCCCCTGCCACTGATCGTGATGACGCCCAAGAGCCTGCTGCGCCACCCGATGGTCGCTTCATCTCCCCGCGATTTAGCCGAAGGGAGCTGGCAGGCCATCATCGACGACGCTGAAGCCGATCGGCGTTTGGATGAAATTCGGCGCCTTATCCTGTGCAGCGGCAAACTCTACGTCGATCTAGTGACGAGCGAGTATCGCGAGAAGAAAGCCAATATTGCCATCTGCCGTATTGAACAGCTGTATCCTTTTCGGACCGACGAGTTAAAACAGGCCCTGCGGCGCTATCCCAAGCTGCAGGAGGTGGTGTGGGTCCAGGAGGAACCGGAGAACATGGGCGCGTGGGTTTACGTGCGGCCGATCCTCAGCGAACTGGTGCGCAATCGCTGCCGGCTCCGTTACATTGGCCGCTCGCGAAGTTCGAGTCCGGCCGAGGGTTCCGCAGCCCGGCATGCGCTCAACCAGGAAGCTATCGTTCAAAAGGCGTTCAGCGCAAGGCTGGCTGAGCGCGAAGAAGATATGGTTCTCGTCGAAAACGTTGCGGACAATTCAGGGAGGAAAGATCGTGTCGAGCAAAATCGTCGTGCCTGAACTGGGTGAATCCGTTGTCGAAGCCACGGTTGGGAACTGGAGAAAGCAGGAAGGCGACCGAGTATCCGTGGGCGACGTCCTGGTCGAACTCGAGACGGAGAAAGTCGACCTGGAAGTGGGCGCCGAACGGGGTGGCGTCCTGGCGCGGATCGAGAGGAAGGAAGGCGAAGACGTCAAGATCGGAGACGTGCTCGGAGTGATTGAAGAAGCGCCGGCAGCGGAGAAAGCCGCTCCAAAGGGTGGCCTACCGAAACCCGTCGAAGCTCGAAAGGAAAAGACCGTGGGAACTGAAATCAAGGAAGGACCTGCCGAAGCGGCCATTGAGGAACCTGAGGAAGAGGCGCCGGAAGGCGGTCCCAAGCGGCTGGTTACGCCGCTGGCCAGGCGCATTGCCAAAGAGCATGGCGTCGATTTGTCGCAAGTCCAACCGAGTGACGCCGCAGGACGCATCAGGCAGCGCGATGTGGAGGAATTTCTTCAGACTCAGGCTCCCGCAACCAGACCGCTGGAGGAGGCCCCTGTTCGCCAACCCGCGCCAAAGGAGCCTGCCGCGCCTCATATTCTTCCCGGCCCGGCCAGCGAACGACCGCGGCTGGAAGAGCGCGTCCGAATGTCGCGCCGAAGATTGACGATCGCGCGCCGGCTGGTAGAAGCGCAACAAACAGCGGCAATGCTCACGACGTTCAACGAAGTCGACATGACCGAAGTCATGCAGTTGCGGGCGCGCTGGAAAGAAAACTTCAAGCGCCAGCACGGCGTCAGCCTCGGGATCGCCTCATTCTTCGTCAAGGCCTGCATCGGCGCCCTGCGCCAGTTCCCGCGATTGAATGCCGAAATCCAGGGGACCGAAATGGTTCTCAAGCACTTCTACGACATCGGCGTGGCGGTCGGCGCCGCGGAAGGCCTGGTGGTCCCCGTGCTTCGCGACGCGGATCAAATGGGATTCGCTGAAATCGAAAAGGGCATCAAGGAGTTTGCGCGCAAAGCCTCGGAAGGCGAACTGACGCTCGAGGAACTGCGCGGCGGAACTTTCACCATTTCGAACGGAGGTGTTTACGGCTCCCTGCTCAGCACGCCGATCCTCAACCCTCCGCAGGTGGGCATTCTGGGGCTTCATAAAATCGAAAGCCGGGCCGTGCCCGTCGAAGGCAAAGTTGAAATCCGTCCCATGATGTACGTGGCTCTCAGCTATGACCATCGCATCGTCGATGGAATGGAAGCCGTGCAGTTTCTGGTCCGAATCAAAGAACTGGTGGAAGATCCGGCCAGCCTGCTATTCACTCTTTAGATAGCAGTGCATTCAGGGGATAAGGTGCTTGGAACGGAGGAATTCCCGCACCACTTCCTTGAGATCGCGGTGCTGCGCCACAACCTCATAATTCAAATGCCGCATCTCGGCATTTGAGATCGTCCCCGCCAGATTTTCCAACGCTTTCCGCACGGCGGGATGCTGTTCGAGCGTTTCGCGGCGAACAATGGGTGCAGCCTGGTAGGGCGGGAAGTAATGTTTGTCGTCGCGAAGGACCACGAAGTCACGAGCCACAAGCTGCGCATCGGTTGAATTTCCGGCCACCACGTCCACCTGCTTGTCCAGCAGCGCCCGATAGAGTAGACCCAGATCCATGATTCTGGGTGCTGCGCCAAACTTCAAGCCATAGGTTTTGACCAACCCGTTGTAGCCATCCTGCCTTTCCATGAATTCGTAGCCGAATCCGGGCCGCCAGTGGACTGCGTACGGAACCGCTTCTGAGATGGTCCGAATGTGATCCTTCCTCGCCGTCGCACCTCTGATTACAAGGACGAAAGTATCGTTGAATCCCAGCGGCGGCATCACCACCAGATTGAAGCGGGAGGAGTAGAGCTTCTTAACTTTGTTGTAAACATGCTCGGCATTATGCTCAACGGGCTGTTTCAGAATAGCAGTCAGCGCTGTTCCGGTGTATTCAACATACACATCAATCCGGCCGGCGAGCAAGGCCTGCTGGCAGATATAGGTGCCTCCCAGATAAAACCGCCGTTCGACTTGAAGGCCGGTTCGCTCGTGCAGGTACTGGGCCAGCATCTCGCCGAGGATGACCTGTTCTGTAAAATCCTTGGAACCGACCACGATCACCTGGTTTCTCGGCTGGCCGCAACACGACAGAAACGAGAGAGTCAAAATTGTCCACAGTGCCTTTTTCATCATTTTGCCGAAGGGACCAGATGCCGCGCCGTCCAGCCCAGGAGGAAGTCCGCCGCCAGCGCCATGAGCGCCGCAGGAATAGCTCCGGCCAGGATCACTCGATTGTCGACCATCGCCAAGCCCCGAAAGATGAATTCACCCAAGCCACCGGCACCAATCGCGGCGGCGATGGTCGCAACGCCCACCGTAATCACGGTCGCCACACGGATGCCGGCAAGAATCACTGGCAGGGCAAGAGGCAGTTCCACATGCCAGAGCAATTGCAGGTCGGTCATGCCCATGCCGCGCGCAGCCTCACGGACGCTCGGGTCAACGCCCGTGATCCCGGCATATGTGTTGCGAATGATGGGCAGAAGCGCGTACCCGGTGAGCGCGGCGATAGCCAGCCGGCCGGCCCGCGCCCCCAGCCACGGCATCGGCAGGAGAAAACCAAACAGTGCCAGGCTTGGAATCGTCTGGATGATGTTGGCGCCGCCCAGAATGGGCTTGTTCAGCGAGGTGCGGCGCGTGATCAGAATGCCGAGCGGAACACCAATCGCGACAGCCAGTAACATCGACATTCCGACGAGGTAAAGGTGTTCCAATGTCAGCGTCCAGATCTCCACGCGGTTGCTGTAAAAGAATTCCAGTAAGCTCATGAAGCACTCCTGTTCGGTCCGTCTCGTTATTGATTCAAGGTTCGACTGCCGGGTCCCCGGCTCGCAAAACGCTCAGATAGCTTGAAACCACCGGGTCGTTCGATTTAAGGAAGTCCACGCGCGAATAGGTCCCGACCAGCCTTCCGGCCTCAAGCAGAGCAATGCGAGTGCCCACGATAAGCGCCTCACGGATGTCATGCGTCACAAACACGATGGTTTTGTGAAGGCGTTCTTGCAAAGCAAGGAACTCGCGTTGAATTTCGTCGCGCGTGAGGGGATCGAGCGCGCCGAATGGCTCGTCCATCAGGAGAACGGGCGGGTCGGCGGCAAGCGCTCGCGCTACCCCTACCCGCTGGCGTTGGCCACCGGAAAGCTCGCGCGGATAGCGCTTGCGAAAATTGCCGGGTTCGAGCGCGACCATCTCCAGCAACTCATCAACACGGCGATTTCTTCGTTCCGGAGTCCAGCCCTCGAGCTGGGGCAAAAGGCCGATGTTGCGCTCAATGCTGAGGTGAGGAAACAGCCCCACTTCCTGAATGACATATCCGATTCGCCGCCGCAGCCGGATGGGATCCCAATTCCCCACCGCCCTACCTTCCACAAGAACCTGCCCACCCGACGCGTCAAGCAGCCGGTTGATCAGCTTGAGGGTTGTGGTCTTGCCGCACCCGCTGCGACCCAGCAGCACCATCGTCTCTCCTTCCGCGACATTCAGATTGAGACTGGAGAGCACGTCGCGCTGTCCGTCGGGCGAATACGACACGTTGCGGAATTCAATCATGATGGACTCTTGTTCCTGGTGGATCACTGCGCCGTTTCTCCTGAGAGGGCTTCCTGAGATCAGTTGTCACACTGCGCGCGGAGAATTCCCTTCGGCCCTCAGCGCCGCAATAGCACAGTTTAGCAACGGCGCGTTCCACTTTATACAGAATCACAAATGGGAAATCTTCAAAATCCTTTTAAATAGCCAGTTTCGATAAGTTATTATCATCCGAGTGGGGATTCACTTTCTGGGATATCGGGCCGAATTGCAACTTGACGGGCGAAAGATCGTATAATTGCTGAAAGGGGCGCAAACAAAATGGTCGAATCCCAACGGGGCCACACGTCATCGGAAGACCTTTTTTCAAGGCTGGCGGACGCGCGAACCATCACGGACAAGCTCTTCGAAGTTCCATTGCACGACGCACTGTACGACCGTCCTATTCCAGAACGGCATCGCATCATATTCTACATTGGCCATCTTGAAGCCTTCGATTGGAATCTACTGGGAAGCTACGCGTTCGGTGCAAAGTCATTTCATCCGGAGTTCGACAAGCTGTTTGCCTTTGGGATTGACCCTGTAGACGGCGGCCTGCCCACTGATCAGCCCTCGGACTGGCCCTCGATGGAGGAAGTTCGTCAATACAACGATCGTGTGCGCCAGGAACTCGATCGGCAACTCACCAGCGAATGCCTTTCAGATCCCGAAGGTTCTCTTTCGCGGGCTGAAGTTTATCTGAACGTCGTCATCGAGCATCGGCTGATGCACGCCGAAACGCTTGCGTACATGCTGCACCAGCTTCCTCTCCACCGGAAAGTCAGGCAGACGGTTGCGGATGTGCCAGCGGCGCCTGTTGCGGACCGGAAGATGATTGAGGTCCCCGCTGGAGCTGCGACTCTGGGGCTGCCGAGAACCAACACGGAATTTGGATGGGACAACGAGTTTGAAGTCCACACGGTCGATGTTCCCGCCTTTGCAATCGATGAATACAAGGTGACAAATGGAGAATTCCTCAAATTCCTTCGCGAAGGCGGCTACGAGAACAGGAGCCTGTGGACCGATAGCGACTGGGAGTGGATTCAGCACGAAGGGATTCGCCATCCCAGGTTCTGGGTCAAGCGCGATGCGTCGTGGAGCTACCGAACGATGTTCGCCGAAGTGCCATTGCCGCTCGATTGGCCGGTTTATGTGAGCCATGCGGAAGCTGCGGCCTATGCTCGGTGGGCCGGCAAGCAGTTGCCGACTGAGGCGCAGTTCCATCGCGCGGCGTATGGATCTCCGGAGGGGGAGGAGAGAGCCTATCCATGGGGCTCTGCCGTCCCCGGCCATACCCTTGGCAACTTCAACTTCTCAAGCTGGGATCCATCGCCGGTCCATGCACACCCCGCCGGCCGCAGCGGCTTTGGCGTGGCTGACATGGTCGGCAACGGCTGGGAGTGGACATCAACCGTTTTTGAGCCATTTCCCGGCTTTGAACCCCACTGGGTCCAGTCGCATTACCAGGACATGTATTCAGGATGTCGCGGCGTGGGTAATTAAATGTCATTGCAAGGAGCATCCATATGCCACAGGCCGTCACTGCCCAACTCACTGCCGACTTCAACACCCAGTTTGCGCACGACGTGCGGGAGGGTCTGAACAAGGCGGGACAAAAAGAACTGTCTTCAAGGTACCTCTACGATGATATTGGCTCAGCGCTGTTTGAAGTCATCAGCCTGCTGCCCGAGTACGGCCTCACGCGGGCAGGCGAGCGGATTCTACGGCAGCACTCGGAAGCCATTACAGCCCGCATTCCCTCCCCGGTCGTGGTGGCAGAGTTGGGTAGTGGCAGCGGCAAGAAGACTCGCTGGATTCTGGAGGCAATTGCGCGTCGGCAGCCTACGCTCTACCACCCCATTGAAATATCACGCGCAGCACTCTCCATGGTGGAGCACGAGCTGGACCACCTGGAATCGGTCAGCGTGTTGGGGTTTGAAACGGGATATCTCGACGGCCTTCGCAAAGTTGCCGCACGCCGTGAGGACGGTCAGCACCTGCTGGTGCTCTTCCTCGGAAGCTCCATCGGAAATTTCGACCGCAAGCCGGGTGAGGATTTCCTGCGGAAGATTCGCGAGATTCTGACTTTCGGCGATGCGCTCTTGCTGGCAACGGACCTCGAAAAACCGATCGAGCAGTTGCGCAAGGCTTACGACGACCCGCTCGGAGTCACGGCAGCGTTCAACCTCAATCTTCTGGCCCGAATCAACCGCGAGCTTGGCGGGGATTTCGATCTCGCAAAGTTTCGCCACATCGCGAAGTACAACGCAACAGAGCGCCGCATCGAGATGCACCTCAGTTCCTCGGTTGCTCAGACGGTCACGATTCGCAAGAGCAGGCTTTCAGTTACATTCCAGAAGGGTGAAACGATCTGGACGGAAAGCTCTCACAAATATGCTGCCGAAGAAGTGTTTGAGATGGCCCGGCGAGCGGGCTTTCAATGCGA
Source organism: Acidobacteriota bacterium (assembly GCA_037379595.1). GTDB lineage: Bacteria > Acidobacteriota > Terriglobia > UBA7540 > UBA7540 > SCRD01. The sequence continues at coordinate 3,196 of JARRJI010000146.1, read as the reverse complement.
CGGGCAGTGGTTTGACGACGAGTGGCCGTTTGCCGAGAATCTGCTTGTCCCCGTCTGAGGAGACCTTCACCTGCTTTGCGCCATCGCCCCCATCAAGGACGGTTCCCAGCACTCTCCGACAATAGATTGCCTCAAGATCGCAGTCAGATTAGTCTGATGGTTTGAGTTGCTGCTGCGCAAATACGCCAACCGGCTTCCCGGAAAATCTAGCTCATCATCGTCAGGGCAAGAATGTTGTGTTCGTGCCCACCGAGGCCGGTAGATGAAAACAGAATGAAATTCTCTCGCTTGCGTTACGTTGCACACGTGGTTGGAGTGTTTGCTTTCGCGGGTCTGCTCGCGGCAAAGGGAATGCCGCACGCCCAGGCCGCGAATCGCCGCTACCGGGTCGAGGGCGTTGTCAAGGATCAAAGCGGAGCGGTCGTCGCAGACGCGCAGGTAACTCTTCGATCGGCCGGCTATCAGTCCTCGCAAGCGACGGGACCCGACGGGCGTTTTGTCTTCGGCACCGTGCCTTCGCCGGCCGGCGAATTGACAGTGACGGCAAACGGGTTTGCCCCGGTTCAGCAACACTGGAGTGCCGGAACGGAGGGAACCGTGTCGCTCGAAATTGTCCTCAGGCCGGCGGCGGTGGCGCAACAAGTGACGGTGACGGCTACCAGGACCCCGACGCTTCTGAGCCAGACCACGGCCGACGTTCGCGTCCTGACGCAGCGTGAGGTCGCAGCGACCGCGGCCTTGACTCTCGACGGAACGCTCAGCCAGGTTCCGGGGTTCACTCTTTTTCGCCGAACTGGAAGCCGGACGGCCAATCCCACCACACAAGGCGTTTCACTGCGCGGAGTGGGGGCCAGCGGGGCCAGCCGCGCACTCGTCCTTGTCAATGACATTCCACTGAACGATCCGTTCGGCGGCTGGGTTTACTGGGACCGCGTTCCCCGCGAGGCCGTAAGCCGTATGGAAGTCGTGCGAGGAGGCGCTTCAGACCTTTATGGCTCCCATGCGATGGGAGGTGTCATCAATATCATCACGCGCAAACCGACCCATTCTCAGTTTTCGCTCGACACCTCGTACGGGAATGAGAACACTCCTGACGCATCGTTCTGGTCGGCCCTCCAGTATGGCCCCTGGCGAATGGCTCTGGATGGGGAGGCTTTTAACACCGACGGCTACATCATGGTCGATAAGCAATATCGCGGAACGGTTGACACGCGGGCCGGGTCCGAGCACGAAGTGGGCGATGCAACGCTCGAACGGACCATCAGCAACCGTGGGAGGGCGTTCGTTGAAGCCTCCTACTTCCGCGAAACCCGTGCCAACGGAACGCCGCTCCAGACCAACAGTACCCACATCCGGCAACTGGCTGTCGGCGCAAACTGGGTATCGGCACGCGCCGGATTATTCTCCTTCAGAGGGTACGGCGGCCCTCAGGTTTTTGATCAGACTTTCTCCGCCGTCGCTCCAGCCAGGAACAGCGAATCACTGGTCCGATCGCAACGCGTGCCGGCGCAGCAACTTGGTGTGGAGTTCCAATGGACCCGGCCCGCGGGCAAGAAACAAACCCTGGTGGCCGGCTTCGACGGACAGGAAGTCCGGGGCTCAAGCAACGAGCTGGGATTCTTCAACGGGCAAATGACTTCGGCACTGGGCGCGGGAGGCCGCCAGCGAACCATAGGTATCTTCGGAGAAGATGTCATCCGCCTGGCGCGGCGTTGGCAGGTTACGGCTGCTGTTCGCTTCGACGGCTGGCGGAATTACGATGCCCTGTCCACCCTCAAGCCTCTCGCATCTGCCGGCCCGACAACGGTCATCAATTTTCCAGAGCGTACGCAGTCCGCGTTCAGCCCGCGCCTGGGTATCCTGTACCGACTGACGAGCAATCTCTCGCTGGTTGCATCCGCTTACCGGGCCTTTCGAGCGCCCACCCTGAACGAACTCTACCGGGGCTTTCGCGTGGGCGACGTTGTGACACAGGCGAATTCCCAACTCCGTGCCGAGCGCTTGACCGGTACCGAAGCCGGGGCGGAGTTTTCGGCTTTCCACCGGAGACTGAGCGGCCGGGGCACCTTTTTCTGGAGCGACATCACCGACCCCATCGCAAACGTCACTCTTAGCGTCGAGCCGAACCTGATCACTCGCCAGCGGCAGAACCTTGGCCGAACGCGCTCGCGCGGAATCGATCTGGACGCGACCTTGCATCTTACCCGCACCTTCGAACTCACGAGTGGATACGAGTTCGCTGACGCCACCGTGCTGAGTTTCCCGGTGAATCCGGCTCTTGTAGGCCTCGAAATCCCGCAGGTCCCGCGCAACACTTTTACCTTCCAGGCTCTCTATTCCAACCCTTCCGCAGCAAACCGGTGGCGGCGCGTAACGCTCGGCCTGCAGGGACGATTCGTTGGGAACCAGTATGACGACGACCTGAACCAGCTCCCTCTCGGCAAGTTCTTCACTCTGGACGCCTTCCTCTCCCGCCGCGTCTGGCGCGACACAGAAGTCTACATAGCCGTCGAAAACATCTTCGATGAACGCTACACGGTGGAGCGTACCCCGGTTCCAGAACTTGGCCCGCCAATACTCTTCCGCGTCGGCTTCCGGCTGAATATCGGCAAACGGTAGGCCGGGAGGTCCCGCCTAGCAGGTTGCTGATAAAGGCCACATGGATGAAGCGCTGGGTGGACCAGATGTCCGCCTGGGAAGGCGGCACCGGCACCAACACGCGGTCCGCGATCTGCAACGCCCGCTTCATGCTCTCCAGGTCCGACGTCCCGACGTCGATGAGCACGTAGTCGGTCTTCTGCAGCCTGTCGCTTTCCAGCGCCTTCTTGCCCTTGACGTTGATCCCCGGCTGGTAACCCTCCTCCTCACGCACCTCGGCGACATCCCGAAGGGTGGCCTGCGGGTCGAGGTCCACCGCCTGCACCTGCTGCCCCGCCATGGTGAGCCAGACCGCGAGATTGAAGGTGACCGTGCTCTTTCCCGAGCCGCCCTTGAGACTCCCCACCACGGTGATCATTCGCCGACTCCTCGTCAATGAATCCCGGAGGCGCCGGTCACGCCATGCCGCGAGCGCTGGTCAGGCATCCCGGGGGCCGTCGCGGACATCGCCAGGCGGTCGCCACCGACGGACCTGCCCTGCCCGCCCGGCGCGCCGGGCTTCGGGGCGGCGACCCGGGACCACTGGCCGCCGTTAAAC
>JARRJI010000145.1:0-8216 GCA_037379595.1 Acidobacteriota bacterium | reverse complement strand
GCACTCGTTTTGACGGGCTTCCCATCATCTGAAAAACCCACCGCACCGGCGTCCATGAGAGCCGCGAAGTCCGTCAACTGCTCTCCCTGGCTTCCTATCGAAACAGCCGCAATGGGAAAAACGCGAGCCAGTTTCAGCTCGTCTGCTCGTTCGACAAGATGGCGTGTCAGCTCAGGATTGTCATTGACGGGCCGCGTGTTGGGCATGGGACAGACAGCCGTAAAGCCTCCTGCAACCGCAGCGTGAAGGCCGGTTTCGAGAGTCTCTGAAATCTCTCCGCCAGGCTCGCGCAGGTGGACATGAACGTCGACAAACCCGGGTGAAACAATTTGACCATGAGCTTCAACGACTTCGTCGGCAGGACTGGAAAGATGCGGAGCAATTTCACGAATCCTGCCGTCCTCGATCAGCAGGTCCAGTTCGCCATCCAGGCCGTCTTCCGGCGAAATAACAAGTCCACTTCGAATAAGCAACGATCCCAATTCGGTCACCTCAGGTGATAAACCCTGGTCAAAAAGTATAGCATCCGGCCAGCTGCGAGCCTGCAGAATCCGGAGCTTCCTCATGCGGAGGCAAAGGGCAGGCGGGGAGACAGAAAATCTTTCACGGGCTGGTAAGTGCGCCGATGCTCGGGGCAAGGACCGTAGCGAGCCAAAGCCTCCAGATGCTCTCGCGTCCCATAGCCTTTGTTTCTTGCAAGGCAGTATTGCGGATATTTCTTGTCGAGTTGATCAAGGTGGTCGTCCCTGGCGACCTTGGCCAGGATCGAGGCCGCGGCAATCGACGCAGAGCGAGCATCGCCGTGGATGAGGGACCAGTAAGGGATAGGGAATTCCGGCGTCCTGCCGTTCTTAAGCGGCATCGCGTCCGTGAAGGCGAATTCCGGCCGGGGATCTAGCGACAGCAGCGCCCGGATCATAGCCCGGCGCGTCGCCTCGTACACGTTCAACTCATCAACTTCACGCGCAGGCACGGCAATCACCTGGCAGGCCAGGGCCTTTTCGCGAATTTCGATGGCCAGTGCGGAACGTACACCTGGGGAAAGTTTTTTGGAATCGTTCAAGCCAACGATTGGCCGAGCGGCGTCAAGAATGACAGCCGCGGCGTACAAGGGACCGAGAAGCGAGCCGCGCCCGGCCTCATCGGTCCCTGCAACCAGCTTCACCCCGCGACCCAGCACCTGCGCCTCAAGTCGCGAGGAACATTCCAGCTCTCTCGGTTCAAGTAATCGCGGCATCGGATGGCTACCAGAAGTTCCACTTCGAATTGCAATAGAATGGATTTGCCGCTGCTTGTTACTTCGCGATTGTCGAACTCGCGCCTGACAACCGGATCAGCCTTCACGCTCCGTCCGGGCTTCACGAATGCGTGCAGCCTTCCCACGGCGCCCGCGCAGATAATTCAGCTTGGCACGCCGTACCTGCCCAGCCCGAACCCGCTCAATCTTGTCGATGATCGGCGAGTGCAAGGGGAAAATCCGTTCGACGCCGTGGCCGAAAGAGATCTTGCGAACCGTGAAAGTAGAGTGGTTCTGAGCACGGCGCTGCCCCATAACAGTTCCTTCAAACACCTGGATCCGCTCCTTTTCGCCTTCCTTAATCTTCACGTGCACTCGCACCGTGTCTCCCGCATGAAAGTGCGGAATGTCATTCTTCAGTTGCTGCTGTTCGATTTTTTCAATGACGCTCATTGTGGTAACGCTCCATCTTCTTCAATTTTGATGTGATCTCTGGTCACAAACTCGCGGCCATGGCTGTCAGATCAGAACTTCAGCCTTGCTGCGGCGAAACGGGCAACCAGGATGCCTGCTTCAAATCCTCCAAAATCTGTCGGTCTTCATCGTCAAGCGGTAGTTCGGCCAGCAGTTCCGGCCTTTTCCGCCACGTTTTTTCCAGCGCGCGCCGCCGGCGCCAGCGGCGAATCTCCGCGTGGTCGCCCGAGAGCAGTACTTCCGGCACGCACAGCCCTCTGAAATCTGCGGGCCGCGTGTAATGGGGCCAGTCGAGGACCCGCCGCCCGGCTTGCTGCCCTGGGATTGCTTCCTCGCCAAACGAATCCTGCAGAGCAGATTCTTCGTTCCCAAGCACGCCCGGAATCAAACGGGTCACGCACTCCATCAGCACGGCAGCGGCGAGCTCTCCTCCGCTCAAAACGTAATCTCCGATGGAGATCTCATCGGTCGCCAGGTGGTCCGCAACGCGCTCGTCCATGCCTTCGTAACGCCCGCAGATCAGAACCATGCGCGGATGCCGTAAAAGTTCTTCCACAACCGGCTGTCGCAAGAGTCGGCCCTGGGGCGACAAGAGAACCACCGGAACATCTCCTTCCGGTTCAGTAGCCTTAATTGATTCCACGGCACGGAAGATCGGCTTCGGCTTCAGAACCATTCCCGGCCCGCCGCCAAACGGCCGATCATCGACCGTCCGGTGCCGGTCATCCGTGAAGTCTCGAAGGTCGTGCAATTGCACGGTCAGTTGGCCACCGGCCACAGCGCGCTTCAACAACCCGCAGGCCAGAATGCTTCCAAAAAACTCCGGGAAAATTGTAACAACATCAAATTGCATCTTTAAATTCTGCGCCTTCCCGGCCTCACCGCATCCGGCGCCAATCTAATCTTCTTGCTTCCCGTTTAAATCAAGCAAATCCTCCGGAGGATGAATGACAATCAGCTTCGCGTCAGGATCGATCGTCTTGCAGATAGCCTGCGTGAACGGAATCAGAATATCCCGGGAGTTATCCGAGACGTGGAGCAAATCTACACCACCTGTGCGTTCAACGTCGGTTACGGTACCCAGGGGTTTTCTCGTTCCCTCGCTTTCGACAACCACCTGGCACCCTGTCAGTTCCCACAGGTAATACTGGTCCGTCGAAAGGGGAATCTTCTCCTTCTCTGGGATCAGTACGTACCGCCCTCTCAGTTTTTCGGCATCATCAATGGTGTTTGTGCCGGCAAACTTCAGGACAACCCTCCCCTTGTGCAACCAGGAATGCTCGACGGTTACAACTTTTGGTTCGCTGGAGGGGTCGTCAAGAAATGCGCGGCGAAGATCCTTGAAACGCCAGGGGAAGTCGGTCAGGATTTCAGCTACAACTTCGCCCTTCCGCCCTTGCGGGCGCACGATCTGTGCAACAGCGATGAAACCCCGCATTTCGCTCTTCACGACCACAGCGCGTACCCCCGCCGCGCTCGAAGGCGAAAAGCGGAGTCTCGCCCACCGTCCTGCCGTTTGCCTGAGGCACCTGGACTTACCCTACTCGAGTATTTCAAGGGTAAAACGCTTCTTGAGTTTCATCCCGGCAGCCCCAAGAATTGTTCGGATCGACCGGGCAGTTCTTCCCTGCTTGCCAATCACCTTCCCGAGGTCCGTGGGATGAACGCGAAGCTCCAGAACCGTGATCTGCTCTCCTTCCACTGGACGGACAGACACCTGCTCGGGATTATCAACAAGCGCCTTAGCAATCGCCTCAATGAGATCCTTCATTTCCACTTGGTCCCTCCTGCGAACTGCGTTTTATGCCTAGTCCTGAAGAAAGAGTACTTGAGAAACCGAAATGGTTGACTCCGCGCCGCAGTCAGGCGAAGCGGACGGACCTTCTGCTCTACTCCGACGCCGACTTCTTGAGAAGGCTCCGCACTGTCTCGGATGGCTGCGCGCCTCGACCCAGCCAGTAATCCACGCGATCTCGTTTCAAGACCAATTCCACAGGGACCCTGCGTGGGTTATAATGCCCCACAATTTCTACAAATCCACCGTCACGTGCCCGATCCCGTTCAATAACAACAACTCTGTAACTCGGTTTCTTATTAGCTCCTGTCCGAGCCAGCCGTATTCTTAACAATCGTCCTCCCTGCAATACAAATTCGAGTAGTAGCTAAGCACCAATTGCTTCCGCCAACTCGTTCCTTAAACTATCTAAACCTTACCCGCCAGATTCTCTATTTTCCCAAATGATGACCCGCCTAGGAATTAGGTCCTCCCAACCCCCCTGGCAATTTAAGACGGCTCATTTGTTTTCCCATCAGGCTGGTACTCATCGTCTTCATCATCTTTCGCATCTGAATATATTGTTTCAAGACCTGATTCACCTGTTGGACCGTGGTTCCGCTGCCTCGCGCTATTCGTTTTCGGCGTTTGCCATTGATAATGTCGTGACGCCGGCGCTCCTTCTCCGTCATGGAGTTGATAATCGCTTCGATCCTGACTATTTCTTTTTCGTCTACCCGGACCTTGCCGACATTCTTCAGCATGCCCACCTTGGGCAGCATCCCCAACATCTGATCCAACGGCCCCATCGAACGCATCTGGGCCAGTTGGTCACGGAAATCCGAAAGCGTAAAAGAATTCGTCTGAAGCTTCCGGTGAACTTCCAGAGCTTTCTGTTTATCAATCTTCTCTTCAGCTTTTTCGATCAGCGACAGGATGTCGCCCATACCCAGGATCCGAGAGACGATGCGGTCCGGGTAAAAGACCTCCAAAGCGTCATACTTTTCACCAACGCCGATAAACTTGATCGGCTGGCCCGTCACATGCCGAATGCTGAGAGCAGCGCCGCCCCTCGCGTCGCCATCCAACTTGGTCAGGATAACACCCGTAGCCCCCAAACGCTCGTGAAATTCCTGGGCGCTCTTCACGGCGTCCTGTCCAACCATGGCGTCAGCAACCAGCAGGACTTCACTGGGGCGCAGGCGTGCGCGTAACTCGGTCACTTCATTCATCAGGGGCTCATCAATGTGCAGACGGCCGGCCGTATCGACAATCAGGACATCGTGGCCACGGTCGGCAGCATCTTTCTTGGCCGCAAGGGCCAGGTCGATAGGAGAGTCGATCCCGTCACCGCCAAAACACGGAATCCCAACCGCCTGCGCAATAACCGCCAACTGCTCCCGCGCCGCCGGTCTGTAAACGTCAGCCGAAACCAGCATCGGCCGTTTCTTTCGCTTAGCCAGCCACAGAGCCAGTTTGCCGGATGTCGTCGTCTTCCCGGAGCCCTGAAGTCCCACCATAAGCAGGACCGTGGGATAGTCTTTTGAAAAAGTAAGCAGAGAAGCATCCCGCCCGAGGATGTCCACGAGCTCGTCCCGCACAATGCGCACCACTTCCTGGGCCGGAGTAAAGGTCGCTCCGATCTCCTCCCCCAGAGCGCGAACTCGCACTCTTTCGAGCAATGCCTTGACCACGTTGAAATTGACGTCCGCTTCGAGCAGCGCCATCCGGACGTCACGCAACGTCTCATCAATGGCCTCCGGAGTTAGAGTTCCTCTTCCCCGAAGGTTCTTGAACGCCTGCTGAAACTTATCTTGAAGAGCCTCAAACATCTACTTCTCCGCTTGCACCTCAACCTTCTATACCGACTCCCCTTCCCGGTCCGGCGACAATCCCGGGTAGGACAAGGGATAAAAATTATTCATCTTATTTTACGCTACCCGTAAGGTCAAGGAAAGCCTCCATCTCAATTTCCCTATCTTCTTAGATGTAAAATGATTAATGGACGTCACAGTAACAAGCCTTTAAGCTCGGAAATGGCCTCTTTGAAAATGGGCTCCGCCTCAAAAATAGAGAGAAACCAGGAGTGTTGAAACAAGAGGTTGCCCCCCGGATGGAAGGCGAGAACAAAGTGGAGACCGTAACCAGGGATTCCCCGATCGGCGTCAAGAAGAGCAACATTTCAAAGGAGAACGCCATTGCCGTCATCGCGCTGGCGGGGATTGCGGTTCATCTTATCCTCCGGTTCATCCTGAAGTCTCCTCAGTTTACCTACGACATTCCCCTGTTTGGCGCGCTGGTCCTGGGCGGTACTCCGCTCGTTTACGGGCTGGGCCTCAGGGTTCTTCGAAGGCAATTCGGTTCAGACTTGCTGGCCGGCATCTCGATTGTTGTCTCCGTGATTCTGGGTGAGTACCTTGCCGGGACGCTGGTGGTTCTGATGCTTTCCGGCGGCAACGTTCTTGAGGCGTATGCCGTTCGCAGCGCCTCGTCGGTTCTGGAGGCCCTTGCGAAACGAATGCCCAGCGTGGCGCACCGGAAGCATGACACCACCATTACAGACGTACCATTGGACGGAATCAGGGTCGGCGACACGCTGGCTGTATACCCGCATGAAATCTGCCCAGTTGATGGCGTCGTCCTGAGCGGCCAGGGAATAATGGATGAATCCTACCTGACAGGCGAGCCGTTCGAAATCTCAAAGACGCCCGGCGCCCGAGTCTTATCCGGAGCCATCAACGGCGAATCGGCCCTCACCATCAAGGCGGAAAAGCTCCCTGTCGACTCCCGCTATGCCCGCATCATGGCAGTGATGAAAACGGCGCAGGAGAACCGCCCGCGCATCCGCCGCCTGGGAGATGAACTCGGCGCTTACTATACGCCCATTGCCGTGGCCCTGGCGCTCCTCGCCTGGGCCTACAGCGGAGATGCCGTGCGCTTCCTTGCCGTGCTGGTGATCGCGACGCCCTGCCCTCTGCTGATTGCCATTCCGGTCAGCATTATCGGCTCCATTTCGCTAGCTGCCCGTCGCGGCATCGTGGTAAAGGACCCCTCGGTCCTCGAACGGCTCGACACCTGCCGAACCATTATCTTTGACAAGACCGGCACGCTCACTTACGGGCTTCCGCGGCTGACTGAACAGATCGTTGCACCGGGTTACGACAAAACAGAAGTCTTACGCCTGGTCGCAAGCGTCGAACAATATTCCAAACACCCCCTCGCCCGTGCCATTATTCGCGCTGCGCAGGAGGCGGACCTGGACCTTGAAAACGCCGCCGAAATCAGCGAAGCTCCTGGTCGCGGCCTTCAAGGCGTGGTCCAGAACCGCTCAATTCGTATCACCAGCCGTGCCGCGCTGCTCAAACAGTTCGGAACACCCGAAACAATCCTGCCCCCGGTTACGGGCGGGCTGACCTGCGAAATTGCTGTCGATGGGACTTACGCCGCAACGTACGTTTTCCACGACGCGCCTCGAACCGAGAGCAAGTCTTTCGTTCAACACCTCGGCCGCAAACACGGCTTTGACAAGCTGATGCTTGTTTCAGGAGACAGGGAAAGTGAAGTGAAATACCTGGCTGATCTCGTCGGGGTGAAAGATGTCTATGCCTCCCAAAGTCCCGAAGAAAAAGTGGGACTGGTTCGCCGGGCGACGAAGGAAGCCAAAACCCTCTTCCTCGGGGACGGGATCAATGACGCTCCCGCCCTTATGACCGCGTCGATCGGAATCGCTTTCGGACACCACAGCGACATCACCACTGAATCGGCAGGAGCGGTCATCATGGACACTTCGCTCGTCAAGGTCGATGAGTTTTTCCACATCGCCCGGCGGATGCGTTCCATCGCGCTGCAGAGCGCCATCGGGGGAATGGCTTTGAGTGTTGTCGGAATGTTCTTTGCCGCAGCCGGTTACCTGCCGCCGGTTGCGGGAGCGATCTGCCAGGAAGTCATCGACCTTTTCGCCATCCTGAATGCCATTCGCGCAGCCCTCCCACCCAGGAATCTGATCGACTTCTGAGGACTCTTGCCAAATTAGCGCAGGGGTTCGTCAACTTCCTGCAGCCAGTCGGGGCGCTTCAAGACTTCGCGTGGCTTTGACCCATCCGGGGCGCTGATGATTCCGTCGCGCTCCATCAGGTCGAGCAGGCGGGCAGCACGGCCGTATCCAAGCCTCAGGCGGCGCTGCAAGAGTGAAGTGGAGGCTTTGCCGGATTCAACCACCACCCGGACAGCATCCTCGTAAACCGCGTCGAGTTCCGCAGCATCTGTTTCATCATCCAGTTCCGCTCCGCGGTCGTCCTTATCCCTGACAGGCTTGAGGAATTCTTCGTTGTACTGCGGCTCGGACTGAGCCTTCCACCACTCGACAACCTTGTCGATCTCTTTTTCAGTAATCAGCGCGCCGTGCAGGCGAACAAGCCGCGCGGTCCCCGGCGGCAGGAAAAGCATGTCGCCACGGCCGAGCAGAGCTTCCGCCCCGTTCGAGTCCAGAATCGTTCTGGAATCCACTTTCGACGCCACGCGGAAGGCGATGCGCGAAGGAAGGTTTGCCTTGATCAGGCCGGTGATCACGTCGACGGAGGGCCGTTGAGTGGAAAGAATCAGGTGGATGCCGACCGCGCGGGCCATCTGGGCAAGGCGAGTGATGGCCTCCTCAACTCCCTGGGGTTCGACCATCATCAGGTCTGCAAGTTCATCAATGACGATCACAATGTAAGGCAGCGGCCGGTTGCG
>JARRJI010000144.1:0-8660 GCA_037379595.1 Acidobacteriota bacterium | reverse complement strand
GGTTGGCGTAACCGGGAAATCGCTCAACATCTGACAATTACCGAGCAAACCGTTAAAAATCACCTCCGATCAATTTATGACAAAGTGGGCGTTTCTGACCGTCTGGAGCTCGTTCTTTATGCGATTCATCAGCGGTTGGAGCTGCCGCCCGTCGATTCTTACACATAGAGCTTATCCTGCATGACCTGTCCGGCCATGTTTGCGAGAGCCACCCCCAGGTTTTATGTCCCGCATGCCACTCTAGAGCCCGACGCTTTAGGAAATCACATTTTTTCAAGGAGTTCCTGACATATTGCTGAAAAGCTCTGCCTGTCATTTTGGCGGAGATCCTCCCAATTTCTGAATGATTGGCGATTGTCTTCCCGGTTTCCAGAGGCCCTTTCGAGTGGCTCTGAAATTCGATTCCAAAAGGTGGCGATCTCCTTCAAGGCAGGAGAGATACCTTTTTAATATCATATTCAGCTTGAAGTTCTATGAGTTAATAGGTTGATTGTAAACGGGTAAATAGAGTCTGTTCAGTCTGTAAACGGTGAAGAAAGGCGCATCGAGGGCAATCAATGCCGGATTCGCTTCCCAGCATCTCGACCGAAGTAGCCAGTTTCCTGGATTATGCCAGGGTTGAGAAAGGACTGGCGTCAAACAGCACCCTGAGCTACGGTCGCGATCTCCGGAAGTTTGCCGAATATCTGCGGCGAGAGGGATTGGCACTCGATAATGTCCGACACGAACATATTCGGAATTTTCTTCAGTCTCTTTACGGGCAGGGGTTAAGCGCTCGTTCTGTGGCAAGGCACCTGGCAGCGCTCCGTCACTTTTTCCAATTTCTGGTTAAAGAGGGAACCCTAAAAGCAGACCCAGCGCACGAGGTCGAAACCCCTCGGCTTTCCCATTCGCTGCCCAAGTATCTGAATTTTCAGGAAGTTGAATCTCTGCTTGCGCAGCCGGATCCAGCCACACCCATTGGCCTTCGCGACCGCGCGATGCTGGAACTGCTTTATGCCACCGGCATGCGCGTCTCGGAACTCCTGAGCGTTCGATGGGAAGATTTTGAACCCAATCTCGGGATCATCCGTTGCACCGGAAAAGGGAACAAGGAAAGGTTGATTCCCGTGGGGAAATCTGCCTTACGTGCAGTTGAGAATTACGTTCGCCATGGGCGAGGCGGCTTGGCGAAGCGGCCGGGCATTGCGTTCCTGTTCCTTAATCGGTTAGGGGGACAACTATCCCGGGCGGGGTTTTGGAAGATAATCGGGGCATACGGCCGCAGGGCCGGAATTCGCGTTCCACTTACTCCTCACATGATGCGCCACTCTTTCGCGACCCATTTGCTTGAGCGGGGGGCCGACTTGCGGTCGATTCAGACCATGCTTGGCCATAGTGATATTTCCACGACCCAGATCTATACGCACGTCCTAAAGGAGCGATTGCGGCAAGTCTATCAATCTCATCACCCGCGAGCCTGAGGGCGAGGGTCCAGTTCGCCTCATGCTCGTACGCAGGAAAACATGACTGATTACAACTTCTTGATGGAGAGTCGGCTTTCACCCGCCCAGTTTCAGCTCGTAAATGACCTGGCCCGGATTGCATACAATCAGGGCGTGAATCTCTATCTGGTGGGCGGTGCAGTCCGCGACATGACTTTCGGGCAGGCAGTTGTCCGCGACCTGGATTTTGCTGTGGAAGGAGACATTCAGAAAATCCTGCGCCGCATGCGATTTGCCGGTCCTAAGAAGAAAGCTCGTGGAAAGTCGGCCCCCGAATGGGAGCGCGGGCCCGCAGAAGTCGTCAGTTCCAGAATCGATAAAAGGCGGAGGGTCGCGGAATTATGGTTCAGCAACGGCGTGCGGGCCGAGATCGCCCAATGCCGTCAGGAGATTCCGTCGAAGGCGGGGCGCCGACCTGAAGTTGTGCCGGTAATGATCTTTGAGGATCTCAAAGGCCGGGATTTTGCTTTCAACGCCATGGCTATCTCCCTGCACCCAAATTCCCGTGGTCTTCTCCTGGATCCGAAAAACGGAGCGGGGGACATCGAAAGGCAGGAAATTCGCGTCCTTAGCTTGCGAAGCTTCTGGGATGATCCGGCCCGCATTTACAGACTGTTCCGATTAGGGCTCCGTTTGGGCTTTAAACCGGACGAAAGGACTCAGCGATGGCTCGATGCTGCTTTGGAGGACCGGGCGTGGACAAATCTCACCCCGGAAAGCCAGGCCCGCGAGCTTGAAGCCGTTCTGCAGGAGGAGAATTCGGAACGGGTTCTCAAGCTCTATCAGGAGAAGGGAATCCTGGCAGGTCTCGACAAGAGCCTGGCGAAGGTTCCTTACGACCGCTTTCGCAAGGTCAGCGCGCTCTCACGAAAGTTTCCCGGTGAAGACCTTTTCCTGCTGAATTTTGACTGTTTGGTATCCAAGCTGAGCGGACCACAGAAACTGCGGCTTGCTAAGAAGGTCTTGCGCGATCCCAAGACCGTGAAGGTCGCCCTGAACATGGACCGCGAAGCGAAAAAAGTCGCGCGCCTCCTCGCAAGCGCAAAGTGTGCGGCTCCAAGCCATGTTTATAAGGTGCTTTCGCAGCAGCCCCGGCCGCTGCTGCTCTTCCTGCTGGCGTATTACCGCCAAGCCAAAATCCAGAACCGGGTTAAGAACTTCCTGGTCAAGGCTCCCCAGATTCGGGCCCGTTTGCCGGAAGGCGAACTCCTGGCCTATGGAGTCAAGCCCGGACCCGCTTTTGACAAGATACTTGAGCGCATCTTTTTCGACCAACTGGACGGGAAGATCAAAACCCATCAGCAATTGGTCAAAGAGCTGCGATCGCTTGCGGGAATCAAAGAATCTCCGCCGACCGTTGCTCCGCCTCCGCCACGAAAAACCGGAAAGGCCCCTCGCGAAAGACGCCAGGGCAGACTTGCCAAGATCGCCCGCGCCGCTGAGCGAAAAAGGAAGGGCAGGCGAGGCTGAGGCCGTTCGAATTCTTCTGCAATGACCAAAACTGAAACAAACATGATATCCTCATGAAATCAATCTGAAGCGGGGTGATAAGAATGGGGAAATTTATTGTCGGGGTTATTATCGGCGCTATTTTGGTGCCGGCAGCCTTCTATCTTTATTGCGTAACAGGTCACGCGCCGGTCGCGACATCGGCGTCGCCGATGCCGTTTGAAAGGTTCTTTGCAAGGACGGCCTTACACGCCCGGCTTGACCGCGAAGCGCCCAAGACACATTCCACAAGGGCGACTGAAGGGGAACTGCTTGCGGGGGTAGACGTTTACAAGCACAATTGCGCAGTCTGCCATGGTATTCCCGCAAGGCCGATCTCGCACGTGGCGAAAGGCGAGTTTCCCCGGCCTCCGCAGCTTTTCGAACCCGGCCAGATGGTCACCGACGATCCGGTTGGTGTCACCTTTTGGAAGGCGAAAAACGGCATCCGTTTGAGTGGCATGCCCGGTTTTATCGGCTCGCTGACCGATGAACAAATGTGGAACGTCAGCCTGCTCCTGGCGAATGCCGACCGGCTGCCGCCGGATGTCAAGCAGGGGCTTGAGGCGCCGCCCCAAATGCCGCAACAGCCTAAAGAGAAGGCTCCGGCTGCCAGCCAACACATGCAAGGCCATAATTAACCGCGCTGCCGGCTAAACCACGAACAGCGACGGCAAACGGGACAGTCGGCGTATCATCCCGGGCCAAGTGAGCCCCCCTTTTTTGAGACCTGATGGAATCTGCAGGCACACCGTTTCGCGGCGCCCGGCATGGCCGGCGCGCACATCTTTTCCACGCACGCTTCTCCCACGGGTGGTAATTCCCCTCTTGTCAGAATCGCGCAACGTGTTTGAAGTCTTCTGATTGCGCAGTTATTCGTGTCCTGATCCGCAGCGAACATGACGACTTCACAGGGAAATTTGGACCCCCTGCGTACGGCGCAACTAAATTTTTGGTAAAATGGCTGCGAATGGCTTCCGAAAACTTTGTTCATCTTCACTTACACACGGACTATAGCCTGCTCGACGGCGCCTGCGGCATCGACCGGCTGACCAACCTTGCCGCCGAACGCAAGATGCCGGCGGTTGCCGTAACCGACCATGGGAACCTGTTTGGAGCAGTCAAGTTTTACGAAGCGGCCCGGAAGCGCGGAGTAAAGCCCATCATCGGCTGCGAGGTCTACGTGGCCGGAACGAACCGCTTCGATCGTTCCCCGGATGTCGACCGGCCGTACCATTTTGTGCTGCTCTGCGAGAACGAGCGTGGCTACCAGAACCTGGTCAAGCTGGCCTCAGCCGCATACACCGAAGGCTATTACTACAAGCCGCGCATCGATAAAGATCTGCTGTCACGCCACTCGGACGGCCTCATCGCCCTTTCGGCGTGCCTGCGAGGGGAAATCAATGTGGCGCTTTCGGCCGAAAAGTACGACGCCGCCCGCCAGTCCGCCTACGACCTGCAGGACATTTTCGGGAAGGGTAATTTCTACCTGGAAATTCAGGATCAGGGACTTTCTGAAGAGCACAAGATCAACCCTCATTTGGTGAAATTGTCGCGGGAAACCGGCATTCCGCTGGTGGCCACGAACGATTGCCACTACCTCACCAAGGATGACGCGCGCGCCCAGGAAGTCCTCGTCGCCATCCAGACGGGGAAAACCCTGAGTGATCCCAACCGGATGAAGTTCCCGACCCAGCAGTTCTATTTCAAGACCTATGAAGAAATGGCTGCCGTCTTCAGCGAGATTCCGGACGCCCTAACGCGTACGTTGGAGATTGCCGAGCGCTGCAAGGTACACCTCGAAAAGAAGGAGCACGTTTTTCCGCACTTCGAGGTGCCGCCGGGCGAGACACTGGACAGCTTCTTCGAGAGAGTGACTCGCGAAGGCTTTGCGAGGCGTCGCGAGCGCCTCGAGCGCGCCCAGGCCGCCGGAAGACTACGGCATCCGCTGGAAGCCTACGACGATCGCCTGGAGCGCGAAATTGAGCTGATCAAGCAGATGCATTTTGCGGGCTATTTCCTGATCGTCTGGGATTTCATCCGTTTTGCCCGGGAGCAGTGCATTCCCGTGGGTCCGGGCCGCGGATCAGCGGCGGGCAGCCTGGTTTCATACGCCCTGCACATCACTGACGTTGACCCGCTCCAGCACGATCTGCTCTTTGAGCGCTTCCTCAATCCCGAAAGAATCTCTTTTCCCGATATCGACATCGATTTCTGTATGCGCCGCCGCGGCGAAGTAATCAGTTATGTCACCGACAAATACGGCCGGGAAAATGTCAGTCAGATTATCACCTTCGGAACCATGGGTCCCAAGGCCGTCATCCGCGATGCCGGGCGCGCGCTCGATATGCCTTTCGCGGAAGTGGATAAGATCGCTAAGCTGGTCCCATCCGTCCTGAACATTAAGCTCGATGAAGCTCTAAAGCAGTCCGGTGAGTTGCGCGGTTTGAAAGAGCAGGACCCGCGAGTGGCCGACCTGCTGGAGGTAGCAGGACGGCTCGAGGGTTTTGCGCGCCACGCGTCTACGCACGCTGCGGGAGTTGTAATCTCGCCACAGCCGCTGCAGGAAATTGTTCCGCTGTACAAGAGCAGCAAAGATGAAATCACCACGCAATATGCGATGGACGATCTTGAGAAGATTGGTCTGCTCAAGATGGACTTTCTGGGACTGACCACGCTGACCGTTCTGGACGACTGCCTGAAACTCATCGAAACGACACGTGGTGAAAAGCTTGACCTTGAGACTTTAGCGAAGGATGATCGCGAGACGTATGAATTGCTCAGTAAGGGCCTGACGGCGGGCATCTTCCAGTTTGAAAGTCGTGGCATGACGGAGATCCTGCGACGCGTCAAGCCCAGCCGCTTGGCCGACCTGACGGCCTTGAATGCCCTCTATCGTCCCGGCCCCATCCAGGGCGGCATGATTGACGACTTCATCGCGCGCAAAATGGGAAAGAAGCGAGTCACCTATGACCTGCCGCAACTGAAGGACATCCTGGACGAAACCTACGGCGTGATTGTCTATCAGGAACAGGTGATGCAAATCGCTGCGGCCGCTGCGGGCTTCAGCCTGGGCGAAGCCGATGTCCTGCGGCGCGCCATGGGCAAGAAGAAGCACGAAGTGATGGCGGCGATGCGGGAGAAGTTTCTGGCGGGCGCAAAGAAAAAGAGAGTTCCGGCCGCGAAGGCAGAAAAGCTCTTTGACCTGATGGCGCAGTTTGCCGGTTACGGATTCAACAAGTCCCACTCCGCCGCATATGCCCTGGTGGCCTATCACACAGCCTATCTGAAGACCCACTATGCAGTCGAGTTTATGGCTGCCCTGTTGACTTCTGAAATCGGCAATCCTGACAAGCTCGCCCACTATCTGAATGAATGCCGCGATATGGGCATTGATATTCTGCCGCCCGACATCAACTCCAGCGATCGGACGTTTACTCCCAGCGGCAGGCAGATTCGCTTTGGGCTGACGGCCATCAAGAATGTTGGCGATGCGGCCATCGTCTCGGTGCTGGAAGCCCGGAACAAACTTGGGCGCTTCGATAACATTTTTCAGTTCTGCGAAAACGTCGACCTGCGCCTGCTCAACAAGCGGGTGATTGAGAGCCTGATCAAATCCGGCGCTGCCGACTCGCTCGGAGCGCGGCGCACACAACTTCTTGCGGTGCTCGACCGTGCGATGGAATGGGGCCAGCGGCAACAACGCATCGCTCAGAGCGGCCAGCACGGTTTGTTTGGCGCCGGTGACGAATCGGCCGTTGCGGCCCCTGTCGAGCTGCCCGATGTTCCGGGGTTCTCGGAATCCGAACGGCTTGCCGGCGAAAAAGAGCTTCTCGGGTTTTATGTGACAGGCCATCCTCTCGAGAAATATTTGCCGCGCCTGCGCGAGATGACTCAGAACAACAGTTCGACTATCGATGAACTGCTTAATGACGCACCGATTACACTGGGCGGTATCCTGACAAACCTGCGGGTTCGTCCAAGCCGCAAGGGCGCGCTGTGGGGCGCCGGGACGCTCGAGGATTTGCGCGGCACGGTCGAGTTGCTGGTCTTCCCCAAGGCGCTTGAGCAGCTCAAGGAAGTCCTGAAACCCGACACCGCTTTGCTGATCAAGGGCAGGGTGCGGCACGATGAGAATACGCGCCCCAAGGTGGTGGTGAGCGAGGCCAAGCCACTCGATGCCGCTATCAACGGGAAGAAGCCCACGCTGCGCATTCGCATTAATCCTAAAGACCTTTCGAATAGCCAATTGGATGAATTGGAAGGTCTGCTTCGCGCCCACCCGGGTGAAAATCCGGTACTCTTTGAACTGGAACGGCCCGGCGACTTCCGAGTGCTGATGAAGCCCCAGGATCCGAAAGTGGTGAACGCGACCGGCGAACTGCTCAGCAACTTGCGTAGACTCTTTGGGGAACAAGCTGTTAGAGTTGAAAAGCAAGGGCAAAGCACGAATGTGGCGTAGGCAATCAATCGTGTCTTGGCGGCAGAAGCCGCCATGGCATTTTGCAGCCCTCAACAGCTTTTATAGAAGAATTGAAAACGGAGCCCATGACCAAGCCAAGCGGACAAGCTGGAATTGTAAATGACCTCGAAAGGCAGATCGCGGAGCTCAAGCTGCTGCCGGGTTCTGTTGCTCGCGAAGAAATCAAACGCCTGCAAGAGCAGCTGGATTCTCTGCGAAAGAGCGCCGAGTCAGGCGCAAAGGACGCATGGACGCGCGTCTTGCTGGCGCGGCATCCTCAACGTCCCTACACACTCGACTATATTCGGATGCTCTTCACTGAATTTACCGAGCTTCACGGCGACCGGCGCTTCGGCGACGACGCCGCCATGGTGGGAGGCTTTGCTCGCTTCAACGGCCGGCCGGTCATGGTGGTGGGTCATCAGAAGGGCCGCGACACCAAGGCGAAGCTTCTTCGCAATTTCGGCATGACCAATCCGGAGGGTTACCGCAAGGCGTTCCGGCTGATGCAGCTTGCCGCCAAATTCAGCATGCCCATCATCACCTTTGTGGACACTCCGGGAGCTTATCCGGGCATCGGGGCGGAGGAGCGAGGCCAGGCCGAGGCCATTGCCTTCAACCTGAAGGAAATTCCCAAGCTGCGCGTTCCCATCATCCCGATTATCCATGGCGAGGGCGGCAGCGGGGGCGCTTTGGCAATCGCCATCGGCGACCGCGTGCTGATGCTTGAAAACGCGACTTACTCCGTGATCGCTCCGGAGAGTTGCTCGTCAATCCTCTGGCGCGACTGGGAGCACAAGCAGGATGCGGCGCGCATTTTGAAGCTGACGGCGGAAGATCTCTATCGCTTCAAAATCATTGACGAAATTATTCCCGAGCCTCCCGAGGGCGCGCATGCCGACCCTCAGGCCGCCGCTGCGTCCATTCGAACTGTGCTTGAACGCCATCTCAGCGATCTCCAGGCTCTTTCCATTGATGAGTTATACCGCCGCCGCAGTGAAAGACTGCGCGCACTTGCCACCTTTGTTATTGAAGGCTAGTGGTACCAGGACACATCCCCGGGCGTTGTTGAAAATCCATCGCCAGCATGGTCAGCATCGTCATCCCAACCTATAACGAAGAGAGCTGCATGGCCACCATGCTGGCTCGATTGAATCAGGTGCGTGGACTTTGAAGTGCTGGTCGCCGACGGCAACAGCACGGACCGCACTCAGGAAGTTGTGCTC
>JARRJI010000143.1:0-11701 GCA_037379595.1 Acidobacteriota bacterium | reverse complement strand
TCGTTGATCGAGAGCGTTCCCGTCTCCTTTCCCGTTTGCTCGGGCGTAAAGGTAACGGCGATCGCGCAACTCCCGCTGGGGGCAAGGGTGGTTCCGCAATCATCGCTCTCAGCATAATTGCCGGAGGCCTCAATGCCCGTGATCGCCATCGGCGACCCGCCGGTATTCGTAAGCGTAGCCGTTTGCGGCAGGCTCGTTGTGCCCACTGTTTGCGAACCGAAAGTTAGGCTGGAGGGCGACAAGCTGGCGGCGGGGGGTGTTGCACCGGTTCCGGTAAGAGTGATCGTCTGGGGAGATCCGGGCGCTGTGTCCGTCACCGCGACCGTACCCACAATTGTTCCAAGCGAATCCGGAGTAAAACTCACCGTGATGGAACAACTGGTGTCGGGGTTGACTGTGGTGCCGCACGTATTCTTCTCCGTATAACCCCCGCCGGCCTGGATGCTGGAAATATCCAGTGGAGATTGTGCGGTGTTCGTCAAAGTCACCGTCTGCGTGCTCGTCGTATCCACGGGAACCAGGCCAAAACTCAAGCTGGTTGCCGAAAGGCTGACGGCTCCGCTGGTCCCAAAGCCGCTCAGCTTGACGGTGTGCGGACTGCCCGCGGCGCTGTCTTTAATCACCAACGTTCCCGTCCGCGTCCCAATCGCAGTTGGAGTGAATGTAACGCTGATGGCACACTGGGTACCCGAAGAGACCGTCCCGCCACACGGGTTCGTCTCCTTAAAGTCGCCAGTCACCGAAATTCCTGAGATGCTGAGCATCGCGCTTCCGGCATCGCCGAGCTTGAGAGTGGAAGCCGCACTGGTTGTGTCGATCTCCTGGCTGGCAAACACAAGGGGATTGGGGACCGCCGTCAGCCCGGCGGCGTTCAGGGGACTGATTCTGGCGATCCAGGCGGCATAGGAACCGCCCGTGTAACCGGTCGTCATGGCTGACGTTGTAACCGGGAAGTCCGTCGAAAACGTGTCGCCCGCCAGGTAGATGTTCCCTGAAGAATCGAGCGCAAGATCATTGGCAGCCTCATCGCCGGTTCCGCCCAGATAGGTTGAGAAAAGCAGGTTTGATCCGGTGGGGTTGAATTCGCTGACAAAGGCGTCATAGAGGCCGCCGCTGTCCGCCTGGAGCGGGCTGGCGACGGGAAGTTTCCCACCGTAGGCGTAACCCGCAATCCAGGCGTCGCCCGAACTATCCACCGCAATCGCGTTCGCCTGGTCGGGATTAATGCTGCCCAGATAGGTGGCGTAGCCGATCGCATCACCCGCCGGAGCGATTTTGGCGACAAAGGCCTCGTCGGAGCCGCTCCACTTGGTGTCAAAAGCTCCCTCCGTCACGGGAAAATCTTTTGAAGTGGTCCAGCCGGCCACGTACGCGGCACCGGAAGAATCGAGCGCAATGCCCGTTCCATAGCTGGCGGCTGTGCCCCCCAAATAGGAGGAATAGACAAGAGCGGAACCCGTAGCGTTCAGCTTGCTCACAAAGCCTTCAAAACAGGGAGTGCTGCTGAGCGCCGAGCCACAGGTCCCCGCCGTGTATTTCGGCTGAAAGCCTCCCTGAATGAGAAAATTGGAGGAGTTGGTCTGCCCGGTTAAATAAGCGTTTCCAGAGGAATCGAGAACAACATCGTTGACGTGATCTTCCTGGCTGCCGCCGAGATAGGTGGAATAGACCAGAGCTGTGCCGGACGGGTTGATCTTGGCCACGAAACCGTCAAACGGTCCGCCGCCGTAACTGGTTTGAAGAGCCCCGGAGGTGACGGGGAAATCTGAGGCCGAGGTCAAGCCACCGACATAAGCGTCGCCGCTCGAATCGACGGTAATGCTGGATGCGAAGTCATCTCCGGTCCCGCCCAGGTAAGTGGAATAGAAAAGGCTTGACCCCGACGCGCTGAGCCTGGCCACGAAGGCGTCGTAACAGGGTTCGGGATAGGCGGTGGTGCCGCAGGCGCCGCCTCCGTTTGCACTCTGCAGGGGGCCTGCGGTGGGAAAATCGAGCGAATCGGTGAATCCCGCGACATAGGCCTCTCCGCCGGAATCAACGGCAATGCGCACGCCGCGGTCATCACCCGTGCCGCCCAGGTAAGTGGAATAGACGAGAGCCGAACCCTGCGGGTTGAGCTTGGCAACAAAGGCGTCGAAACAGGGAGCCGTGTTGACCTCGGTATCGCAGCTTCCGCCCGCGAAAGTGCCCTGAACGCCGCCGCTGACGGGAAAGTCGACCGAACTCGTGTAGCCCGTAATGTAAGTGTTTCCGGAGGTGTCGACGGCGATGCCGGTCGCGTAGTTATAGTCGGTCCCGCCGAGGTAGGTTGAATAACTGAGGACGGGATCGATGACCAGCGGCTCTGTGCGGTCATAGTTTCCGACTTCAAAACCCACCTGGCCGTCTTTCTCAAGAACGTAGCGGGCTTCGAGGAAGCGCTTGCCGCTCTTCGCATTCCCGTCCGGCTGATAGGCGCGCGGCTTATGAAAGCGCACGTCGCCCGCTTTTGTGTGAACGACAAGGTCGCCCTGCCGGTCGATGTGCAGATGGGCATTGCGAAGGTGTGTTCCGGCGACCTTCAGCCGGAGCAGGCCCGGGTCCGCGCCCGGCGCCACGTCAACGTCAAATTCCAGCTCGCGCTGGTTGCCGTAATAGACCACGCCAATGCCCGGATAAACGTCGCAGTACTTCACCCTGGAGTAGACTGGAACTCCCCGAACCCACTTCGCGGGGTTATTGCCGATAAGGTAGTTGCTCTTGCTGCTTTCCTTGTCCAACCCTTCAACCCGAGGCGTGGTATCCGCTCCGACCCAGCGCAAGTGGAGAACGTCTTTCAGCGGATTCTTCTGACGAGCGCCGCGACCTGCGAGTGCGTCCGCTCCAAATGGCTCTGAGGGTTTTGACAATCTCCGCTGGAGCGACATCACGGCTTCCTTTTCGGTAAAGAAAATGGCGTAGCCGCTTCCCCGCGCCAGGAATTTCACCGCCGGATCCGTTTGCCCGCGGTTCTGCTCGAATGTCAGCGGAAGCGAAGCGAAATGCAAGCGGGAAGGTTCTGGCGCTGGCGCTTTCGGATTCTCAGCCGAACTTGCAACGAGCATTCCCAGTGTCATGGCCAGCAAGCCTGCATATGCGGCATTCAAGAAAACGCCCGCCCACGCAGCAGACCTGTTCCGCCTGAAGAAAGGCCCGAAAAGGTTCAAGGGTTCCCTCTGCGGCGGCACGGGCTCTCAGATTCTGGCGCGGCCCGTACACGGCGCATGAGAACCATCGTCAGTTCAGATGTGGGACTTGAAAAAAGGCGGGAGGTTTTAGAGACGCCTCAGCGAGGCGTTTTAGCTTGCCGCATGTAGCGCCGCCCTCCAGGGCGGCAGGTGCCGGCCTAAAGCCCGGCGCTACGCGAGCAATATGCGGCCCGCGCTACGCGAGGTCCATACGCTGTGTCGCCAGAAGGGTTCCAGAGACGCCTCAGCGAGGCGTCTCTACATGGAGGCGTACCAGCTATTTTTTTGCGCAGCGCGTAAAGAGTTGATCGAGCAGTTCGATCGCAAGGTCCATCTCTTCGCGGGTGATGCAGAAAGCGGGAGCCAGCGTAAAGACGTTCTTGTAGTATCCGCCGACGTCGAGAACCAGGCCCATCTTGCGGCCCCGGGCGTCCAGGTTTCCCGCTAATCCTTCGGCAAAGATGCGGTCTGTCAGCTCACGGTCCGGCGTCGTGCGGTCCGGTTTCGAGACCTCGATTCGCAGCGCAAGACCCAGCCCGTCCACCTGCCCGATGGATTCCGGGTGGCGCTGCTCCAACTCACGAAGCCGGGCAAGGAAATATGCGCCCTTCTCGTTCACCTGCGTTTCGTAATCCTGTTCTTCAAGAATTTTCAGCATTTCAAGCGCCACGGCCGTGCCCAGCGGATTGGCGGAAAAGGTTGAATGCGTTGATCCGGGCGGGAAAACGTCGGGCGAAATGAGATCCTCGCGCGCCCAGATGCCCGAAATGGGATTCAGGCCGTTGGTCAGCGCCTTGCCGAACACGATGATGTCCGGCGTGATGCCGAAATTCTCAATCGCCCAGAATTTGCCCGTCCGGTAGAAACCCATCTGGATTTCGTCATCCACAATCAGGATGTTGTGCTTGTCGCAGGTCTCCTTCAGCCGCTTGAAATAGTCGGCGGGCGGAATAACGTAACCGCCGGTTCCCTGCACCGCTTCCACATAAAAAGCCCCGAACTCGGAAGCTTCAGCCTTGGCGTCCCACGCCCCGTAGTATTCCGAGTCAAACAGCTTCTCGAACTGCTCCTCGCAGTAAAGCCCGCAGGTGTCCGGCTTCATTCCATAAATGCAGCGGTGGCAATAGGGATAGAAGACAAACTGCGCGCGGTCGCCGAAGTGGCCGTAACGGCGGCGGTAGCGGTAGCTGGAGGTGATGGCCGACGCGCCCAGCGTCCGACCGTGGTAGCTCCCCATAAAAGCAAACATCAGGTTTTTGCCGGTGGCGTTGCGCACCAGCTTAAGCGAGTCTTCAACGGCCTGCGAGCCCCCCACGTTGAAGTGGACACGCCCCTTCACTCCGAACTGCTTTTCGCAGTGCCGGGCGATGCGCGCCGCCACCTCAATCTTTTCAGCGTGGAGATACTGGCAGGCGAGTTGCGGCAGCCGGTCCACCTGGCGTTTGAGCGCTCCGTTCAGGCGCGGATTCCTGTAGCCAAGGCTCGCCGCCGAGTACCACATCTGCAGGTCAAGATAAGGCGTACCCTGGTCGTCGTAAAGGTAGCAGCCTTCACAGTTGGAAAAGACCTTGGGAGGTTCGAGGTAGTGCACCGTGTCGCCATAGGAACAGTAGCGGCGCTCGAGATCGAGCAATTCAGCGGTTTGGGTCGTGATTTCTGGCATTGACATGGACTGGCTTTCCTTAACTCCAACGGGGTTCGTACAATCTCTACGAGTTCACGGTACTCGCGGCAGCTTCGCGCGTGCCGGCCGCAGACTCCAGCAGATCGGCCAGGTCCCTTTGCACATCACCGAACGTCTCAAAGGGCCGGCAAGCCAGACCGTGCCGGCGGCAATAAGCCAGCAGTTCGCTCTTGGCAAAAACGATATCCGCCTCTTCCACGGCGAACCGATCAGAGAGACCATCGCCGATGAAGATAACAGGCTGCCGCTTCTTTCTAACGCGCCGGATCACAGCAGGCTTGCAGGTCGCGCACCCGTGCTCACACCCATCCTGGCTGTGAGGAAAAGTCGCGCGCAGCCGTCCCGCTTCCATTTGCAGGCCGGTTGAGAAAAGGTGGCGGCCGTTCCGAAGCTCGCCATTCGCCCCCACGCGCTTCAGGACCCGGCGGATGACGTAATCAAAACTGTCACTGACAATATAAAAAGGGAGTCGCTGGTCTCCAACGAAGCGAAAGAACGGCAGGAAATCAGGGTCAAGAGGGATGGCATCAATCAACGCATCGAGCTCTTTAGCTGTGGCCCGCACCAATGCCGCCTGCCGCTCAAAACACTCACGGGAACCGATGTCACCCCGGAGCCACTGTTCCTCCACGTCCCGCCAGGAAGGGTCCGCGTACTGCTCAAGGATGACGTCCGTAACGTCGAGCCGGGTAATGGTTCCATCGAAATCGGAAAAGATAACCGGCTTCCGGGCCCGGGCTTCGCTCCCGCTGGCCACCCCAGATTTTTCCCTCAAGTCCTTCTCCTTTATCTCCGATAAATGAAAGTGAGGGTCAGATGGTAGGTAGTCAGGATTCACCCCCTCCTGCATGCCCGACGCTCTACTTACCGCCTGTAACTCACCTTACTCCCCGCGCTCGTCCACCAGGCGCTTGCGCTTTCGCCCCTGGACGAGCGTTCCCGGGGAGAAAAAGTGGAAAGCCAGCGTGTACATCCCGCAGACATGGTTGGCCCAGACGTCAGGATAGCGGGTCTCCAGGTTCTTTCGCACTGCGCCCTCAATGGCAGAGGAGGAAATCCCATTGGTCGGTTCCAATCGAAATTCCAGCACATCGTGAAGTCCCTCTTGCCGGACCGCCACCTGCCAGTTGGTTGAAAGCCCCGGGATGTCGCACAGAACCTTCTCAAAGATTTCCGGATACATATTTCCGGCTCCCATGACGACCATCTCATCACGGCGGCCCCGGATTCGAGCAAGGCGGTGGATTGTTGCGCCGCACGGGCAAGGCTCTTCGAGGAAGCGCGTGACATCCCGCACGCGATACCGAATCAGAGGCATCGTCCTGCGCGACAGTGTGGTCACCACAAGCTCGCCATAGCCTTCGGGGTCGGGATCAAGAATCTCGAAGAGCAGATTAAACTCGTCCACGTGATAGCCCCGGCGTTCAAGGCATTCCATTCCGGCTCCGCCACCCATTTCCGTTGAACCGTAGCCCATAATGACAGGAGCATTCCAGGTTCGCTGGATGTAATCCCGGTAAACATCGGTCATTCGGTCGCCCGCCGCGAAGATCAGCTTCACCGGGAAGGTTCCCTGCTTCTCGGCGATTTCGCTCAGGCTGACCAGCCAGGTGGGATCTGCCACAATAACGTTGTAGCGATAAAGCGCCAGCCGGTCGTAAACTTCCCGCGGTTGCGGCTTGCCCACTGCAGAGCAGAAAACACCCATCTGCTTACAGGCCAGGAAGGTCACCCAACTGCTGATCCAGTAGCCTGCATCGAAAGTGCAAACCACACGGTCGCCGGGTCGGAGGCCGTTTTCGTAGAACGCCGCAGCCTCATAGCGTGCCGCGAAGTCGAGTTCGTCGTAGCTGAAGTGAACCCGCTTGGGTCCACCAGACGTCCCGGTGGTTTCAAACACCGCCTGCGGTTCCCTGCACAAGAACTCTTCAGCCGGCAGATTGCGAATGTCCTCGGGAGTGGTGAAGATCCCGCCCAGGTCCTCCGGCCGCCGAACATGGTCCGCACGGATGCCGGCTTCCCGAAGCTTTCGCGAAAAGAACTTCTGGTGAGCGCCGGCATAGCGAACAACCCGCCTGAACGCGTCGATCTGAAGTCTGCGAATCACGCCTGGCGGAAGAGACTTGCCCCACTGGGTAAGCCTCGGGATCGAGTCGCCAATCACTCTGCGTTCAACAATCTTTCGTAAGTCAGGCACCATGAGATTTCAGAACAGGGCAGGATCGGTCCGTTCGGTCAGCTTGCAGCCACCCGCTTTGAATTCCCTGAAAAACCAAAAGTCTTGAAGAACAACTCGACCCACCGCTTCACAATGATCACATTGCATCGAAGTCCATCAACATCACATCAGGTAAGCCGATTCCCAGGTCACCGGCGAAGGAGCTGCCAGCAGATCGATAAACGTGTCCTTTTCAAGCAAGGCTCGCCCAACCTGAGCGACGGCATAGGCGGCGTCGGGCCGCGCCATCTCCCGCTCACGCTCACTCAAGGACTCAAGCCGCTGGGGATTATCAAGCAGATTGGAGACCATCAGAGGTATTTCCTCCGGCCGGCCAGCCGATAAACCGACACCCCGCCGGTCCAGGAATTGGCGGTGATCTTCCTCTCGGCCTGGGAGCGGAGAGGTCAGAATCATGGGGAGGCCGGCGGCCAAAGCCTCAGAAGTGATAACACCCCCAGGCTTTGTAATCAGCAAGTCAGCCGCTCCCATCAATTCCGGGATGGAATCCGTCCAGCCAAAAACACGCAGATCCAGGGCCAGTTGCCGCCGCAAAGCCTCGAGGCGGAGGCGCATGGCACGATTTCGTCCAGCCAGTGCGATCACCTGAACAGGCTGGCGGCACAGTTCCAGGCTTCGGATGATGGCGTCAAGCGGAGCGTGTCCCATTCCGCCTCCCACCACCAGCACGACCGGCCGTTTTGGATGAAGGCCAAGCGCGCGGCGAAGTTCAGCACGGTCGAAGCTGACTGCAAAAGCCGGTTCCACCGGGATGCCGCAGTTCAGGATGCGATTCGCAGAAACTCCCCAGGTGATCAACTGGCGTTTGGCCTCTTCGCTGCCGACACAATGAACATCGATCTCCGCCCTCACCCAGGGCGGCTCCGCAAAAAAGTCAGTTTGGGCGGCGAGGATAGGTGCATCAAACCAGCCTTCGCGCCTGCCAAGAGCAGCAAGTTCTGCAGCGCCGATCTCGGTCACAATCACAAGGTGTGGCCGCCAGGCCTGGAGCCGGGCAAGAACAGTCCGGCAACCACGCCTGAAAAACCACTCCGGAGCCGTCTTTCTGAGCTGTTTCCGCTGCGGGCCAACAGGAAGTAAGGGCGAACGTAAGAGCGAAGAAACCAGCGCTCAGCCAGATCCAGCACATTAATCGTTCGGGCCTCGACGTTATCCGCGCCGTCGTGGAGGGCCTGGTGGATCGCCTGACTTGCTCGCAGATGCCCCGGACCGGCACTGAGCGTCAGGATAGCAATTCGCCTGATTTCCATACGTGCTCCGAATGAATCAGCCCGCGCTTAACTCCAGCGCGCAGGGGGATAATGAGCACCTCACTCCCAACGGCGAACCAGCAGGACGGCATTTAACCCGCCGAACGCAAAGGAATTCGATAGCGCTGTGCGAATCGGTTTCTCCCGCGCCTGGTTGGGAACGTAGTCAAGATCACACTCCGGATCCGGCTTCGTGTAGTTTGCTGTGGGCGGGATGACGCCACGTTCGAGCGCCATCACCGTAGCCACCAGTTCAATCGCTCCCGTCGCTCCCATGGTGTGTCCATGCATCGATTTCGTGGAACTGATCGCCAGCTTTCCGGCATGCTCCTTAAAAACTTCTTTAATCACACTGGTTTCGGTCGCGTCATTGAGCCGCGTTCCCGTCCCGTGGGCGTTGATGTAGTCAACCTCTTCCGGCGCAACTTCGCCCTCAGCAAGCGCCATGCGAATAGCACGCGCCGGTCCGTCCACCGTGGGCTGGGTGATGTGAGAGGCGTCTGAACTCATGCCGCAACCAGCAATTTCGCCATAAATCGTGGCCCCGCGCCTGACCGCATGTTCCAAATCTTCAAGCAGCACGATGCCAGCCCCTTCGCCGATAACCAGACCTTCGCGGTCGGCCGAAAATGGGCGGCAGGCGGTCGCAGGATTCCCGTTTCCGGAAGCCAGCACGCGCACCGACTCCCAGCAGCGCATCATCCCGTAAGTGATGGGAGCATCGGCCCCGCCGGCCAGCGCAACATCAGCCAGCCCGAATTTGATCATATGGAACGCCTCACCAATCGCGTGGCCTGAAGACGAGCAGGCTGTCGCGGTGGCCAGCGCCGGTCCCTGCGCTCCGAATTCCATGCAGATGTGGGAGGTCGCGGCGTTGTGCATGATGCGGGGAATTGTGAAGGGATGCAACCGCGTGGCCTGCCGGGCGTAGAGATTGTGGTAACCGGCGTCAAAACTTCCTGCGCCGCCCATACCGGAGCCCATCACGACCCCAAACCGGGGACGTTCTTCGTCACCAATCGTGATCCCGCTACTTTCTATCGCTTCCCGGGCGGCAATCAGGGCAAACTGGGCAAACTTATCCAGCATGTCCAGCTGCTTGGCCGGGAAGTAGTCCAATGGGTCATAGTCGGCAATCTCGGCCGCAATTTTAATTGAGAGAGAAGAAGAGTCAAATTGGGAAATTCGGCGGATGCCGGATTTTCCTTGGACAAGGTTCTGGAAAAAGCAATCCTTGTTCCTGCCCAAGGAGGTGAAAACCCCCATCCCTGTTATAACGACCCTGCGCACCATGGACTCCTGGAGGATTAACTGCTGGCCGCGGGACTGCCACCCTTGGCCATCGCTGCGAGATCAGAAATGTCCTTGCCTTCAAGGACCCGAGTGAGACTGTCCACAACCTGCTTCACGCTTTTCATGTTCTGGGCTACCGTGTCCGGAATGTCAATCTTAAACTCTTCCTCAAGCGCGAACAGGATATTGACGCCGTCGAGTGAGTCGATTCCGAGTTCTTCAAAAGTTGAGTCCATCGTCACTTTGGCGGGGTCGAGATGCTGTTCCCGTGCAATGATTTCCACGACTTTTTCGCCTACGTTCATCTCTGCTCCTTACTTGCTGGTTCTAATCCTTGGCCTTGTCCGGGCTTTCCTACGAAGATATCCCGATCGGATTCTTACTGGCCAGTTCGCCGACGACACGCAACAACTCCGACAAACGAAAGGGCTTCTCTAAGAAGGCCTTGACTCCAAGCTCCCTGGCAAGCTCGCTTTCTGCCCCGCTGATAAAAGAGGTCATCAAAATAGCGTCAAATCCGATCTTCCTTTGTTGCAGCTTCCGCAGCAGTTCCAGCCCGTTCTCGCCAGGCATTCGCAGATCAATGAGAATAATGGCTCTTCCATTGTCCCGGTCTAAGGCTTGCCAAAGAGCCTCGCCGCCCTCGGCAACCTCCACTCGATAGCCGTTTGCACCCAGAACTTCAGAGAGCAAGTTCCGGCTCTCTTGATCGTCATCCACCACAAGTACTCGTCTTAGATCCACTCAGACACCCACGAAGGAAGAGTTCAGTCTGCCGAACACGTACTCCGGGTGCATGATTGAGTCCAAAGTGGGTCACAATTCCTACTCCATTCAATCTTAAGCGGTTACTCATGAGCGTCCGGGGAAATACCTAAGCCCAAGCCTCATTACCTGTGTCAAATTATGACACTCAGCCAGAAAAGTGTATTTTAATTTAGCGCCAATTTCCACTGTTTTGACGTTGTGCGGCCTCTTGAAGCGAGCCTGCTGGAGATTCGCATGCCCAGAAAAAACATGAGCCTAACCTGTGATCTCCTCAATGGGAACAAAGGCCAGACCAGCCTTGGTTGCCGCTTCGATGATAGCCGGCAAAGCCTGCACTGTGCTCGACTGGTCGATTCCGTTCGGCGGCGGCTGCTCATGGCCGTCATGAAGAAGAATCACCGCGCCGGAGCGCATCTTGCGCGTGGTAGCCCTGATAATTGCCTGAGTCTGGTATTTCCAATCAAATCCCATCACCGACCACATGACCAGCTTGAGTCCCCGCTTTTTCAGGATCGGCATCAGTCCGAACCATCTCGCACCATAAGGCGGACGGAACAAGGTCGGGCGCACTCCCGTTACCCGTTCGATGACTTCCTGTGCCCGGTCGATTTCCTGGGCAATAAACTTCCTGCTTCGGCCGAAAAGGAAAGGGTGCGAATAGGTATGGTTGCCGATGGTGTGGCCTTCACGCACGATGCGCCGGGCGATTTCCGGATGGCGCTCAACGTTCTTGCCGCAAAGAAAGAAGGTCGCGGAAATCTTGTTTTCAGCAAGGATTTCGAGGATTTGTTCCGTAAACGGCGGCGCCGGCCCGTCGTCAAAGGTCAGCACGATGCTGCGGCTTCCCGCAGGGCCGCGAACCAGCGCGGGGCCGAACAATTGCGATGTCGGCGCCATCGAGGCGTACGCCATTACGGCCGCGCATCCGACGACGATAAGGACCCCGATTGCCCAACCAGCCATGGCCGACCTATGTACGCTCCTTCGTTATTGCGTCCAGCAGATAAAGCCCTTGGGCACGCCTGACGCGGGCGATCCCACGGCGATGTTTATCGTAGCACAAGGGCTTCACGGATTCCCGACGGCGATCTTGCAGTCCGCCAGGAGAAGAGATACATTGAAGATAAACGCAGGGGGTGGCACATGGGGACCGCTCTTGACCGTTTCATGGTGCAACAAGGTTTTCCGGACGAGGAAGCTTCTCGCCGTCGCTGGCACTTTCGCGCCCTGCAGTTTCAGCCTTCCATCCTAGGACTGCTGG
>JARRJI010000142.1:0-11039 GCA_037379595.1 Acidobacteriota bacterium | reverse complement strand
AAGCACCTTTCCGCCTGAGCTTCTCGGCAGAGAGCCCGAGAGGGTCTTGGACCAAGCCGGACTGGAGGAACTGATAAAGAACGGGCACAACTCTGGGCCATAGGGCCAACGTCCCAAGTCAGCTTAGAGTTGAGTGAAGCCCCGCTGCAAGCCTAAATGGGCCAGACGCCTTACCGCTCTCCCCACTTGAGCTTCTGGCGAAGGATTTCGTAATAGTTTCTTTGCGGAGGCTGGATCAGTTCGACAAAAGAGCAGGACTTCCGGACACGAACGATGTCCTCGCTATGAGTGGCGATGCCCACCTGGCCATCAACGGTCAGGTAAGCGGCTTCGCGCTGGCTCTTCACCGCAATCTCAATGGTGGCGGAGTCGCGAAGGACCAGGGGACGATTGGTGAGCGTGTGCGCGCAGATGGGAGTGACGATAAAAGCTTCCACGGAAGGCGACACGACAGGTCCGCCCGCCGCCAGAGAATAGGCCGTTGAGCCCGTGGGCGTCGAAACAATCAGTCCATCGGATTTGTAGTTTGAGATAAACTCGCCATCCGCATAGACCTCAAAATCCTGAATCCGGGCAATGGCTCCTTTGTTGAGAACCACATCATTCAGAGCGCGGAAGGTGGATAGGATTTCGTCTGCGCGGATCAGTTCGCCTTCAATCTGCACGCGACGCTCAGAGCGGTAGTTTCCGGACAACACGCCTTCGAGGGCCGGGTAGAGTTCATCCCGGGTGATGACGGTCAGGAAGCCCAGGTCGCCCAAATTGACGGCGAAAATAGGGACTTCGCGTTTGTAAAGAGAGCGGGCTGCGGCAAGCAGCGTGCCATCTCCTCCCAGCACCACCAGCAGGTCGACCTTCCCGGGAAGTTCGTTCCGCGTGAGACATTTTTCCGTGCTTTCCAGGATGGAACCCGTTTCCTTATCAAAGCAGACTTCAATGTCGCGTTCTCGAAGCCACTCCACCAGTGGAGGAACAATCTCGCCAATCTCCGCTTTCTTAGGTTTTGAAACAATTCCGATTTTCTTTATAGCCATAGACGTTTGATATCACCGTAAGTTGACCGATGGCTGCGGTTTCCGTTGAGCCGTCAGAAAAACCATTCTAGACACTTTTCGGCCAAATAGCATGCAGGAAAAATTCGCGGTTTCCTGAAGCTCCAGGCAGAGCGCTTTCAACGCGCCCAATTTCGACGAATCCAAGCTCGGCAACTTTACCTGAAACCCTGGAAACAGCTTCCTCGTGCAAGCGCGGATCACGCACTACGCCGCCCTTGCCGACCTGCCCGGGACTTAACTCAAATTGCGGTTTGACCAGCAGCAGAAGCTCTGAGCCCTTTTCGAGCAGGGGCAAGAGCGCGGGAAGGATCAGCGTGGCGGAGATAAAGGAGACGTCCATGGTGACAAGCGACACGCGCGTACCAATCTGCTCGAAAGTGAGGTAACGCGCGTTGGTTTTTTCCATCACCGTCACGCGCGGATCCTTCCGCAGTTTCCAGTCAAGCTGGTTGGTTCCCGCATCCACGGCGAACACTCTGCTGGCTCCGCGCTGAAGCAGGCAGTCTGTAAAACCTCCGGTTGACGCGCCGATGTCCAGGCAGATTCTGCCCTTGGGATCCACGTGAAAATGGTCGAGCGCCGCCTCGAGTTTCAGCCCAGCCCGGCTGACGTACCGCAGTGGCTCGCCCAGCAGGCGCAGCCGCGCTTCGGCGCTGACGACCGTGCCGCACTTTTCGATCTTTTGCTCGTCCACCAGAACCTGGCCGGCAAGGATCAGTGCCTGAGCTTTCTGACGCGACTCAGCAAGACCGCGCTCCACCAGAAGCCGGTCAAGACGAATCTTTTGTGCCCGGTGATTACTCATCCCACCTGAAGCTTAACTTCAGGAGACCCAGAAAGAAAGGCCGTGAATGGCGCTGCAAAAGCGAAGAGACGTGAATGCCTTCGCACAAAAACAGCCTCGATCCGTTTTCCCGTGCGTGCTGCGGACCCAGGTGCTTTCAGCAAAACTGTTCGCTTCGGGAAAGAAGGTGGACTTCGGGCAGGACGATGTCTCGATGCAGTTCACCGGCTTGCCCCGAACAGAATGAACCGGGGATCAAAGGCTGAACAGAATCTTAAGGCTGTGGTCGGGGTCGTGCATTCGCTGAAGGCCGACTTCAATATCTTTGAGAGACAGGTTGTCCGTAACGACGCTTTTCACATCAATGGCCCCCCGTTCCAGCAACGAGATGGCAACGAGAAAATCTTTCGGAGTGTAAACGCGCGCGCCGGCCGTGCGAATTTCCTTGAAGACCAGATTGAGCACATCGACTTCGGGCATTGTTTTCGGCAGGCCCACAAAAGTGATGTGTCCCCGCACCTTGCAAGCCTGAACAGCATCACGGTAAGCTGCGGCCACACCGGTGGCCTCAAACACGTGGTCCACGAAAGGCTCGCCGGACATCTCGCGAATCGCTTCAGTCGGTTTCACCTCCTGGGGATTGACGACGGCAAAGCCCATTCGCTTTGCCAGATCGCGCCGGAAAGCCTTTGCCTCTGAGATCAGCACCCGCCGGGCGCCCGCCGCGGTCAGCACCTGAGTGATCAGATTCCCAATCGGTCCAGCACCGGTGACGAGCGCGGTGTCACCCGCGGTGAATCCTGAAGTCCGAACCACGTGGACCGCTACGGAAAGAGGTTCGATCAGCGCCGCCTGTTCGTCGTCAACACCGGACGGGACAGGAATCAACTGGTCCGGGCTCACCTTCACGTATTCAGCAAATCCGCCATCGGTATCGATCCCGAGCAGTCCGAGTATTTCGCACACGTGGGCGTTGCCCTCGCGGCAAGGCGCGCAGCGTCCGCAGGAAATGAGCGGGAAAACAGCCACGCGGTCTCCTTCTTTTATTTGCGATTCCACCGGCGGGCTCACTTCAACCACAGTGCCAAAGATTTCATGGCCTAACACACGGGGAGGAACCACACGTGGATGCTTGCCCGCGTGGATCATCATGTCCGTACCACAGATGCCTGCGTAGCGCACCTTGACGAGCATTTCACCTTTGTCGAGCTTGGGCTTTGGCCATTCCTGCAACTTCAGAGTGTCGACTCCCGTATAAACGCCTGCTTGCATCTTCATTACCCCCTTGATCGAAACCTGTTGACAATCCTGCGGCCGCAAAACAGCCGGTCTTCTGTTCTCGCTCAACTGCAAAGCGACGGCAACGCTCCATGTTATTTCCATTCCAGTCGCAAAGGCAATGCGCTTTGAATCCAACCGGCCGGCGGCCTCGTGGACCGCTTGCCCCGGGTCGGCGCACACTTCAAGCAGGAGCTGCGCAACAAACTGATCGAACATATGACCTGTATTGTGAAATACGGCCAGGATATGCCGAAAGTGCGCGAGTGGAAGCGGCCTTACTGAGCGGATTCGTCCGTAGACGGATACCGAAGGGAAGCCGCTGGTGCTGAGATTGATCACACATTATTCTGCCGGCAGCTTCTGTCCCTCAATCCTTCAGCTTATAAAAGCGGGCGGCATTGTCGCCGTAAACGGCCTGCAAAGAAGCCGCATCAACAACCGGATTGAGCACGGTTTCGAGCACGCCGACAACCTGGTCGTAGCTGCCGGCCAGCAGGCACACCGGCCAGTCGCTGCCGAACATGACGCGCTCCGGGCCAAAGCATTCAACAACGTGCTCGATGTAGGGTCGCAATTGCTCCGGATTCCAGGAATCGTGGTCGGCTTCCGTGACCATTCCTGAAAGCTTGCAGTAGAGATTCTTGTGCTGGGCAACATCCCGAATCAGAGATTTCCAGGGTTCCAATTTCTGCGCCTTGATTTCGGGCTTGGCAATGTGGTCGATGACGGCCCGCAGACCGGGCACCTCTTCCAGCACTTTGGCCACATGGGGAAGGTGTCGCGTGTAGACCAGAAAATCGAACGGAAGGTCCAGTTGCGCGATAATTCTGAGAGAGTCCATGACCGGGGGCCGCAGGATCCAATCATTGTCGGGGAGTGACTCGAGCATGGGCCGAAGTCCGGCGAATTTGTGCTGGCGTGAATAGAGCTCAATCAATGATGGAAAATCTTTGCTCTCAAGATCGAGCCAGCCCACAACCCCAGCAATAAAGTCATGCTTCTTTGCAAGATCCAGCAGGAAATCGGTCTCCGCAAGGGTTGGCGCCGCTGAGACAAGTATGGTCTTGTCAATCTTGTAGCTTTCCAGGCTGGGTTTCAGGTCTCCAGGCAGGTAATCCCGATGGAGGACTTTCATCTCCGGCTTCATCCAGGAATAATCGCCTCTCGAAATTTTCCAGAAATGCTGGTGACTGTCGATTCTCATCGCCTCTCCTTCTTGCGCTCTCCCAGGGCAGGAAATATCAATTCAAACAAATCGATTTTATCAATCCTGCAGAAAACAGGTTGGACAAATAGCTGAGTTTCCTGCATCCATAATAGACTGAAGAGTCAAGGTTATCCGGGCTGTTAAGAAACTATGAAAGACCCTCGCGTGCAGTTGCTCTTCCTCGCCTTGTTTCGCATGACGCGCAGTATCGCTGCCGGCATGATCACCATTGCCTATCCCTACCTGGTGCTGACGTCCAGGCATTACAGCCCTTTTGAACTGGGTTTGCTCTATACCTCCGCGGCCATCGCGACAGCCATCCTGGGCCTGCTCTTCGGATTCCTGACCGATTCCTGGGGGCGAGGCAAGACGCTGTTTCTGGTGGGCCTGCTGCTCCCGGTCAGTTCGGCCATGGTGTTTTTTTCCAGCCGGTTGTCTGTGCTCTTTGTGGCCACGTCGCTGGGAGGCTACTCGGCGACCGGCTCTCTGATGACGGGCGGAATCGGAGGCTCGGCACAGCCCATCCAGAATGCCGTCATTACGGACCTGACCACTGCGGAAAATCGGACCTCCTATTTTTCCATCCTGACATTTCTGAGTGGCATGTTCGGGGCGCTCGGCGCCTTAATGGCCCGGCACGCCCAGATTCAGCACGTTTTCCTGGATGCCACCCTTATCTCCGGCGGCGGCCTCCTGTTTCTTGCTTTCATAAGAGCGGAAAATGTCCGCGGAAACCTCCGCAAGCTTCACAGCAAGATCGTGATCGGCAAGTTCACCGTGACCGGGATTCTGAACGGATTCACTCTGGGACTGGTCGTGCCATTTTTGATCCCTTTCTTCGTGATTGTTTATCACGTTCCGAAATCGGAGATGGCCGTTTACGCGTTTGCCAGCGGGGCTCTGGCGGCCTTCGCCCTTTTGGCGGCGCCTCGCCTGGAGCAGACGCTGGGGTTCGTCAAAAGCATTGCCGTAACACGCGGGCTGGGGACGGCGCTCCTGGTCCTGCTGCCTTTCTGGCATGTTTATGCAATAGCCCTTGCCATCTATCTGGTGACGCCCGCCTTGCGCGTGATGGCGGTGCCGGTCCAGCGCACGGCGTTGACGGAAATGGTGCAACAGGACGAACTGGGACGGGCGCTTGGAATCAACCAGGTGGCTCGGCTGGGAGCGTCTTCGGGTGGAATCACTCTGACAGGCTACCTCTTCAATATTTCCGAAATCGCCGCCCCTTTTTGTATTTACGCCATCGCTATGGCCGCGAACATCTATCTTTATTTTCGATTCTTCCTTCCAGGCCGCAAAGGCAGTCTGAACAAGGCGTGACAAATGGGAAAACGTTTTTTGCGGATGCCGAAAGCTCCGCGTCTCCGAAAAAACAATCCCGGCGCTATGCACGTTGCACAGTGCTAAGCTAGAGGCAATGAAGCGATGCGCGAAGCCTTAAGCGAACACGATGTCCTGAACGTCTTCCATAAGCAGCCGGAGAAGACTTTTCGCATCCGCGAGCTGGTCCACGAACTTGGTTTGCGTTCCAGCCAGGCACGGGAGTTGAAACACGTTCTTCACGACCTTTCAAAGGGCCGCAAGATCAGAGAATCAAAAAAGAGCCATTTCATTCTGACGCCACAACGCCATGCCGGCATGGAGACTTATCGCCGGGAGTTGCGCAGAGGTCCGAAAGGCGTTTCCCGCAAGACAGCCCGCCACGCACCTCCTCGCGAGCATCGGCCGGCGGCTCCGGCGCCGAAACCAGTGGCGCGAAATGTCGTGACCGGACGCCTGGTCGGTCATCGCGACGGCTACGGATTTGTCGTCCCTGACCGCCCGCTGGAAGGAACCGATCAGGACATTTTTATCCCGCCCGGCGCAATGGGACCGGCGTTGCATGCGGACCGCGTGGAGGTTCAGGTGGTCCGGTCGCGGCCCGACTGGCGCACGCGTTTTTCCCGCACGGCCAAACCCAGCGTGCGCGTCGAGGGCATCATCCTGAGGGTGATTGAACGCGCGCAAAAGACCGTGGTCGGCGAGTTCCGCGCCGGAACCCGTTCCAATTTTGTTGTCCCCTTCGAACGCCGCATTCCGCACGAGATTCTTATTCCCCACGGCCAGGAATGGCCGCCCGCCGAGCGCGCCCGCCACCGGCAATTCGGCGGGGAATCCGGGGGCAAGCAGGCGCAACGGCATGCGAAGCGCAAGACAGTCAGTCGTGAACTTGCAGGCATGATTGTCGACGTCGAGTTGACCGAGTTCCCGCGGCCCGGCGCTCAGCCGCGCGGCCGGGTGATTGAAATTCTCGGCCGGCGCGACGAATTCGGAGTGGACGTGGAAATGATGATCCGCAAGTATCACCTCCCGCACCGCTTTCCGGCGGAGGTACTGGCGGAAGCCGAGGACGCGCCACAATTCATCTCCAAAACCCAACACGAAGGCCGGCGCGATTTCCGCTCGCTGCCGATCGTGACCATCGACGGCGAAACGGCGAAAGATTTCGACGATGCGGTTTACGTCGAACGCCTCGACGGCGGGCATTATCTGTTGCATGTCCACATCGCGGACGTCGCCCATTACGTCCGGCCATCAACAGGACTTGATCGCGAAGCCCGACTGCGCGGCAACTCCGTCTATTTCCCCGACCGTGCCGTGCCCATGTTGCCGCTGGAGCTTTCCAATGGCATCTGCAGCTTGAACCCTTACGTCGACCGCCTGGTGATGTCCGTGCTGATGGAAATCGACCGGCAGGGGACCATTGTTCGATATGAGATCACTCCCGGGATCATCCACAGCGCTGAGCGCATGACTTACACCGCGGTCCGTGACATCCTGTCTGGAGATCGGAGCGCCTGTCATGAGTACGGAACGCTGGTTCCGAACTTCAAGCTGATGGAGGAACTCGCCCACATTCTGATCCGGCACCGCGAGCAGCGGGGCTCCATCGATTTCGATCTCCCGGAACCCGAAATCATGTTTGACGAAACCGGACACATGGTCGGCGTTGCCCGATCAGAGCGCAACATCGCGCACCGCATCATTGAAGAATTCATGCTGGCGGCTAACGAGACGGTCGCTACCTGGCTTGAAAGGAAGGGGATACCGTCGGTTTACCGCGTCCACGAAAAGCCCGACCCGCAAAAAGTGCTGGAATTTGAGGAAATCGCCGCCACGTTCGGTTATTCGCTGGGCATCAAATTGCCCGCGCGGCAGAGTCTCCGCATCCACGGGCGCGACGATCGCGGCAGGCGCGCAAGGCCTCACGAGCTGCTGGAAAAGATCGACCTCGAGATTACTCCCCGGCACTACCAGCACCTCACCCGGCGGCTGGAAGGCAAGCCCGAGGAGCGCATTCTTTCCTACCTGATGCTGCGCTCGCTCAGGCAGGCTCGCTATTCAGAGGAAAACCTGGGCCACTTTGCCCTGGCCACAGGAACTTATACGCACTTCACCTCGCCCATCAGGCGCTATCCTGACCTGATTGTCCACCGCATCCTGAAAACGATTCTTCACCAGCAAAAAGGCCACGCGCGCGGAAGAAGCCCAGCCGAGGCGACGGCCTCCGGCCATCACACGCATGCTTTTGCGTCGAAAGGCAAGGGGCATGAAGCACCCGTCAGCCCCGAAGAATTGCACGCCCTGGCGGTTGAAACTTCAGAAGCCGAACGGCGCGCGCAGGATGCCGAGCGCGAACTGATGAACCTGAAAAAAGTCGAATTCATGGCCCAGCACCTGGGCGATGACTTCGACGCCCTCCTCATCTCGCTCACCAAACACGGATTCTTCGTTGAACTTATTGACCTGTTCGTGGAAGGGTTCGTTTCGTTCGAAAGCCTGGAGGACGATCGCTATGTTTACCGCGAGAGTCTGCGGGCAGCCGTGGGGCGGCGCAGTAATCAGACTTACCGGTTAGGCGACCGGATTCGTGTGCGCCTGGACCGCGTCGATCCCGCCGAAAACCGAATGGAATTCTCGGTCATCGACAGAAGGGACTACCGGCCGGAGTTTGCCTCAAAACAGTCTTGAACGAGCAGAACATTTGCTCCGGATGATTCGTAATCATCTATAGAGCTTTTTCCTTTGGGGAAGAAGGGACGAAGAATTTTCGCGTTCGGGAGAAAAAACATGATCACCTCAAGCCTGAGCAAAGAGTCTAAGTATTTGATGGCGTTAGCGGCAACCTGCCTGGCATTTTCGACCGCGGCCCTGGCCGCGGAAGGACATTTCAAGCGCACTCTGCACGTGACGGGGCCTGTGCAGTTGAGTGTCCAGACCGGCGCTGGAACAATCGCCGTGCGGACCGGCGGTGACTCCGTCGTCGAGGTAGAGGGCACAATCCGGGCCTGGAACGGTCTCTTGTCAAACGGCGACGCCGAGAAGAGAGTGCGTTACCTCGCGTCACACCCGCCTGTCGAGCAGCACGGGAACGTCATCGAGATCGGAAAAATTACAGAATCGAGCATGCGACACAATATATCCATCAGCTATGAGCTGGTGGTGCCCGCGAACACCCAGCTCAGTTCCAAAACCGGGTCCGGGGATCAAACCGTCGACGGTATTTCCGGACCGCTTGAGGCCGAAACCGGCTCCGGCGACATCAAGGGTTCAAACATCGGCGGGAACGTGCAGGCCAAAACCGGGTCGGGCGAGATCGTTATGGAGAACGTCAAGGAAGGAGTCCGAGCATCCACGGGAAGCGGCGATATCCGGGCCACCGGCGTGGGAGGCAGCGTTCGGGCATCCACCGGCAGCGGCAGTGTGACCGTTCAGCAGACGGGTGCCGGAGATACGCGCGTCAATACCGGTTCGGGGAACATTGTGCTGAAGAATACTCAAGGCCTGGTACATGCCAAGACTGCGAGTGGGTCGATTACGGCGGAAGGCGGCGGCAAGTCCCCCTGGTACCTGGAATCGGTGTCAGGCAACGTCAGTGTCCGCGTTCCTCCGAATGTGTGTTTAGATCTGCATGCCCACACCGTCTCGGGCAGCAAATCGACCAATCGGCCATTGACGCTTCAGGGAACCATCAGCAAGAGAGAGATAACAGGAAAGGCAGGAAAAATCGTGGTCGCAAAAAGCCCGCCCGGGAAAAAGAACAGTTGGAGAATGGACTCAGGCAACATCCACATCGACTGGGTGGCGTGAACGGCCGCATGCCTCTTCGATAGGAAACGTGCGGATGCACCTGAGTCCACCCTCAAACTGCTCTTTTTCCGGGGCAGGCTTTCTGCGACCACGTTCCCTGTCGCAGGGGATAAGCCGCCGTTCGCAACCAGAGTTGCCGTTCCCGGGCACAGGTTTCGACCTGCCATCCGCGCACGTTTCCGAGTTTGACTTCGGAGAGGCCCAAGGGTAGCATTTTTTCATGGCTTCTACGACGAAGGGACCCGGGGGGATCGAGCTTGAATGCCCGTGTTGTGGAGCTCGTCTCAAAGTTGACTTGTCGCTCGGGAAGGTGATTTCGCATAGCCGGCCGCCTAAGCATACCGAGGCGCCCGATCTTAATCATTCCGCTCAGTTGCTTGATAAGGAGAAGGACCGGCGCGAGGCCATGTTTCGCAGGAGCACAGAAGACGAAAAGACCAAAGCGCAGTTGCTCGAAAAGAAGTTTGAAGAGGCCCTCAAGCGATCCAAAGACGAGCCGCTCGTCCGGCCTTCTCGCGAATTCGACCTGGACTAGGCGCTGGCAAGAGCCAGGTGGAGGGTACCGTGTGCCCCGGAAACCGGCCGCCAGCAAATCTGGTTCTTCTCCGTGTGCATTGTACCCCTCCGAAAAGCTGTGTTAGGATGCCACATTGACTCAAAGCCTGAATCTGTTGAATAGGCAATTCCTGAAATCTTGAGGAGTCTCTCGTGAAAATTTACGACGGCGAGAATATCCGCAATGTTGCGCTGCTGGGCCATGGTGACACCGGGAAAACGCAGCTTGCGTCCGCCCTGCTTTATACAGCGGGCATGACCACCCGGCTCGGCAAAGTGGATGATGGTACTTCCGTCACCGACTGCGACGAAGAAGAAATTGAACGCGGCTTCACCATCAGTGCGGGCCTGGCCTATGCGGAATGGAAGGGCACCAAGGTCAATCTGATTGACACTCCCGGCTTCAACATCTTCCTTTATGAGGCTGAGGCCGCATTGAAAGCCGCCGACGCCGCACTGATTGTTGTCCATGCGGTGAGCGGTGTCGAAGTCCAGACCGAAAAGACCTGGGGCTTTTGCCAAAAGTATGGCCTGCCTCGCGCCCTGGTGATGAACCAGATGGATCGTGACCGCGCCAGCTTCAAAAGGACGCTGGAGGCGTTGAACAATGCGTTTGGGCGTTCCGTCGTTCCCGTTCAGCTTCCCATTGGCGAAGAAAAGAATTTCCGTGGCGTCGTCGATCTGGTCAGGATGCGCGCCGCGCTCTACGAGGGGAACGGCTCCGGGAAGGCCAAAGACAGCGAGAT
Organism: Acidobacteriota bacterium; assembly: GCA_037379595.1. Lineage (GTDB taxonomy): Bacteria > Acidobacteriota > Terriglobia > UBA7540 > UBA7540 > SCRD01. The sequence goes on along the minus strand of JARRJI010000142.1, from coordinate 278 downwards.
TCCGGCGGAGATGCAGGAGGCTGCCACGAAGGCCCACGAGGCTTTGGTCGAGATGGTCGCGGAAGGGAACGATCAGCTTCTGGAAGAGTTTTTCGACAAAGGCACCATTCCCGTCGAAGACCTGGTGCCGGGACTCCGCCAGGCCATTGCGGAAAAGCGGCTGACCCCCGTGCTTGTTTCTGCGGCGCTCCCCAACATCGGAAGTGAGAGCCTGCTCAACTTTATGGCCGATTACATGCCCTCCGCGGTCGCAAAGGGCAAAGCCGGGGGACTCGATC
>JARRJI010000141.1:0-11794 GCA_037379595.1 Acidobacteriota bacterium | reverse complement strand
TGCACCGGCGGATAAGGAAGAAAGCTCTTTGCGGCGCCGCCAACGCACATGGGGCTTTAATTCCGAAACCGGTGCCAGAAACTCATCGAGCAGGGCGGAAATTCTGGGCCGTATGGTCCGCGCAGAATACTGTTCCTTCAGGAGCAGTTTGCTGGGAACGATCACGTCCGCGTCGACGGTCCAGAAAGGGACCCGCAGCCGTTTGCTGATGCTTTGCCGCCATTGCTCGGGCTTTCGGATAGGATTCTCATCGCCCACCACGAGGCAGGGCGAAACTTCATCACAGAACTTGACCGGATCGTTTCCCGGCCATGCGCGCAGGACGAAGCCGATGCCGCGTCGTTCGAGCCCGGCAGCCAGCGTGCGGATTCCCTCCGCGAAAAACGCGTACGACCGCAGATTGGCGTTCGGGTAATCGGGGACAACACTGACAAAAACTACGACCGGTTTCTTCAGCAGATTCGCGGCGCGGATGGCTGTTTCAAGTGCCGGGTTGTCCAGCGCGCGTTGCGCACGTTGCATCCAGTAAACAACCGCGCGGCCCTCAGCGTTTGCGGGGCCGCCGCGCCGCACCGTCACGCGCGGGTCCTGAGCGAGTTTTTCAAAGGGGTCCATGCTTATCCTCGCGGGCCTTACCGAGTTCTGCCCTTTTCACAATTTGCCGCAGCATGCCGCGAAAAATCCAGGCGTGCACAGGGTAGAGCAGGTACCAGTAAGCGAGGCCCGAAAGCCCGGCGGGTTGGAAGACGGCGGTCTGCCGAACCACCGACCCGGAGTCCGCCGGTTCCACTTCGAATTCAAGCCATGCGCGTCCGGGGACTTTCATCTCCGCCAGCAGCCGAAGCCTCCGGTCCGGTTCATAAGCTTCCACTCGCCAGAAATCCAGAGCATCCCCGACCGCCGGATGTTCCGGGTCGCGCCGCCCGCGCCTGAGCCCGACTCCGCCCACAAGCAGGTCAACGAAGCCGCGAATTCTCCAGAGGGAATTGGCAAAGTACCATCCGTTTTTCCCTCCGATACGGCGGATGGGAGCAAAAACCTCGGCCGGGCTCAATTTTGTTTCTGCCGTCTGCAGGTCGACAATCCGGCTGCCCAGGCGCGCGCCTCCCCAGGACTTCCGGGCTCCGGCCGAAGAAGTCGCGTCCGACCATCGTGTTTCGGCAAATTCATGCTCCTCGTTGGCGAGCGCGCGTGCCACAGCTTCCTGCACGCCGCGCGGCTTGATGTTAAAAACTCTGAGAGCGCGGTTATCTCGCACCACGGTGGGATTGCGCAATCCCTCGATCAGCTTCCGGCCGACGCGCGCATACACCGGCGTCACCAATCCCAGCCACAGGCTGGAAAGCCACGGCGTGAGGACCGGCACGGAGATGAGCCAGCGCTTCAACCCGCGTTCATTGCCATAGGCTTGCATCAGGTCGCGATAGGAAACAACGTCCGCGCCACCGATTTCGAAGATTTCGCTTCCTCTTTCCAGGGGCAAATCGGCCGCCTGAACCAGGTACTGAATCACGTCCTCAATGGCAATTGGCTGTGTGGGAGTTCGAACCCATCGCGGGCAGATCATGACCGGCAGCCGATCCACCAGGGCCCGAACCATTTCGAAAGAGACGCTGCCCGACCCAATGATGACGGATGCGCGGAACTCGATGACCGGCACGCCCGATTGCCGGAGGATTTCACCCACTTCCTGACGGCTGCGGAGATGTTCTGAAAGGCTCTTCTCCGCCTCGCCCAGCCCGCCCAGATAGATGATTCGCGTGACTCCCGCCTGCCGTGCCGCTTGTCCAAAGTTCGAGGCGGCAATGCGGTCCTGTTCTTCAAAAGATCCACCTGAGCCCATGGAATGGACCAGGTAGTAGGCGGTTTGAATGCCGGACATGGCCGCCACAAGGGAATGGGTGTCCAGGACGTCTCCCTGGACGACTTCGGTGCCGGGTCCCACTCGCGCACGCAGGAATTCCGGCCGGCGGGCCAGGCATCGGACGTGGCAGCGACTTGCCTCAAGCGATTTCAGCAGGCGACCGCCCACGTAGCCCGTTGCGCCGGTTAGCAGAAACCGCCGTGGCTGAACCGCTGTGGATCGTTCAGACATGATGCAGAGCCAAAGTGGCCCCGTTATCAGCCGGGAAAAACTCCGGTTGATTCAGGACGAATAGGTTCTGGGTGGCCAGCGGCTGGCATCGCCAGCTGACCTCCATAAACTCCAGTACATCCCAACCCAGATCGAACGGTGACTCGAAACACGTCAAACATTGTTCAGCCAGGAGGAATTTGATCGGATGCGCGCCAGACTCAATTCTTCGGATCAGCTAACAATGTTACGATGTGCTTCTCATACAGCCCGCACAGGCGCAGCCTCGAACTTTTTGCAGGCACGGGTCCTTTTGAAGTGAAACGAAGAATGCCGGCCGACGCGTCCGTGTAGCGTGGCCATTCGGGCAAACCCGGGCCATTGGGATCCCCTGTCTTCATGAAGTTTGTCCAGTAGGCCTGCATCTGCCGCGAAATGCGGGCATCCTGGGGCCCAAACGTAGCTCCCATGGTTTTCACGCCCGGCTTCTGCGCCCATCCGAAAACGTAGGGAAGTTCGCCGCTGTGGCGCGTGGAAGCAGCCCCCGGCAGCGGCCGCTCAAACCTGTATTGCCAGATCGTGAATCCCCTGGCCGCAAGCCATTCGCTGGCGATGACATCAGGACAGCGGAAATAAACGTCGGTCATCAATTGCGTCCCAGCAGTTCCAAGCAAGGGGTTGACAGGCGGCAGGTCAGAGTGCGCCAGGCCGTAAAAAGCAATCGCCGCCGGGGCTTCGCTGCCGAAATCCTGCCTGATGCGCTTGCGAACCGCGTCTGCCGGCTCGTTTCCGGGACGGATCACGCTCGACCGGGCGAACGAAAACTCCTGGACATTGCTGCCGAGCAGATACTGGACATGATTAACTGCGCCTTTGCGAACCAGGGCCGCAGGCTGTTCCGGCAAAACCCACCCGTCCACATCGAGAGACGGACCCGGCCGCGTGGGCACACCTTCCTTGTCGGGAGCCGTAAAGCGGCGGCCTGCCTCCAGAATCTGCCTGGCCGTCATCGCGCGCAGTTCCGCAATCTGGCGGGGTCCGGCGGGCGCTCCGGCAGAGGCTGCGAAAGTTTCCCCGCGGGTTTCGGCTTCGCGCAAGGTGGGCAGCACCGGAATCGGGCTGATGGCTCCGCCGCTTTCCGAGATGGCCCTGGCAAACAACCCCCTGGCCGGCGGGCTTGCCACGAGCATGCCTGTGTCGATTGCGCCGGCGGACTGCCCGCCGATGGTCACTTTGCCGGGATCGCCTCCAAAATGGGCGATGTTGTTCTGCACCCAGCGCAGGGCCGCGATCTGGTCAAGAAGGCCGTAATTGCCGGAACTGTGATGTGGGGATTCCCGGGCGAGCTCCGGAAGTGCCAGAAATCCGAAAACCCCCAGGCGGTAGTTGATGCTGACCAGCACCACGCCGTGGGATTGGCGGTCGCCTACGCGCGCGACGGGCAGCCGGGCAAAGCGCGGAACCTGCTGGAGAACATCGTCGGCAAGGGTATGGTGCTGCTGATCATCGTCAGCATTCAGGGTCCCCCGCAGTTTGCCCTGATGCGTGGTCACAATAGGACGGGCGCCTGCCTTAGCGGCTGTCAGCGGCCGGGGAGTCGCAAGCAATATTTCATATGCACCAACAAACGAGAGAATCAAGAAAAGTGCGTAACGTTTCCTGTGCATGGTAACGCGGTCCTTTCAGGGGTTGAAGTTTACGTGCCGGCGGCCTTGCGATACTTGGCCATGTGCGCCTGCATCGTCTTGTTGCCGGGATCGATCGCCAGCGCTTTCTTTTGGACCGTGACCGCCTGCTGGTACTTGCCGTTCGCGTAAAACGCTTCCGCCAGGGTATCGAGGAAGGTTGCATCCTTCCAGTGGCTCAATTCAACGGCCTTTTGCGCCTGCGCGACTGCCTCCGCGGGTTCGCGGAACTTCGGATCATCGGCAGTCGCCAGCAGCCAGGCCAGATTGTTGTGAGCGCCGGCAAAATCAGGTTTCAGGCGGATGGCTTCCTGATAATGCTTGATCGCCTCAGGATACAGTTTCTGCTGGGAGCAGAGGTCGGCAAGGGCTTCCTGCGCATCAGCGGTTTTAGGATTCTTGCCGACGATGTTCTCCAGCAGGTTCCGCGCTTTGCCCGGCTGCCCGTCGCGCGCGTAGGCGACCGCCAATCCCAGTTCCGCCACGGGCGAGCCGGGGCTCAGCCGCAAGGCTTTCCCGTACTCGCTGATGGCCTGAGTCAGACGATTCTGACTGAGATAGACCGCGGCCAATTCTTCGTATGGCCGCTCATCTTTTGGGTATTCCCGCGCCGCCTGCTGGAAGACTTCGACGGCCTGGTGATCCTGTTGCCGTGCCCAGAAGGCTCGGCCCTGCGCCACCATCTGGGTGACCTTCTGCGTGGCGCGATAATGGTCCGCCGTCGCAAACATGGCCACGGCGACGATTGCGGCCGGAATAATGACAGCCTGCTGTGGAATCCTGGAAAGGAACCATCTGGAGCGCCGGTACGTTAAAGGCGGGGGAATCAGCAATGTCAGCAGCATGCCACCCAGCAGTCCTCCCGTGTGCCCCCAGTTGTCGATCAGATGGGACAGGCTCAGCCCGATGATGAAGTTGACGATGATCAGCAGTACCATGCCTATGCCGAACATCAGTCTCCATCGCCGGGGAACAACTTCGGGATACAGGCGTCCGGTCACCAGCATGCCGCCGGCGATGCCAAAAATTGCTCCGGAAGCCCCAGCGGCTATGTTGTTCGACATCGCCATCGAGAGCCAGGAGCCGCAGATGCCCGCTCCGACGTAGATCAGCGAGAAGCGCGCGTAGCCGTAAATGCGCTCGAAAATCGGCCCCAGCAGGTAGAGCGCATACATGTTGACGGCCAGATGGAACCAGCCGATGTGGAGAAACATCGGCATCACCAGCCGCCAGTAATCGCCTCGCCGAAGGTCCGGCCCGTAGGAGGCGCCGAAGTTCAGCAGGACGTTGCTGCTTTTGGAACCTCCTGCCAGCGTCATCAGGATGAAAACCGCGAGGCAGAGTCCGATCAGGGTCAGGGTGGCGACCGGCCAGTAGCGGCGCTGTTTGAGGAAAACCGGCGGCAGGGGCTTCAGCCGGTTATACGTGAACAGTTGTAGATCGTCAGGCATGGTTCGTTCTGCCGTTTATGGGCTGAACCCGGACAACAATTGCTACTGATCGTCAACGATCTCGTAATAGCTTTCGCCCGCGCAATTTCGGCAAAGTACGCGGCCCTTCAGGTAGCTTTCCCGCCCGTCGTTGATTCCCTCGCCGCACTGGTCGCAGGCAACACGCGAGCGGGGCCGGCCGGGCAAGTCCTCCGGGCGAAGCTTCACGCGGACTCGATGCAGGGTGAAAAGATCGGCGTCGTCCATCACTTTGTAGGCCTCAATCTGCTGCTTATAAGGGTCGGCGAATTCGCCGTACATCGCTTTGGCCTTTTGCCGCGCATCATCTCGCGCCACAACGCGGACGGCGTTTTGGGTCTGGAGATCGACAAAGGTGGCCGCCACTTTTCCGTAGTCGAGATACTTCAGCGAACGCTTCCCCAGCCGGCATCCGGTCACCAGACTTACGGCATCCGTCGCGCAGCGATCAATTTCAACGAAGGTCAGCAGACGCTTGCGGTGTTTGGCGGGATCATCGATTCCCAGCTTATTCAGCCCCAACATCGCCATTCGTATCCCCAGCACCTGTCCCGGGCACATGTGGCCGTGACGCTCAGCCGCCAGGGCGAGGTATTCCAGGAGTGAATTCATGTCCTTGCCGCCCCGGGTGACCCGGCCCACCGGACTGGATTCGCGATCCCAGGCAGAACGCCGGCGAGTTCAGGCGTCTTCACGTAGCGCTTGCCTGCCGGTAGGACAAAATTCACAGTCACCGGGAACTGAACGATGACCCGCTTCCCGTCCAGAAAAAACGGACGGTAACGCCAGGAGCTTTTTACAATCTTCTCAGCGGATCGCCGCAATTCCATGGGTCCTGCCGCGGCTTTTCCTTCACAAATCCTGCCTGTGCGGTCGACCGTGACGATGACAACAACGCTCCGAATCCGGGCAAGCACGGGGGCACCCGCAGGGAACACAAACTTCAGGCTCGTGATTAAGTGTGAGGCGGCGGTGCGTTCGTTCATCCACACGGTAGGCTTTTCTCTGCACTTCGCGAAACCGGCCCGCGACACTGCGAAAGCAAGAATCAACAGTGCCCCGAGCACCTGCACTTTCCTCTGAATCCTGCCCGGAATGAATGCGACTTGTTTTCGAAATCGATGCTGTCGCACCTGCTCTCTCCTGAGAAAATTATACCATCCTGTTGGCCGCGAGCTTTCAAGGCAGCACGTCCCGGTTGCGATCCTGATAGGCCACCGGCGCCCTCGGTAGTGGGCTTTCGCGGCAGATGGTAGTAAGTCTGCTCATACGAAGACTCAATTCCCGTAACGTCTGGCGTCCCTTTATGCATCGGCGCTTGTGCTGCGTGCATGCTTCCAGGCGAACGACTATCCGCCTTCGATACCACGTGGTACCATGCTAGGCATGAGCAAAAAACTTTCTTCACGCTGTAGTCGTTTTAGCAATCGCGACCTTGTCCTTGGCGTCGCCGCTGCGATTTTTCTGCTGGGCAGCGCGTGCGCTTTTTCCGCCACTAATCCCTGGAGCCAGAAACAGCTCTTGCAGCCGGCAACCCTGGCCAGGGAGCTTCAGAATTCCGGGAGCAAGCCGCTTCTGTTGCATGTCGGCTTCGAAAGTCTCTATGTGCAGGGCCATATTCCGGGCTCAAAATACTGCGGTCCGGCAAGGAGTCCCGAGGGCATTGCGAATCTGAAGTCATGCCTCCGAGGCGTTCCTCACACTCGATCAATTGTTCTCTACTGTGGGTGCTGCCCGTGGCAGGAGTGCCCCAATATCCGTCCGGCTTTTAAGACATTGAAAGCAATGGGCTTTTCAAATGTCAAAGTTCTCTATATTCCCGACAATTTTGGCCGCGACTGGGCCCAGAAGGGTTATCCGGTCAGCACCGGGCGGTAGGCAGAAACACCACGGCCGGCCGGTGTAACTGCGGCGAGACATTCGGCATCTAAAAAATAAGAGGTAAGGCAGGTCTTAACCAGCCTTAGGAAACCATGTTGAACAACATTAAGACAACCGCATTGCTGGCGCTTCTCACCGGAGTCCTTCTGGTCATCGGCCAACTGTGGGCCGGGGAATACGGGATGATCATTGCTCTGGGATTTGCTGCGGTGATGAATTTCGGAACCTATTTCTTTTCCGACAAGCTTGCGCTTTCGATGTCGGGCGCCAAGCCCATCTCGCGCGAGGAAGGCCCGAGGATTTACGAGATTGTTGGCCGGCTCGCTCGGAAGGCCAACATTCCGGAGCCTAAGATCTACATGATTCCGACCGATTCACCCAACGCCTTTGCCACCGGGCGGAATCCCGACCACGCCTCGGTTGCCGTGACGCGCGGCATCCTTCAGCTGTGTGACGATGAGGAGATTGAAGGCGTACTGGCCCACGAGCTTGGGCATGTGAGGAACCGGGACATTCTGACCAGCGCCATTGTCGCGACCCTTGCCGGCGCGATTACCTTCATTGCCCGCATGGTGTTCTGGGGAGAGATGTTCGGCTTTGGCGGTGGCGGAAATGACCGCGAGGGCGGTGCGCTCTCGGCGCTCGCCATGATGATTCTGGCGCCGATCGCAGCGATCCTGATTCAACTGGCAATTTCGCGCTCACGCGAATACGAGGCGGACGCCACAGGCGCGCACATCACCGGCAATCCGCAAGGTCTGGCGCGGGCCCTGAAGAAGATTGATCAGTGGTCCAAGCGGTTGCCCATGCGGGTTTCGCCTTCCATGGCGCACATGTATATCTGCCAGCCGCTGACCGGCCGCGAGATGTTTTCCAAACTTTTCTCCACTCATCCGCCGATTCAGAAGCGGATCGAGCGCCTGGTCGGCCCAGGGTACTATTGATTTGCGGGGTCAATCAGGCTCGTTTCAAGCCTGGCTTAAGGCCACCGTTGACGGCTTCTCATGCCTCAGTCGATCCAAACCGCAGGACCACCAGGGTCAGGTCGTCGGAAGGCGGCGCGGGTCCCACAAACGTTTTGACGGCCTTCAGGACTTTCTCTGAAGCCCCGGCGGCGGGCAACTTTGCGCATTCTTTGGCCAGGCTGCTCAGCCGGGAATCTCCAAAAAGCTCGTTCCTGAGGTTCTGTGCCTCCGTCAATCCATCCGAGAAAAGCAGAATCAGATCTCCGGGATCGAGATGGGTATTTCCCGCTTCGTAGGCGGCGCCCGGAAAGAGTCCGAGGGGAAAGTTGGACAATTCCAGAGGTTGCGCCTCTCCGTTGCAGCGCACGACCAGTGGATAGGTGTGCCCCGCATTGACAAAATTGAAATCTCCGCCGGGGCTGATGACACCGTAGAACATGGTCGCATACATGGCTTCAGATGACCGCGCGCAGAGGAAGTCATTGACGCGCCCAAAGGTCACCGGCAATTCCAGATCGCCGGCGGCCACAGCGGCAAACGCTCCCTGCAGGTTGGCGGAGAGGATCGCGGCCGGCAGGCCTTTACCGGAAACGTCGGCCACGGTGAATCCGAAGCGATTCTCCGGCAAGGTAATCGTATCGTAATAGTCTCCGCCGACGCTGTAGCTCGGCACCGTGAAGGCGTGGACCTCGAAGGAGCCGCCTTTGGGCAACTCCCGTGGCAGCAGACCCTGCTGAATGTCCCGCGCCAGGGTCAGGTCGTGCTGAACGCGTTCCTGCTCGCGGGCGAGCCGCAGAAGCCGGGCGTTTTCAATTACCGTGGCGCCTTCAACGGCCAATGTCTGAAGGACCTGGCGATCAAGGCCCGTCAAAGAAGTGGCGCGCGCTCGGCTGTCCAGGTACAGAACGCCCAGTTGTTCCGGGGCCATGCCGGAGATCGAGTCGCCGCGCGCGTCCGTTACCGGAAGTCTCTGCAGCGGGACCGCGACCACGCCGCGCATTCCGCTTTGGATGGTCACTGTTTCGTGCGCGGCGCGCCCGGTCAGGGCTTCTTCCAGCACCATCTCTTCCCGGCCGGTTTCAGCCACGCTCTTGACGACGGCTTTCGAGTAGTCCTCGGGCGGCGGATCGATGCTGATTTCCTCCGGAGCCCGCGCAATCCGCAGTTTGAGTTCTCCATCGCCCTCGCGCAGGAAGAGCAAGCCGCGGTCGGCGCCGGTTATGCCAAGGGCCGAGTCCACCAGTGCCGTCAGCACTTTTTCCAGTCGCGGCGACCGGTAAAGCGTCTGAGCCATCTGCAGCAGCAGGCTCAAGTGCTGGAGTTGCGGGGCAGGACTTTCCGTCGCTTTCTCCAGCTTCTCCAGAAGGCCGGGCAGTTCGGCTTCCTGCATCAGAAACGAGAGCGCATAATTTTCAGCCACGCCCAGGCTGATCTGGTCGCCGGACTTCAGAAGGCAGGAGGTGACTTGCGTTCCGTTGACATACGTCCCGTGACGGCTTCCGGCGTCTTCCAGCACGTAGCCCTGCGGAGTTTTCAGAATGCGCGCATGGCGTCGCGAGACCCTGCTGTCGAACAGCACAAGATCGTTATCGCCCTGCCGCCCCATCGTGAATTCGTCTTTGCCAATTTCAATTTCGCGGACGCCTCCTGAACTGTCGCTGACAATCAGCCGAGGCAAACTTTGCCGCATGAGCACCCCCCTCCAGGAATTGCTGCTCATTATAGCAGTTGCAGCTTGCCGAGGTTTACTAATCATACTGACAGCATTTCTCATAACGGCGTTGCCTCCCATAACTGGACTCCTCAAATCGGACCTCACCGCACAAATGCGCCACCGTGGACACCGGCGCTGCAGTGACACTATAAAGGGAGCTTGGGAGACTTTCGGAAGCGGCAGGAGTCAAAAAGTGGGGACGGGCCCTTCCCCCACAACAAAATCGTCGGGAAGACCCGCCCCCCAACTGAATGGACCTACAGCTAAGTGGCTATCTTCTTCTCTGGCCCCCACACGCTGAATCAGCTAGCCTCTCGGCAAGCTGATTCTTGGCCTGCTGTTCCGCCCGTGCGCCATGGGTTTCTAGCCAGGCGCCGACGCAAAGGTGACAGACTTGTCGATCATAGGCATTTCAAGCGTGCTGATGACGTGGCTGTCTCCCTCACGGATGCAGATGAGAGCGTTACGGGTGGCTGAGGCCGGTTTGTGCTCCTGGATGAAAATGACACCCTGTGCGCTGTCCTTTACTTTGCCGAAAACCTTCACAAAGTAAGCTCCGCACACCTGGAAGCCATAGAACAGGATGTATTCTCCTGCTGGCAGACATACACCTCCCCAGTGAGCTTCGAAGGGGAGAATGAAACTGCCGGTAAACTCTGTCACATCAAATCCTTGAAACCGCGCCCCCGTCGTGTCCAAGGTGAAAGCCACCGGCGAAACCTCGACTTCAATCATCGAGTTTTCGATCGTTCTCATCTCCCCTCCAGACTTCAACCAAACGCAGACGATCCCTCTGTGAGGTTCCGTCCCCCTCCCGCCTTGCATCTCGTGCCCCAGCGGCCGCCGGAGATTTGCCACTCTTTAATCTATAAGGCGGAAAATGAGCGCAAAAACTGTCATCTCCAATGAAAATTTTTGCCAGTCTCCCGCCATGGCTTGTCATTTGTTGATGTGGTATTCTTCTTTTGTCCGTACGCTTTTCGCAGGAGGGGGCAAAAAGATACGGCGAGCGTCTTCGGCCCACAAAGTCACCCTATTGCTACAGGCTTGGGGCGACGGGGAAAGGGAGGCCTTGGATCGCCTGGTTCCTTTTTTCTATCGGGAACTCCATATCCTTGCTGAGCGCTTCTTGGTCCGCGAGCGCCGGGATCACACCCTCCAAGCGACGGCTCTGGTGAATGAGGCCTGTTTGCGCCAGGTTGATACTCAACAGGCTTGTGGGCATGATCGTGCTCACTTCTCTGCCATCTGCGCCCGGTCGACGCGGGGGATACTTGTGGATCATGCTCTTTCCCTGGGCCGTGCGAAGCGCGGGGGGCGGGCAGAAACCCCAGCAACTCGAGGAACCTCTGGCCATTAGCGGACCTCCCGGTTCCAGCCTGCTGGAGCTCGATGATGCTCTCAACCGGGTGGCCGCCCTGGATCAGAGAAAGAGACCGGTGGTTGCGCAGCGTTTCTGCGGCGGACGGAGCGTCGAGGAAACGGCCGAGGTCCTCAAGGTTTCTCTGGAGACGGCGATGCGCGAGTGGAGGGTGGCAAGGCGTGGCTTCACCTTGAAGTGAGCGGGGATAAGCAGAATGGAGCCTGAACGCTGGTCCAAGATCGAACGGCTTTACCAGGAAGCTCTGGAACGTGACAAGAGCTTGCGGCCGGCCTTTCTGGAGAAGGCCTGCGCGGGGGACGATGCCCTTCGCCGCGAAGTGGAATCTCTGCTGGCGCACGATGAGCAGGCTGGGAGCTTTCTGGAGACGCCAGCCATCGAGGTGGCGGCGGAAGCGCTCGCAATGGAAAACTCCGATCACTCCGGCGCTGAGAAAAGTGCCTGGCGGTTGGTCGAAACCACAGTTTCTCATTACCGCATCATTCAAAAGCTGGGCGGCGGAGGGATGGGTGTGGTGTATACGGCCGAAGACACCTCGCTCGGACGTTCCGTGGCCTTGAAGTTCCTGCCTGATGAGTTTTCACACGACCCGCAGAAACTTGAGCGCTTCCGGCGCGAGGCTTGG
>JARRJI010000140.1:5959-14315 GCA_037379595.1 Acidobacteriota bacterium | reverse complement strand
AAGACGCTCCTTGAAGGCCACGCTATTCTCGCGGCCGGGCTTGGCGACAGCCACGAACAGACCCAGCGCGTTGTGGGGTACCTCGCCGACCTTTACGAAGCCTGGCACGCCTCCGAACCGTACAAGGGTTACGATGCTAAGGCCGCCGAGTGGAGAGCGAGACTGCCGAAGCAAGAAGTGGGGAATCGCGAATAGTAATGCGATGCGGGAAGCCGTTTCCAAAGCATGCCGCGGTCGGTGCGCTCACTTTGGCTGAACGAACGATCGTAGTTCTGAGGTTGTTGCGTCAGATTTGCGTCAGAAGCAGGCTGGAATCAGGCCGGGAGCAGCCCGATGTCAGACCAGGATTGGTGAGGTAAACCCTTGCGCTATGGACGGTTAGTTCCTGTCTTTGCGGGTTTTACGATTTCGACGTGGCTTTATCCCAGGCTGGAGGTCAAGAACGCACCGGCTGGGAACAGGCTAATTCCGCAAAGTGGCTACAGGCTGCGGGAAGAATTTCAGATTTTTGATGCTGAGCGCCGCTTTGACGTGGGTGCAATTGATACCCAGGAATCTTCTGTCTGCGTCAGCGGCGACGTGCTGAAAGGTGTCAAGAAGCCGCATGATTGTCCGGCCTTTGGCGCAGAATGCACGCCCGCGCACCCGCTGGGAGCGACAATGGTTTCATCCGAAGGCGCCTGCGCTGCTTACTACGCTTACGGGCGTCACCGGAAGGCGGAGGCGGGAAGGTAGCCGCAGAACTCTCGCCACGCAGGGAGAACAAGAATTGCCTGACAAAGAGAAACGCCGCATGACTCCAGGTGAGACCTGTCCCGTGTCCATCCTTGACCACAAGCATATTGTGCTGGGACACGGCAGCGGCGGAAAGCTTACTCAGGACCTCATCGAAAAGCTGTTTCTGCCGAACTTCAGCAACGATTACCTGGCGCAGCTCAATGACCAGGCGGTGCTGGATGTGAACGGTTCGCGGCTTGCTTATACGACCGATTCTTTTGTTGTTACTCCGATCTTTTTCCCGGGCGGTGACATCGGTCGGCTGGCGATCAACGGCACGGTGAACGATCTGGCGATGAGTGGTGCCACGCCACGCTTTATCGCAGCGGCATTCATTCTCGAGGAAGGTCTGGCGACCGATGATCTGGCGCGAGTCGTGGAGTCGATGCGGCAGGCGGCGCAGCAAGCTGGGGTCCTGCTGGTGACTGGCGACACCAAGGTGGTCAACCGCGGCAAGGGCGACCAGATTTTTATTACCACGACAGGGTTAGGCGTTGTCGAGCGCGCCGTCGAAATTTCCGCCGATCGGGCGCGCCCGGGCGACCGGATCCTCCTGAGCGGAACGATTGGCGACCACGGCATGGCCATCATGTCCCGGCGCGAAGGTCTGGAATTTGAGGGACCGATTGAAAGCGACACGGCGCCGCTCCATACGCTGGTTGCGGAAATGCTCGATGCGAGCGAGGAGATCCATTGCCTGCGTGACCCTACTCGCGGAGGGGTGGCGACCATTTTGAACGAGATTGCCGCGCGTTCGCAGATCGGTATGGAACTGGACGACAGGAGCGTTCCGGTGCGCGAAAGCGTGAAGGGCGCGTGCGAAATTCTGGGCCTCGATCCGCTGTACGTCGCGAACGAAGGCAAGCTGGTTGCGGTGGTGGGGCGAGATGCGGCCGATGCCGTGCTCGACCGAATGCGCAACCATCCGCTGGGCCGCGATGCGCGCTGCATCGGCGAGGTAACCGCCGATCACCCCCGCCGGGTTCTGGTCACAACAGAAATTGGAGGAACGCGCGTGCTGGATGTGATGCTGGGTGAGCCGCTGCCTCGCATCTGCTGACCTGCCGATTGGTTTCGAGATTTACTCCGCTATTTCCACGCTTTCAAGCAGGATTTCCTGCGCGTGCGGATCGCTGGTGTCCGTCAGTGTTTCGATCCTCAGCTCAGCGCCCTCGGCAAGTGTTCCCTGTGACGCCACCGAAAAATGCTCGCGAAAATGGCTGGCGGACATGTGAGAGAGCGCGCCCAGCTTGACGCTGATGCCGACGACCTGGCGAGCGTTCTGTTCGCGGGCGACCGCTTCGATCTTCCGCATCAGGTCATTCATCAGCGATGCTTCATGCACAGTGATTAGTCTCCGTTTCCGGTCCCGGCCCTCAGGGCTTCCATCGTTTTGAGAACCAGCTTTGCGACTTCCGGCAGGGCCTTGTTGAGTTCAGGAGAAACTTCGTCACCCGCCTGGAAATTGCGCCCTTCTATTCCGAAAACGAGCAGACGCGGCGGCAGTTCGTCCAGCGCGCGCGCCATCTCAATTGCATCAGGAAGGCTGAAAGCGTGCGTGGAACCATGAAACATCTGTGCCGGAAGCGGATTGCGGATCGGGTCCAGGCGGTGAATTGTGCCCGGCGCACCGCCGGAACTAACTGCGTCGATCATGATGACGGCATCGGCGCCCTTCCATGTTTCCATCAAAGCGGCTCCCTCGCCGGAATGCTCGATGATCAGTGACGAGTCGAGGCCCATATCTCTCAAAAGGGAGACAACCAGCAGCCCCGCGGCATCGTCGCCGCGAAAGCGATTTCCAACGCCGATCACAAGCAGCGGTGGCTTCTGCTGGCCCGTCATTGCATGGCTCCGTTACTCGCGCTCGAGATCGAGCTTAAGGAAATGGGTTGCACAGGAGATGCAGGGATCATAGTTGCGGATAGCCTGTTCGCACTGCCAGCGGAGATCGTTCTGGCTGTCCTGAAAGTGTTTTGGAATAAATTGCCAGAGATCCTTTTCGATTGTTTTCTGATTCTGCGAGGTGGGCGGAACGATCTTGGCCTCGCGGATGGTGCCGCTTTCGTCGATGCGGTAGCGATGGTAAAGGGTGCCGCGTGGCGCTTCCGTGCACGCATACCCGCGTGCGGCGTGGGGATGGATGGGCACGCTCGGTTTGTCGGGCGGCTGGTAATGCTCAATCAGGTGCAGTGCCTCGTCGCAAGCCTGAAGAATCTCAACGCTGCGGACGATGATGCTTTGAAACGGGTTGCGGCACTGGGGGCCGAGTCCTGCGCTGCGAGCGGCTTCCTGCGCAATGGGCGAGAGACGGTCAAAGTTCAGATTGTAGCGGGCCAGCGGGCCCACAAAGTAAGGTGTGCCGGACTTGAGCACTGAATGCAGAGCATTCGAGTGGGCCACGTGCTCTTCGACAAAGTTGTCGTCGTAGTCGTGGACGGAAATGTCGAGCCCGCGGTTGGAAACCAGCCGCCCTTCGTTGAACGGGTATTCGTCCGGGTGGCTGAGGGATACGAAAACGTAGTCCTGCTCGAACTCCGGGAAGGGAAACTGCGACACCCACTTGACGGTTTCAAGCGCGGCGTCGCGGGCCCACTTCATCCGTTCGGCGAGCGGCGCCAGTTCGTTCCGAGTGGGGACCCGGTAGAACCCGCCGACGCGCACGTTGATGGGGTGAATCTCGCGCCCGCCCAGCAGGGTGACGATTTCGTTTCCAGCTTTCTTCAGTTGCAGACCCCGCTGAACGACCTCCGGGTGCTCCTTCGCCAACTGGATGGCGTCAGGGAATCCCAGAAAATCCGGTGCGTGAAGCATATAAACGTGCAACGCGTGGCTTTCAATCCATTCTCCACAATAGACCATGCGGCGGAGGTCGCGAAGCGGGCCTTCCACCCGAACGCCAAAAGCATCTTCCATAGCATGGACGGCACTCATCTGATAGGCAATGGGGCAGATGCCGCAGATGCGAGCCGTGATGTCGGGAGCCTCGCTGTAGTTGCGGCCGCGCAGGAAAGCCTCAAAGAATCGCGGTGGCTCGAAAATCTTGAGTTTGACGTCCAGCAGCTTGTCGCCCTTGATCTTGACGAACAGCGCCCCTTCACCTTCCACGCGGGCGAGGTAGTCCACTTTAATGGTTCTACTTTTCATGGGCCTCGCTTTCCTTGCGGAAGGGATCGGCGTAGGCGTTGAAGCCCCGGAATGCCCGGACCAGATCGGCGTCCTTGGCGCCCATCTGATTCCAGGCTGCGCTCAAGGATTTGGTGTTTGGAGTTTCCATAGGCCCGAAGCAACCGTAGCAGCCGCGATCGTAGGCAGGACAGATGGCGCCACAGCCAGCGTGGGTCACGGGTCCAAGACACGGCGTACCGTGTGCCACCATCACGCAGACGTTTCCGCGCAACTTGCACTCAATGCAAACGCTGTGTGCGGGCGTATTGGGCTTGCGGTTGTTCAAAAAGGCGCTGATTACCTCAACCAGTTGGCGCTTGTCGATCGGGCAGCCCCGCAGTTCAAAATCGACTCGAATGTGCTCGCTGATCGGCGTTGATTTGCTCAGCGTTTCGATGTAAGCCGGCGTGGCATAAACGACGGACGTGAATTTCTTGACGTCTGCGAAATTGCGAAGCCCCTGGATGCCGCCTGCCGTGGCGCAGGCTCCAATCGTGACAAGGAATTTGGATTCACGTCTGACCTGGTGTATCCGCTCCGCATCGTGCGGCGTGGTGATGGAGCCCTCCACCAGCGAAAGGTCGTAGGGCCCCTTGACTACCGCACGCGAAGCCTCAGGAAAGTTCGCAATTTCAATTTCCCCTGCCACTGCCAGCAATTCGTCTTCACAGTCAAGAAGAGAGAGTTGGCAGCCGTCGCATGAGGCGAACTTCCAGACCGCGAGCTTGGGTTTCTTGCTTCGAGGCATTTAGATCTCGCGAATTTCAAAGAAAGGTTGAATCTTGTCGTAACGAAAGACCGGTCCGTCCTTGCAGACGAATGCCGGGCCAAGCTGGCAATGGCCGCAGAATCCGATGGCGCACTTCATGTTACGTTCCGTCGAAATATAAATTTGCTCAAGTCCCAGCCCACGTTTCTGCAATTCGAGAATGGTGAAGCGCATCATGGCTTCCGGGCCGCACACCATGGCCAGGGCGCTCCTGGCATCAAACTGTACGCGCGGGATGGTGCTTGTCACCACGCCCACCGAGCCTCGCCAGGAAACCATGGCGCGATCCACCGTAACATGCACGCTGAGGTCAAGACGGGCGCGCCATCGCTCCAGCTCTTTTCGAAAGAGAATGTCCTCCGGCGTCCGGGTTCCATACATCAGGACAACGCGTCCATATTTTTGGCGATGGGCCAGAATCGAGTAGAGTGCAGGCCGCAGTGGGGCCAGGCCGATGCCTCCCGCGACGATCACCACATCACGACCCTTGGCCTCTTCCACCGGCCAGGAACTTCCGAAGGGGCCGCGCACTCCCAGCAGATCGCCTCGCTTCAAGGCTCGCATGGCTCGGGTCACCGCTCCCACTTCGCGAATCGTGTGAATCAGGCTTTTCGGGCGCGCCGGATCCCCGCTGACCGAAATAGGGACTTCGCCAACCCCGAAGGCATACAGCATATTGAACTGGCCAGGCGCAAACAATGGTCCTGACGTGCTGTCCGGCGTCTCCAGTTCAACGGTGAACGTATCACGTGTCTCCGGCCGCGTTCTGAGAATGCGATAGAATGCCGGCGTCATCGGGCCCGGAGTTTCGATGCTCGCTGTCATTTCAGGCGCTGACTTCATAAATGTTCAGTATTTGCAGCCTTGCCGCGTCCAGGTTTTCCTGGACGATCGTCGCGAAGCGCTTCAGGATGTGATAACCAAGATCGTGATCCTGCTCGGATTTATTTCGAAGGCATTTCCCATCGAGCGCGATTGCCCGGGTCAATTCCATGGCATGTGCGTCAAACATCCAGCGATAGGGAGGGACCAGCCACGACCAGCCGAGAACGTCACCCTCACCCAGCGTCTGAACTTTGACGGGCCCACGCCCGGTAACAAACATCTCAAGCGCGACCATTCCTTGACGAATCAGGTAAAACTGGTTGGCTTCTTCGCCATGGCGAAAAATGAAATCACCGGCGTCGAATCGTACATTTGAAGCGCATCCAACTATCAATTCCAGATGGTGCTCCTCAAGGCCCTTGAAAAAAGGATGTTCGGCCAAGATAGGCCTAAGTGTCTCCATGATGACCCTCCCTTGATTCTGTTCGAAGAACTTCCGATTCCCGAATCGCTCGAACCTCTTCGGTAATGTCGATGGCTACGGGGCACCACGTGATGCAGCGTCCGCAGCCTACGCAGCCTGAGGTCCCGAACTGGTCGATCCAGGTTGCAAGTTTATGAGTCATCCACTGCCGATAGCGGGCTCTCGCGCTGGCGTGGACGCTTCCGCCGTGGATGTAAGAGTGATCCATCGTAAAGCATGAATCCCATCGCTGCCAGCGCTCGGCATGGTCACCTTTCAAGTTCGTGACATCCTCGACAGTCGAGCAAAAGCAGGTGGGGCAGACCATTGTACAGTTGGCGCACGTCAGGCAGCGGGATGCCACGTTATCCCAGCGCGCGTTCCTGTAGTTGCGATACAGCAAATCTTTGATGTCCGTCGTGTCCATCTGGCGGCCCATCTGTCCGGCCGCGGTTTTCACGGCGTTAGCAGCAGCGGCCTTTTCCGCCGGTCCGCTGAAGGTGTGAGGAATCTGTTCGAGGACCTCCATGCCCGCATCGGTCCCCACCTCAACTACGAAATAATGCCGTTCATTTTCCAGGATTTCAGTCAGAGCCAGGTCGAAACCGGCCGTGGCTTTCGGGCCCGTGTTCATAGAAACGCAGAAACAAGTTCCGCCCGCCTGTCCGCAATTGACCGCGATGATAAAAGTACGCTCACGACGTGCCTGGTAGGAGGGGCTGACGAAGCTCGACTGAATGAAAACGCGGTCCTGAACATCGATGGCGTGCAATTCACAAGAGCGGACGCCAATGAAAGCCATCTTCTCTGTTTCACGAGTTTCTTCGCTAATCCGTGTTGTTTCCGTTTGGCGATCGGCTTGCCACAGACGGATACGAGGCGGGAAAAGGAATTGTTTCCAGGAGTGCGGCCCGACGTTGTAGCCAAAGAGCGCTTTGTCGTTACGTTTCTTCAGGCGGTAGACACCGCCACCCTGCTCGTCGGTCCAGCCGGTCGGGAGGTCGTCTACAGAACTCAGCTCATCATAGACAATGGCGCCGTCTCGAGCGGTGGGGCCTAAGATCCGGTAGCCGCCATTTTTAAGAACATCAAACAGCTTCTGCAGGTCCTTACGCTCCACCACGTACTCCTGCTTGCCGAGCTCGCCGGTCAACGTATCCATAGGCGTCGAATACCTTTTCCCTTATGGTACTCCGCGAGGACAGATTCGCATATACCTATCGTCGTTGCTTAGAGACGGAAGAAGTAGATGACTGCCATGCTCTGCGTGAATGTGGCAAAGTGATAACTCTCAGCGCTGATTCAGTGAGAACACAAAGTGGAACTATTAAGAGTTCGAGAAAGGGCAGATTCACAGAACGTGAATGCTCGGGCGCTTTCTGTCGTTTGTTGCGTGCGCGGCCTTACGATTGACCGAGCTTGGAGGCGAGCAGAAGCGCGCCTTCCACAGGCTCGCGCCGCAAAAGGGAAACGCGTGCCATCGGTGCAGCGTCGTGCACCCGTTGAGTGAACACGCGCCGGATCATGGGGCTCGACTGAAAAACTCCTCCCGAACAGATGACCTGGATCGAGCGGTGTCTCCACCGAAATTGTTTGATGAGAGCTGACGCCATCTCTGCAAGATCGCCGGCGGCTTCACGACAGAGCCTTCGAGCGACCGCGTCCCCTGCGCGCGCTTCGGCCTGTACGAGCGGAAAGAGGGCCGCAATGTTGCGCGATGTGAGTGGCTTTGCCACGATCTCAGTAATCCGGCCCAGCCCGAGCTCGCGGCAGATTGAATCAGCCAGCCTTGTCGGCTTACCCCGTCCGTCATAGGCGTGCAGTGCGCATGCGACGGCCTTGCGCCCCATATCGTAGCCAGACCCCGCGTCATCAAACAATGAGCCCCACCCGCCCACACGCAGGACGCGCCCGTGCTGGTCGCGGCCATAGGCAATAGACCCTGTCCCGGCAATGACGATGATCCCCGTGGACTCACCGAGGGCCGCGGCAAGGGTGATGGCCGCATCCGTCGTCAGCAGATGTGCGCGGGCGGGAATCGACTTGCGCAGCCAAGTGAGCATGCGCTTGCGCACCGGAGCACTGTCGCCGCCGGCCAGTCCCGCGCATACCGCATCGAGGTTTCCTGGCTGGACGTGCGCCTCCCGCAGAGCAAGGCCATATGCCCGGGCAAGTTCACGCTGGGCGGAGGCGACTCCAACCTTGATGGGATTGGAGGGCCCAGCCTGAACACGCGAAAGGATCGAAAGGCGCGGATCGGCAAGGCACGCCGTGGTGCGGGTTCCTCCTCCGTCGATTCCAAGCAGGTATCCCATGAGCCGAGTGAGCCATCATTGCTCTTTCCTGTTTTGCAG
>JARRJI010000140.1:0-5900 GCA_037379595.1 Acidobacteriota bacterium | reverse complement strand
CTATTTTTTCCCCAGCAGCCGGACCTGGCCCGTCAGCGAACGGCCGCCAATGCTTCCGTATGTCAGGAAGGTCGGCGAATCGATGTTGTTATCGACGGCATAAGGATTCTGGCGGTCAGTAATGTCATCGAAACCGCCGCGTAACTCCCATCGGAATCCGAAGAGCGATACCCTCTTTTCAAGCGCGATGTTAAGCGAAAAGTATGAAGGGTAGCGAAGCCGGTCAGGCGGGCCCACAAGCTCCTGGTCCTCGTTAACGACGCTGAAAGGGAATCCGCTGCGCCAGTCGAGGGTGTAGGCGAGGTCGAATTGCTTTATCAGAGGCAGGATCCCCCACGATACAACCCGATTTGGAGTGTCCCACGGCAGCGGGCCGCCTGCCTGCGGGCTGAAGTAGGGGTTAACAACATTGAAATCGAGAACTGCATTTGATCGAGCTGCTGACCAGGTATAGGAAGCGTAGATGACGTGCGCCCCCTTAAATCGGCGCTCTACTGAGACGACAGCAGCCTTGTAGCGGTCCCGGCGTGCGCTCTCCAGGATGAAGCGCCCGGCGAAGCAGCCATTTGGTCCCGCACACGGGTTCAGGTAAGTCCAGCCGTCGTGCCCTTGTTTTTGGAGATACTCCGTGCGCAGAAAGACCGAGGCCGGCAATTCTTGCTCGATTCCGACGCTCCAGTTAAGAAACCAGGGCGCACCTAAGTTTTGCTCGCCGATTTGAAAGACACTCTCGACGGGTGGGCGGATGAGGCTTGTGCCGGCCTGGTCATAGAAATAATCGATGCGTGTTCCCGCCCGCGGCTCAGTATACAGATCGAGATTGGATTGGTCGTAATAGATGCCGACTCCAGCCACGATCTTTGTCCGTTCCGGTTCGGATGGAGTAAAACTGGCTGCCAGACGCGGTGAGACTCGCGCGCCTCCGACAATCTGGTCCCAGTCCAGCCTGAGCCCCGGGTCGAGGACAAGGCGATGTGAAATCGACCAGTGGTCCGCCGCGTAAATCCCCGACTCGAAATTCGTCTGTTGAAGCGAGGGGCTACCCGGGAAGCTTACCGTGCGGGAAAGCGTTCCGTCCTGTCTCAGGATTTCGACACCATGGCGATTAAACGATTGGACATCGGAAATGCTATCCAAATCAAAACCAGACTTGAATTCATGTGTTCCCCATTTGCGGACCGTCGGTGCAATGAGATTTGCAATGATCTGCAGCCGCTCGGAGCGTCCCTCCGCGCGTTGAAAGTAATTCCCGGATGTGTTTTCCGGAGTGATGACGTAGGTTGCGACTCCCATCGGCAGTTCCGCACTGCGGAAACGGCTGAACCCGACTCCGTACTCCATGAGCACCCCATTATGAAGCGTGAACCGGTCGATGGCCGAAACGTGGTAGATGGACTCACTAAGGTCGACGGTCGTCTCCTCGGGATCGAACTGCGAAAGGCCATAGTTGTTGCTGCGGAATTCGTTGACCAGGAAGTCGGTTGTGAGGATATTCGAGGGTGTCAGATTAATCTGGGTTTTTGCAAGGTCTCCGAAGCGCCATCGGCTGCTTTTGTCGGCTCCCGGCGGAAGCTCGTTGACAAGGGTCAGGTCATATTCAGCTTCTGGCGCCAGCAGGAACCAGGCCTTCCCTTTCTTGATCGGACCGGAAACACTCCCCCGGGGCATCCAGCCATCAAGGTGAAATCCCTTGTGGGTTGAGAACGAGGGGACAACGTCCGTCCCAGAAAAGTGGTATCGATCGTCCCCCATCCCGGTTTCCAGAGCAAGCAGACCTCCCGAGGCTTTTCCATATTGTGACGAGTACCGGCTGCCGGAAACCGTAACAGAGCGAAGAGCAACCACGGGCACCCGGGTATCGAAATAGCCGCTGGCCGGATCGGTAATATTGAATCCGTCCAGCTCGTCAAGGATCTGGCTTGTCGAAGAGCCGTTCACATGGATTTGTCCCGTGGCGTCCTGCAGGACTCCTGGAATCAAGGGCAGGGCGTAGCGGATATCCTGGGGGACGCCAATGGGAAGGTTCATAATTTCATTGTCGCTTAACCGGTGGGTTGACGAAGTTCTCTGTGGATTAATTGCAGCAGGCGATGCCACGACATTCACCTTTTCGTGCACTTCACGCACTCGGTTCAGCGTGACCTGCGTACTCCGCACAGTGCCCACTTCAACGTTATCGGAATGGACTGCATAAAACCCTTCCTTCTCCACGAGAAGGTGATAGGATCCCGGCGGGAGCCCCCTGAAAACGCGCCGGCCCGCGTAATTGGTTTCGCCCTTTACCAGGAACTGTGCACGCGGCTGGGAAAGCGTTACGCGCGCGAACGGAACGGCCAGCCCGTTCTCGTCCGTCACAATCACAAGCAGGTCGGCGATCTGATTCTGGACAGCACTGTCTCCGTTCTCGCTGTACGGCGAAGAACCCGCAGGATAAGATCCGATTTGACTTCCGAAGGAATGGGTTTGGGCAACCCGGAAAGCCTGCGTTGCAGGTTTTTGCGCTGCGCCCACACCCAGAACGGTGGGCGTGTCGAAGGCAGGGAACAGCCCAAGTAGCAGCAGCCACACCGCGTAACGGCATGGCCACTCGGTTCGGACACCACCGAATTGCCAGAGACCTGTTCGCATTGGACGCGACTTTCATTTTCGCTCACTTCGCAGCGAAACGTCGAAATTTCCCATGGGTCCATGACAGAAATGTTCATTTCGGCAAGGGAACCAGGCGAGGTCAATTCGCTTCGGGGGTAAGTTCAGGAATCCCTTAACCTTCACCGGGGTTCTTGCGCTAGGAGAATCTCTTCTTTGCCGAAATCTGGAGGGAAGTTCAGCCATGCCGCGGCGCCACAGTTGCGTTGACATATTAGGGGCGTCAGTGCAAAATGAGAATCTGCAAGGTTGAAAGCAAGGCTTTCCCTTCGCGCGACCGTGTTTGCGCCCGTAGCTCAGCTGGATAGAGCACTTGCCTACGAAGCAAGGGGTCGGGAGTTCGAATCTCTCCGGGCGTACCACTTCTCCCCACATAGATTCAATAACTTACCCATGACTTAACTTCCAACTTTTTGTTCGTTTTGTTCATCCTGGACCACAGAAGGCCACAACTTCAAAGCAATCCGCTCTGCCGCTGAACGCGTGGCGTCATCCATCGAGGGAAGGTCGGAGCAAAGCCCAGAAAGCGAAGCGGAATCGACCAAGTTCCAGGGTCGAACTGAGCGCTGGCCAGCCAGTATGGGCTATACGGATATCGGAGAATCACCGCGCTGCTCAAACAGGTGGGATGGCGAGTGGGCAAGGACCGGGTGGAGAGAATCTGGAGGCGGGAAGGACTGAAAGTGCCGCAAAAACAGAGGCCACTAAGGCGCTTGTGGTTGAACGACGGGTCTTGCGTGAGGCTGCGGCCGGTGCGAGCAAATCACGTCTGGAGCTACGATTTTGTGAGTGCCGCAACCCACGACGGCAGGACGCCTCGCCTGCTGACGCCGATCGACGAATAAACGGGGGGTGCTTGGCGATCGGGGTGGGCCGCAGGCTGGGCAGTCAGCAGGTATTCGAGAAGCTGGGGGACGTGGTGCTGGTGCGGGGCATCCCCGAGCACATGCGCTCGGACAACGGCCCAGAGTTCGTGGCCCGGGACCTGCTGAAGCGGTTAGCCAGTCTGGGCACCGGAACGTAGTACATCGAACCAGGAAGCCCCTGGGAGAACGGCTACTGCGAGAGCTTCAACGGCAAGCTGCGAGATGAATGCTTGAATGGAGACATTTTCCCAGCACGCTGTCAGGGGCAAAGGTCAGGGCCGGTCAGAGGAGACCGGCGGTCTCCAACATCTTGCTCAGTACTCGCTCAGCGCCGAAGTATTCGTGCGCGATCTCTTGTGCAGCTTTGGCGTGGCGGCAGTAGTCCACGGCAACCGTTTCCAGGGCGGACAACGCCTCATCCTGGGTTCGGAAAGCGAACAACCCTGCACCGGTGGGAATGTTCTTAGCGAAGCCGGTGTCTTGGGTGATCACCGGGCGTCCTGCTGCCAGATAACAAACGCTACGATCGCTGAACCAACCGCTGACCGGTCGCACATACTGTTCCTTCGCGACCGTGAACTCGCCGAGAGAACTCTGAATATAGCGGCGGTACGCGTCAGGGTCCGACAGATCTTCAGTGTTACGAATCCGCCACCCGCGGTTGCGCAGTTCCGTGATTTCGTCTTCGCTGACCGTTCCCAGCGCCATCTCCATGGGTAAAGGCGAGCGTGACGCCAGTTCGATGACCGTCTGGAATGCGTGATGCTTGCTCCACCGCCAGAGCTCGCCATTCCAGACCAAGTCTCTACCGCTGTGCTTCCAGTTGGCAACCGTAGTGAATGGAGTCCCCGAGGAGGGCAAACCCTCAGTCTCCCACCAGTCAATGCACACTGGCGGGCGGGTTTTGTGCCACGTGTAGCGTTCGACAGGAATGCGGCAATCCGGCTCTCCGAGGTTTTCACCGTATGTAAAAAGGTAGTGATAACGGTCGAGTTCATCCCAGAGGCAGCGATTGCCACTTGCCACGGCGACCTGGATTTCACCAGGATCCGTCTCCACCAGGACCAAGCGCCTGATGACATCATGCTCCGGGCGCAGCTCCTGGCAGGCGCACAGGTTAAATACCGCGTCGGCTTCCCGGTACAGATTTTGCAAGGCAGACTTGCTACCGCCCAGAACCTTGTCGGGGTCTCCGGGCGGGCAGAACATCCAGCGGTCGCGGAGACCTGCGCTTCCCAATTGCTGGATCAGGTAATCGACGTTGCGCGACCACTCGGTAGTTTTACAATATGTCTGAATGTCGAGCACGCAGCGATCTGAGTCCTCGACATACCAGACATCGAAACCTAACCGTCGAAGTCCGGCCACGTAGTGCAACACTTGCCACGTCATTCCACCAAACGGGTAGGAGGCGAGGAGACCCCAAACCACAACCTTTCCACGCGTGGCTGGAGGGTAGCTGGTCTTGAGAAGCATTACCAACCCCTTCGCAGCCCGGTCCAGGATTCCCATCCCGTGCGGGCGACACATTCGGCGAGTTGAGTTTGATACAGACGCATGTTCGCCATCGGACGCTCTACCCATTGGAAGGGCAAACTGCGCGAAGCCCATTCGATGGCGGCCAGCAAGCCAAAAATCCTCCCTTGCTCCACCAGACGCTCCAAGTCGTGGAAAGAAATCCCGCGCCAGGCTTGGCGCGCAACAGACCAGTAGATCCAAAGATCGACACCGCCGCACAAGTCCGTGGCCGCACTTGCCCAGCCAGCGGTTTCCCAGTCCAGCGGAAGCAAGACATGCGGCGCCCGAATGCGAAGGTTCTTCTTGACGAAATCCCCGTGAGTGAGCGTTCCGGGAAAACGGGCAGCGAGGGCCGCGATTTCTGTCCAGCGAGATTCCACAATGTCCAGTTGCTGAAGCACCTGATCCAGAAGCTCAATATCATCCGGCCGCAAGACGCTGTTGGTGCGAGCATTCCGCACACCCACACGAGCATTTTGCAGGTACGCGAAATAACGAGGCGGGCTGCAATCCGGAAGAAGAGACTTGAATTCGGGATTAGAAGCCGAGATGTGCATGTCCGCAAGCCACCGGCTGGCAAGATCGCGATGTTCAGGGATTCTAAAAGAGCACTTCTCATCCCCCGCGTCCTCGAGGAATAACCAACGGCGCCCGGGGTTTTCATCTTCGACCGAGCCGTAGCAGCGCAGGGTGGAGACCGGCAGTGTCTTAAGAATCCGCTCGTAGATTTTCTGTTCCAGAGTCACCATGGCCGCCTTGGTTCGCTTGGCGATCACCGACCCGCCATCCACCCAAAGGCGCAGAACCAGTGAGTGCCCCTTATGTTTGAGCACTTCAATCCTGGATGGACAATGTTGAGAGCCCAGTTGG
>JARRJI010000139.1:0-8380 GCA_037379595.1 Acidobacteriota bacterium | reverse complement strand
AACTGAGCTAACCGCCCCTTCAGCCACGCAGCCCGCGCCTGGTGCACGCCAACTGCGCGCCTGCCTTGACACTCCCAACTCAAAAACTATACACTAACAAATTCAGGACGGTCAACTGCCGCTGCGACTTCATCATGCAATTACAACGTGAATTTGTTACGTATATGAGCAAGGAGCTGATGAAGCGCCTTACGGGCGAAGGTCTCATTACATTCGAGCAGCCGGAATATGTGAATGAGGTTATGCTGGAAATCGTGCTGGACGAGTTGACTGTCGAGGATCGCATCAACGACGAGGCGCGAAGGATTCTGGAAGAGCACAGTGACCAGATGAAGCGGTTTGGCGCCACGTACGAAGACGCATTCAAGGCGATCAAGAAACAGATTATCCGGGAGCGAAAGATCGTTCTTTAAACCGTTGTTTCTTCCATGACCCCATGAGACTTTCCCACGAAAAGATTATCCAGCTTTCCCACCGCATATCGGGCGCGATTGAGGCTCTGGACGAAATCGAAATCTATGAAGAGCCCAACACGATTCGGCAGGAAATCGTGCGGATCCTGACCGACCTGCTGCACGAAGAAGAGAAGATCGAAGAGGCCGTCCGCCAGCGCATTGCGACCCACAAGCGAACCATCCCGGAGGGTAGCGGCGAGTGGGACATCCTCTATCGGAAATATTACGCCGACGAGCTTCGAAAGCACGGCGTCGCCCCGCTTACACAAAAAAGCTAACCCCCGCCTGGTTCATCTCCCCAACTCAGTTCCACTTCCTGAATTAAACGACGAGTCCAGGCTTACGGCGGCGTCCTGCCTGGCTCTGCAATCTCCGGCAAGCGGATCGGTGTAAGGGCGCGTGAAATTCCTTGGACGGATGTGCCGTCCCGGAGAATAAGTCAGTAGGTTAAACGCAACACCCCATTCAGTCGCGGCGCTTCAGGACCGGTGGCTTGTCATCTTCCGGGTTTTGCTGACCACTCGGTTTTGTGGTTGGAGAAGTTGTTGTCTTGGGCTGACGTTTCTTTAGCGTAGGCCCGCTTTCAGCTTTGTCCATCTTCTTTCGCAGCGACATCACGCTTTCAAGGCGTGTTTTCATATCGTTGAATTCAGACGTGCTCACCAGATATTCCTTGCGTTGGGGCAGGATGGTCTGGATTTCCTTTTCGGCCTTGATAATGCGCGCCGGGGTGGGCGGATGGTCGGCAAAAATGGAAGGAACGGAGCCCGGGCTGCGCCGGTGTTCCTGGGCTATTTTCCCAAAGAAGGCAACATAGGCATTGGGATCGTAGCCCGCTTTATACATGTACTGGATACCCAGGAAATCAGCCTCGGCTTCATCGTTTCGGCTGAATTTCAAGAAGGCCAGAGGAACGCCGTTCATGTACGCTTCCATGACCCCGTAGTAGACGCCCATCGACATCGGAGTGAGCATCAGCGGTATCATCGCGTACTGGAGGATGGTCGCCTTGGTCATCTGGCTTGCCCAGTGCCGCGCCGCGACGTGCGCAATCTCATGGGCGATAACGCCGGCAAGCTGGTCTTCCTCGTTGGCCGCCTGCAGAAGCCCCGTATTCACATAGAGAAATCCGCCCGGCAGCGCGAACGCATTGATGTCCGGTGAGTCGATGATCTTCACGGTGAGCGGGATTTTCAGGTCGGAATTCCGCGCCACGTTCTGGGCAACACGGTTGACGTATTCGTTGATGACCGGGTCCTTGATGATTCGGGCTGAACGGTCAATTTCCGTGGCATACCGCTTGCCGATCGCGATCTCCTTCTGTTCTGAAATCATGCTGCGATGGGCAACCCTGCGATTCCCAATCTCGTCAACGTCCTTCTTCTTGTTCTCAGATGCCCAACCTGCAACGGACGCTGCGACCATCATGACAGTCAGAGCAAGAGGGAGACTCTTATGCGTTCTCATGGCTGTCCTCCTTACCGTGATTATACTCTGGCACTTCCTTCGCGATACAATTCTACCAGTAGCACTCCGGCTTCTTATTAATGCACTTCAGGTCGAACTCGTGCGGAATAAGATACAGCCAACAGAACTGGATCAATGACTTTCTAATGGTCCTTCAATCCACCGGAATAAAAGCTCTCAGCCTATGCCTTTATCATCTCACCTGCTTTTGAATCATGCAAGCAGAGAAGGGCATCAAACAGACCCGCCGGGCATTGCAGGTCCTTACCTGGAATACGCCGCTGAAACTCTTGCAATTCGACTTCATGGAGCTATTATTGAATCGGGTGCGGGTAAGCCTGAACCAAAGAGCGGGACATAGGGCGATGAGAGTCCCGCCGCGCGGTGCGTGCTTCGGCACGGAGAAGTCGCTTCCCCATTAGGACATCCCGCACCCGCTACTAACTCCGGCCAATCGGACCCGGGCGAAGGGTTTCTTACTTATTCGCAGTTGGTGGCCCAAGGCGTAAGCCTTGGGGCAGCGATGCTGCACAGCTGAACTATCAGCCCCGGCAGTGGCGACAGAAGAACAAACGTCAATCCAATTCCCACCGCGCATCCACTGCAATTCCAGATTTCTGAAGAAATGCCAGCACTTCTCCCTGATAACTCCGGTGCCGGTGACGTTCTTCCTGGCCGGCGATGTAATCCAGAACACGTTTCCGGTTTGACGGGCTTACGCTGAATGCCGTATAGCCTGCCTGCCACGCAAAGTGTCGCTTTTGCGGAAAGGTTTCATGCACCCATCTTGACGAGTTAGCTTTCAGTTTCTTAATAACGTCCGACAGGCACAAGGTTGGCGGAAGGACGAGGAGCAAATGAACATGATTGCCGACTTTATTAATGAGAAGCGACGTGCAGCCGAGCCGCTTGAGAATTCCGCTCATATAAGCGTAGAGTCTCGTTTTGAGTTCTCTGTCTAGAAATGGCTGGCGCTTGTCGGTGCTGAACAGAACGTGGATTAGCAGGTCAGTGTAGGTGTGGGCCATTTGTGTCGCCCCTGCCGGGGGCTCCTTCTATTTTTGTCGCTTTCCATTGGTCCCACGGCTTACGCCGTGGGCCACCATCTTAAGTTCTATCTTCTGCCCAGCTCGGAGGCGCTTGTCTCGTACTCGTAGTCGCAACTCACACCCCGTGCCGTAGGCCGCGGGCGATGGTCCGTATCTTTTCAGAAGGAGCCAACCCATTATTTCCCAAACACCTGCTTGAAAATCTGATCCACGTGTTTCAGGTAGCGCCTGGTGTTGAAGACGGCGGCGATTTCTTTCGCTGACAGGCGGCTGCGGACGTCGGGATCGCGCTGGACGAGCGATTTGAAATCCTCGCGAGTTTTCCAGACCTGCATGGCGTTGCGCTGCACCCAGCGGTAAGCTTCCTCGCGCGCCACACCTTTATCGGTCAAGTCCAGCAGCAATTGTCCGGAAAAGATCAGGCCCTTGAGCAGGTCGAGATTGTCCTGCATGCGCTCCGGATAGACGAACATCTTCTCTACCAGATTGGCGGTCTTGTTGAGCAGGTAGTCGACCAGAATGGTGGAATCGGGCAGGATCACGCGCTCGACGGAAGAGTGGGAAATGTCGCGTTCGTGCCACAGCGCCACGTTCTCGAACGCCGCCTGGGCGTTGGCTCGAACCACGCGCGCCAGGCCGCAGATCTGTTCCGCGGTCACCGGGTTACGCTTGTGCGGCATGGCCGACGAACCCTTCTGCTTGGCGGAAAAAAATTCCTCCGCTTCACGGACTTCCGTCCGCTGCAGCCCGCGAACTTCCAGCGCAATCTTTTCCAGTGAAGCTGCGATCACGGCCAATGTTGAAACGTAGAAGGCGTGCCGGTCGCGCTGGATCACCTGCGATTCAGCGGGCGAAGGTCTAAGTCCGAGCTTGGTCAGGATTTTCTTCTCGATGGCGGGGCTCAGATGCGAGTAAATTCCGACCGCGCCGGAAGTTTTCCCCACGCGCATCTGTTCCGCGGCATAGGTCAGGCGTTCGCGGTTGCGCTGGCATTCGGCGTACCAGATGGCGATCTTCACGCCAAAGGTGATGGGCTCAGCGTGAATGCCGTGGGTGCGGCCCACCATGGGCGTGTGTTTGAACTCGAAGGCGCGCTTCTTCAGCACCGCCGCCAACCGGTCCAGGTCCTCCATCAGCAGCCGGGAAGCGTCCTTGATCAGCAGGCCCTGGGCGGTATCCACCACATCGTTCGACGTCAGCCCGAAATGGAGATAGCGAGCCTCGCGGCCCACGTGCTCGGCCACGTTGGTGGTGAAGGCGATCACGTCGTGCTTCACTTCCTTTTCGATCTCGAGAATGCGCTTCACTTCCACGCGGCCTTTGCGGCGGATGGCCCGGGCGGCACTCTTGGGAATCAAGCCGGCTTCGGCTTCGGCCTCGGCCGTGGCGATTTCCACATCCAGCCACTTTTGGAATTTGTTTTCATCACTCCAGATGGCGCCCATTTCCGGGCGGGTATAACGAGGGATCATCTTCTCTCCACAGATTACGCAGATTTCACAGATTTAGAAAAAACAATGCGGCGATATTCTAATGATTTTGCGCCGAAGTTTAATAATAAAGCCACCTCGTGGCGATTTGCCAAGGCGTCAGGGCATAGCTTTAGCCGCTGGGGCCTCAGTGGCTGAAGCCATAGCAATAACATGGCAAACTCGCCGACACGGCTGAAGCCGATCCCTGACGCTCTTCCTGATCGCCCATGCGCAGCGGCCCCGATCACAGCATGAGTTCGTGGGTCTCTTTTCTCAGTGCCTGGCATATTTAAGCCGACTAGTTTACACCGAGATTCGATTTCTTATTGGTCTAATCTGTGTAATCTGCGCAATCTGCGGACTAGAATTGGAAGACTTTGGTGGGTTCGGTCTGGCTGGCGAGGTGCAGTTCTGAAGGCCTGCCGATGCCGCGTTTGTCGAAGGCCTGGGTGGCGGAATGCATCGCCAGGCCGGGATGATTGTTCTTGTCGCTCAGGTGGGCGAGCACCAGCACTTCCGCCGAGCCGTCGTAGTCGTCGGCGAGGAAGCCCGCGGTGGCGTGGTTTGAAAGGTGGCCATGGCGGCTCATCACCCGCTGTTTCACGAACCAGGGATACGGCCCGGTTTTCAGCATGTCGAGGTCGTGGTTTGATTCGAACACCAGGCAGTGGCAGCCGCGGGCATGCTGCTTGACGAGTTGCGGAACGTAGCCGAGGTCGGTAATCACTCCGACTTTGACGCCTTCCGCCGTCAGGGTGAAGGCGATCGGATCGACGGCGTCGTGCGGAATCGAAAAGGGGGCAATTTCGAAATCGCCGACAGTAAATTTCCCGCCGGCGGAAATGATTTCAAACGCCTTGATGTGAGCATCCCACCGGATCGTGTCGCGTGTGGGACCGGTGATGTAGATGGGGATTTTGAGGCCGCGCGCCAGCGACTTCAGGCCGTTGATGTGGTCCACGTGCTCGTGAGAAATGATCACGGCATCAATGCGCTCGGTGCTTTCGCCCACCGCCGCCAGTCGCCGGAAAGTTTCTTTCTTGCTGAAGCCTGCATCCACCAGCAGGCGGGTCCGTTCTGTCGCCACCAGCGTTGAATTGCCTTTGCTTCCGCTGCCCAGTACGCAGATTCGAACGCTCAACTAGCCTCCCGGAATATTAACTGCGAGGCGGACGCCGGGCGCCTGCCCCGTTAATACTTTTACCGATTATAAGGCAGCTTGGCTGAGGCGGAAATTGAAAAAGGAATGCCCGGGTTACTTTTCGGCCCACAGAGTGAAAAGCGCGCCGGCCATCACGAGAAGGCAGAGGATAATGCTGGTAACGATGAGGGCTGTCAGGGGTAAACTGTACACAACGGTGCCCGGGAACAGGTTCGAGTGCTCGAATTGCCTGGCCAGCCACGGCGCGGCGAAAATCAGCAAGGCAATTAACACGCCACCCCCCACGGCCAGCGCAGCTTTTTCAGCAATCAGGATAGGGCGCATGGCCCGCTCGGCTGCGGCGCGGCGGGCGACCCGCGCGGCGCGCCACCAGACTCGCCCGGCTTCCGGCACCGGCGCAGCCGAGGAAAGCCGCTCGCTGTCCTTTTGGAACATTTCGTAGACAACAACAAGCTCGGCGCACGAAGCGCAGCCTGCGACGTGCTGGCGCAACGGTTCTTCGAAAGCCTCCGGCACACAACCCTTGCCCAAGGCCTCCAGGACTCGCTCTTCGTTTTCGCAACCTGTCTGTTTCATGGTCTTGCCTTCCTTGATTCCTGCATCTTATCGCGGCCGCTGCCGCCGATCAATGCAATGAGCTTCTTTCTCGCGCGAAACAGCAGCGGCCTGACGCTGGCCGCTTTCATGCCGGAGGCTTTGGCAATTTCCTTATGGCTGGCGCCTTCTGCATACGCCAGCCAGAGCAACTGTCGTTCTCGCGGCTTTAACTGCGCCATGGCGCGGCCCAGGTCTGAGCGCAATGGAACGTTTGCCATGGCGTGATCCTCCGAAGGGATGTCGGCGGTTTCGGTGCTTGTGGGGCCGTGCCTTTGGACCGCCCGCCAGTGGTCACGAAGCAGGTTCGTGGCAATTCGGAAGAGGTAATTCTTCCGGTGAGCCTCTTCCTGCGGCGGTTTTGCGGACGAGAGAAAGCGGCAATAGCATTCCTGCAAAAGGTCGTCCGCCAGTGTCGGATCTCCCGAAACGCGCGCAAGATAGGCCCACAGCGGCCGGGACGTGCGCTCGTAGACGATGCGGAAGCTTTCCTCGTCCATTGCGAGGCATTTTACCTCAGCTTCAGGCTCCGCAGCTTCACCTTTGCCGAGTGCGATGGTGCGCGCCAACATGTTGCTCCCTCGGTCCACTATTCAGTCCAGGTTATGCAGCCAGTTTTCCGACAGTACGCTCCCGCTCGAACAGCCCAAACGCCTTGGACAGACGGTAGGAAAGTCCCGCCGAAACCAGGAATCCAGCGCCCAGCGCCACTGCCAGGCCACCCAGGATAAAGAACCCTTCTGCCGCATTGGCAAACTGGCCGCCGAGAATCAGAAGCGCAATGCCCACGAGCAGTAGAATCACGCCAGCTTGGACCGAAGACAGAATTCGACCGTAAGGTTCTCGGCTCGGCTGTTCGATCCCGATTGAAGCAACCAGTTCCTTGCCAGCATCGGACCCGAGGAACGTCAGAAGTTCCTGGCTCGAACCCATCTTCTCGATCAGCCTTGAATGAACTTCGGACTGCAACCGGGCAACCTTCAGCCTGCGAATGGTGCTGAAAATTACCCAGAAAATCGCAACCAGCCCGCCGAAAACCATAATCAACGCTACAATTGGAACCGCCATTTGTTACTCCTTTTCTGGTGACCGTAGACGCGGAGCGCTTCTCGAATTTCGCTCCCCGCCGGGCTCCGCTTTCGGGCCACCGCCTGGATATTCCAGGCTTAATCCCTTTCTGCCTCTAATACGCAAAAGGCGGGGTGAATGTTAACAGAAAAGTTGCTTTGAAATGTGAAGGCAGGGGCGAAGTAGAGGCCAGACAACGGGCAGAAAGTCAAGAAAGGCTCCGACAGGGGCGCAAAGCCGGACAGGCCTGGGGAGAAATCATTGGAATTACGGATCGCGTTTCTTAGCGCCGTGGCGTCTTTGAGAGGGATCGCTGTTTTTAGTTTACGGAGGAATGGAGCGTTTAGCACTCGAGCTGGTCGCGGCGAATACTGAAACCATCGCGCGGCCCCAGAACGGTGACGGCAAGCCGGTCTGACTGGAAAAGTTCTCGCGCCACCTCGACGACATCTTCATGGGTCACCGCGTCAATCTGGGCGGCAACCTCGTCGAGCGAAAGGTAGCGCCTGTAATACAGCTCCTGCCGTGCGATATTGGACATGCGGCTGGTGGTTGATTCCAGCCCAAGCAGCAGATTGCCTTTCAGGTATTCTTTAGCGCGCTGGAGTTCCTCGGCAGGGATCGAATCACTCTTCAGGGCGCGGAATTCTTCGAGGATCAGGTTGACGACTTTCCGGGCATTGCCGGGAGCCGTTCCGGCATAAACGCTCAGGATGCCCGCATCCCGGTAAGCACTCAGCCCGGAAAAGACCGCGTATACCAGACCGAACTTTTCCCGGATGTTCTGAAACAGTCGGGAACTCATCCCACCACCGAGAATTGTGTTCAGAACATAGCTGGCAAAGCGCCTCTGGTGCGCGTACGGGTAAGCCGGAGTACCCAGGCAGATGTGGGTCTGTTCAAGCTCTTTCTTGCGCCGGTAACGCGCGTGGGGATGTGGCACAGGAGTTGATCCTGCTGGCGTGACGAATCCTCTGGGGGCGTCCTCGAACTGCTTCGCCATCAGGTCCACCAACTTACCATGGGTCAGGTGTCCGGCGGCAGTGATCAGCATGTTTCCAGGCACGTAATGGCGCCTGAAGAAATCCCGCAACCGCCGATGGTTGAATCCAC
>JARRJI010000138.1:0-8383 GCA_037379595.1 Acidobacteriota bacterium | reverse complement strand
GCCACCTGCCCCACCTGCGCTCCGCCGCCCATCACGATGATGCGCTTGCCGTAGATCTTCTCGAGGGAATCGACGATCCGCGCTTCCTTCACCACGGAAAGTGCCTTGAGCCCCTCGATCAGCGCCTCCGGCGGGCCGGGCATCTCAACTTCAAAATAGATGCGGGCTTCGTGTTCGCTGCTGTCGATAATCGCCACAGACGAGATGTCACCCTCCTTCGCCGCAATCACTCCCGTCAACTGGTGAAGAACCCCCAGCCCCGATTCCACGCGAACAAGAATCCCAACTTTGTCAGACATAAACGCTCCTCGACAATGGCGGGCGACGGCGAACCGCGCGCATCCTCGCCTGTGTGTCCGCTTAGCGTAGCACAGTTTGCGCATCAGCAAACGGCTGTAGAGCCAGTGCCCGGATCGGGATATCTTGCGCCGAGACAGCGCCGCCGCGAGGATGCTGCGGCTTCCCCCACAGCGATCTGCCTTTCGTGTACAATAGCTGGTTGCCCCGGCACGCTCATCCGTGTTCTGGCAAGATCCTCCAGCGAAATCTCATTCAGTGGTCCCGACCGTGTTAAGAACAGGTAGTCTTTCCACACACTTATTGAATGCCAGGCGAGTGATTCGCGTTCTGGTCGGCTTGCCGCTGCTGATTCTGGTTTGCCGCGCGCCCGCAATCGCAGGGCCGGGCACGGCCGGCATCGAAGGTCGCATCTTCGACGCCACCGGAGCCGCCCTTGTCCATGCCGCCGTCAGCGTGAAGAACACCGCGACCGGCCTCGATCGGCAAACCGTCACCGACAAAGCCGGCTATTACTCAATTCCCGGCCTGCCGATTACCGGCCGCTATATCCTGACCGTTTCGATGGCGGGATTCGCCACCCGCCGGGTTGCCAATCTCAGCCTGCGCGCCGGGGTAACGGCTTCCGTGGACGTCACGCTCAGCCCGCAGATCGAGCGCAGCCAGGTCACCGTGCTGGGAACCACGGAAGGCGTGCGCTCGGATTCCCCGCAGATTGGAAACCGCCTCGACCTCGAGAAGATCAACGAAACGCCCATCCTGGGCCAGAAGATTACGGCGCTGCCTCTGATCGATTCCGCCGTGCGCCCGGCGCGCGGCACCGGCGACATGTTTTTGAACAACGTTCTGTTTGTGGTCAACGGCAGCGGCCGCCGCCAGACGTCCTACCAGATCGACGGCAGTTCGGCCGACGACACCTGGGGGCGCCAGACAATCTTCACCAACATCCCGCTTTCCGCCATCCAGGAATTTGAAGTCCTGCCCAACAGCTTCAACGCGGAATACGGCCGCACCACCGGCCCGTTGGTCAACGTTGTCAGCAAGACCGGAACCAATGGCTATCACGGGGAAGGCGTCGTGGTCGGCCGGCCTTCGGGCATCGAAGCGCGCGACCCGGTTTCAACCAGCCCGACGGCGGACAGGCTGGCGCAGTTCAGCGGCACCGTCTCCGGCCCCATCATTCACGACAGGACGTTTTTTCTGATTTCAGGGCAGTACGCCCATCAGGACCGAGACTCGTCGATTACCTCGCCGCTCGGCCCCGGCGTCTTTACCGGGCGCTACCGGCAAGGGCTGTTTTTCGCCCGCATCGATCATCAGATCAACGCAGCCAACACGCTGACCGCGCGCATCAATTTCGACCGCGCGTCTGACACCAATCCCGCCGACGCGGTGGGCGGGCTTTCTCTACCGAGCGCGGCCCGCACTTTTGCTCGCCGAACCTACGACGCCGTGTTGTCCGAAACCGCGGTGCTCAGCCCGTCGTGGCTCAACTCTTTTCACGCGCAGTTGCAGGTGGGCTCGCCCATCACCCAGTTCCAGCCGGCCGACCCTTCAACGCAGTACGTCTATCCCGGCGTGGCAACCATCGGCGAATCGCGCGGCGCGCTGCTCGGCGATCATCAGATTGAGGCCCGCGACACAGTTTCCGGCCTGCGCGGCCGCCAGAGCTTCCAGTTCGGCTTTGACGCCATTCACTCTTCTTCCGGAGGCAACAGCAAGGAGTTTGGCGGGCCCTTTGTGCTGGGGCGATTTGTGGTCAAGCCGGGGATTGTGGTTCCCGTCTCGCAGTTGACGATTGATGACATCCAGCAGTACACGCAGGGCTTCGGCAACGCTTCCTACAACGTTCAGGAGTGGCTCCTGGCCGGGTTCGCGCAGGACGACATCAAGCTGCGCTCCGACTTCACGCTGAACCTGGGGCTGCGCTATTCCCGCCAGACCTTCACCGATGGCACGAAGGATTTTTCACCGCGCGTCGGTTTTGCCTACAACGTTCATGGCGACGCCAGGACGGTTCTGCGCGGCAGCTACGGCATCTACTTTTCCGAAGTGCCGGCGAACTCCGCGGCCGACTGGCTGCTGAACGGGCCCACCGGCTATTTCAATTTCACGGTGGCTCCGGGCCAGCCCGGCTTTCCGACGTCGCTGGCTCCGCTGCCGGCTTTTCCGCCAGACGCCACGCTTCCGCCGCGCGACATTTCCGTGCGCCCGGGCGACAGCGCTTTTCTCAGCCAGTTCTTCGACGTCAGCCTGCTGAAGGGCTATCCGGACAAGCTGCTGAACCCCTACACTCAGCTCGCCACCTTCGGCATCGAGCGCGACCTGGGAGGCGGCTGGATCATGGACGCGGATTACGTCCACCAGTTGACTCTCAAGATTCTGCGCCCGGCAGATCTGAACTCCCCCTCAGTTCTTGTGCGGACGCAGCCGGGCCAGACGCGCTCCGCCGCGGCCGCTGACCCCACCCGGCCCATCGTTCCGGAACCCGACGGCTACAGGAGCATTGTTGCCAACGTAAACCAGGGCAATGCCAACTATGACGGCCTGCAGGTCAACCTGAACAAGCACTTCAGCCACGGCTTTTCGCTGCTCGCAAGTTACACCTGGTCGCACACCATCGACACGGCCGAAATGGACGTTCCCAACGTCTACCCGAACGATTCCAACCTGCTGGGCGGTTACGAGCGCGGCAACAGCCTGCTTGACCAGCGCCACCGCGCCGTCATCAGCGGCTGGTGGCAGCTTCCCGGCCAATTTGTCACCGGCGGCATCGCCACGCTGGCTTCGGGCTTTCCTTACAACTTCACCACCGGCGCCGACAACAATGGCGACGGCGCCCGTTCCGACCGGCCGGTGATCAACGGCGCCGTCGTCGGGCGCGACACCGGCCGCGGCTCAGCCATCTACGACTTCTCGCCCTTCGTCGCGCGGCAGTTCCATTTTGGCGACCGCGTCACGCTGCTGGGGCGCGCGGAAGCCTTCAACGTCTTCAACCATCCGAACATCGTTGGCCGCAACGGCGTTTACGGCAACTCGATTTCCGCCGAGCCCCTGCCCTCCTTCGGCCAACCGCTCGGCGGCATCAACAACGTCGAACCCGGCCGCGAGTTCCAGTTCATGATTCAGGTCGAATTCTAAAACGGACAGTTTCGTTCTGCTGGTGCTGAGCGCAGAAGGCATGTTCAATCTCACTATCCGCAGAAGTCCTTTCCACAGCCACTTTAATGGTTCAGAATAGTGAGTAACGCTCACTAAGAGTTACGCTGACTCCAGCGGGGAGGGGCAAGTCTCGCAACTCAGCAACTCCGCGGCTTTTCGCCTGATCGACCGGCGCCGCCGTCCGCGTGAAACGCAAGAAAGGAAGAATGATCATGGAAAGACCAGCCATTGAAAAACAGGACTTCCCGATGCAGATTGGCGGCGAACTGATCCGGACACCCAAAGTGCGCACCATCTCTCTTCCTTATGACGGCACGCCGGTGGCGGATGTTTACGACGCCGATGAGGCCATCCTGGACCACGCAATCTTGGCGGCTCAGGCCGGCGCCGAGGCCATGGCGGCCCTCACCCGCTACGAGCGCGCTGAATTGCTCCAGCGCATGAGGAAACTGCTGGAACGCGACGCGGAAGAGTTCGCGCATCTGGTCTCACTCGAGACGGGCAAAACCATTCGCGAAGCGCGCGGCGAGGTGGCGCGGGCGCAACAGACGCTTGCCGCTTCGGCGGACGCAGCACGGCACCTGCGCGGCGAGGTGATTCCCATGGAAGCGGCTCCCACCGGCAAAGGCCGCTGGGCCATGACGGTGCGCGAGCCACTGGGCGTGATCGCCGCCATCACGCCGTTCAACTTTCCCCTGAACCTCGGGCTTCATAAAATCGGACCGGCGCTCGCGGCCGGCAACAGCGTGGTCCACAAACCTTCTGAGAACACGCCTCTCAGCGCCCTGCGCCTGGCTCGCCTGGCCGCCGAAGCAGAGGCTCCCGCTGGAGCCTACAACGTGGTGACGGGTCCGGGAGAAGAGACCGGCCGCCAGCTCGTCAACGATCCGCGCATCGCCATGATCACTTTTACGGGCAGCGCCGAGGTGGGCCGCCAAATCCGCGCCGCGGCCGGCCTGCGGCGGACGACCCTCGAAATGGGCTCGAACTCCTCCATCATCCTCGAGCCCGACTGCGACCTGGACCTGCTGGTTCCCCGTTGCGTGGCGGGCGGCTATGCGCTTTCGGGGCAGGTCTGCATTTCGGTCCAGAACATCTATGTGCATGAGTCCATCGCCGACGACTTCACGGAGCGCTTTGTGGCGGGCGCCCGGGCGCTCAAAATCGGCCATCCGCTCGACGAGAGCACGGACATCTCTTCCCTGATCAGCGTGGCGGCGGCGGAGCGGGTGGAAAGCTGGATCGAGCGCGCATGCGCCCGCGGCGCGCGGCTCCTTACCGGCGGAACGCGCCATGGCGCCACCATCGAACCGACCGTCCTGGCCGATGTTCCGGCGGACGACGACGTTTGCTGCAAGGAAGTGTTCGGGCCGCTGGTCGTTCTCCATCGATACTCCCGGCTCGATGAGGCCATCGACGCGGTCAACGCCAGCGAGTACGGCTTGCAGGCAGGCCTCTGCACGCGCGACATCTCCAGGGCCTTCCAGGCCGCCCGCAAGCTGCGCGTGGGAGGCGTAATCGTGAATGACGTCCCCGCCTTCCGCGTTGACCTCATGCCTTACGGCGGCACCAAGATGAGCGGCGTGGGACGCGAAGGCCCGCATTATGCCGTCGAGGAAATGACCGAGCTCAAGCTCATCTGCTGGCGCGAGTGACCTCCTGTAGCGCCAGGCTTCAGCCCGGCATTGCCGGCGCGTCATTGTCTGGCGGGTGGCGCACACATGGCGGTTTTTGCGGTGTGCGCGGGCGGGTGAAAGGGCACGGATTCATCCGTGCGCACGGCGTCGCCTTCCGGATAATCTCCAACCTCACACCCTGAAAGGGTGCCAGGCAATAGCCGGTGGCATCGCCACCGGACCCGCAGCCCGCCATCCAGTCTCCCAGTCACCCTTGCAGGAGTCAGAAAGTCACTGGCGCGGGCTACCCCTGGAACCTCTAGACCGGCTTGTAGTGCGACGCGAGCAGGCCTGTGGCCGTAGTGAGGTCAACGTCCGCGACGAGCAATCCTTCCTTGCCGTACGGCTGGCAGCAAAGGAGGCTTCCGTCGGGCCGCGCGACCGCCGAAGTGGTCGGCGACCCGGCGCTTGCGACGTTTACGGTTGCAAAATAGCAGGTGTTCTCAGCGGCGCGGCACAAGGCCGCTTTCTCATGGAATGAGTTCGCAGGGTCGGCAAATCTTGAGGGCGCGTAGCCGCCCGGCTCGGCTTCATGGAAATGGGGGTGAAACACAATCTGCGCGCCGTTCCGGACGGCCCAGCGGACTGTTTCCGGATAGCGCCAGCCCTCATGGCAGATCACAACGCCAAAGGTCACCGGGCCGGTCGTGAAAACCCGCCTCCCCGAACCGAAGGAATAGGTACTTTCCTCGGAAGGGTCAAGCTGGACTTTGTCCTGGAAGCCGGCATACGTTCCGTCCTGATGGATGACCAGCGCACTGGCGAACAGCGCGTTATCGACCACGCGTTCCGTGCCGAGAATGATTGCGACGTGGGCTTTGGCTGCGGCCGCTGCGATCGCGGACCAGGCGCTTTCCAGAAAAGAGGGATCGGGCGGCGGCACCGCTTTGCCCTCGGCCCGGTAGCCGGGAACAAAGCATTCCGGAAAGCAGATGATGGCGGCGCCTTTTGCGCCGGCTTCAGCAACGGCTTGTTCGGCCAGCGCAACCGACTGCTGCGGAGTCGCCGGAAATCGAAGGTTTGCCAGCGCGATTCGAAACATATTCATTTGCCCATCGGAATTGTAGCCCAGGTGAGTAGCGCGACGGCGATTTGCATCCACCGGCGCTCCGCTTTGCCAGCCCCGTCGTCAGAACTTGATCCTGACCGCATTATTGACGGCGGCGAGCGCGCCGTTTGAATCCCGCACCACGTCGCGCACCAGATAATCGCCGGGCGCAAGGGCAAACTGGAGATTCAGTTTCAATCCTTTCTTCCGAATCCGCTTGAGATCTCTTTCGGTCAGGTGCAGGTCGGCATTCCTTTCCGTTTGACCCAGGTAGCGCCCGTTGTGGTCGAAAATCGCCGTCACGCTCGTGAACCGGTCCTCGTAGCGGTCGCCCTCTTTCGTGAAATTGAGTTCGTCCGCGCCCAGATGCAGTGTGACCGTCAAGTCGGCCTTGCCGCCGCCCGCTTTTTTGAAGCTGGTTTTCACCTTCAACGGCAAACCCTGCGATTCGTTCCTGGAAAAGACGGCATGGTGGATTTGCTGTTTCGCCTGGGCAGCGGAGCTCGCGGCTTTCCGCGGAGCGTAATAACCCTTGCGCGCCTCGATCCTGAATCCGTGCCGCTTCGCCGTGGACGCCAGTTTGACTTTCAGGTGATGGTAAGCCCCGTTGTTCTTCAGGTTCGAGGGCGAAAACTCCAGCACATAGGCAAGCTTCGGCAAGCCGCCCGCCTCCCGAAATCCCTGGTCGTAGTCGTTGTTGTTATGGAAGAAGATTCCGCCCGTGCCGTTGGCCAATTCCGCCAGCACGTCCGACTGCTGCTGGTCGCCGTTCCTCTGAATCTGAACGCGCATGGCTTCGAACGCAATGGGCAGCACGCGGGAATTATCGCTGGCATTGCCTCCGGGGGCCTCCGCCCGCAGCCCGCTTGAATCGAGCCCGTTGATCACCACACCTTCCCGCACGGCGCGGTCAATGATGTCGCTCAGGTCCGACAATAGGGTCATATCCACAAAACCCGGCGAGATATAGAGAATGGTTCGCCGCCCCGGCATCTGTGCCATGCGCTCGACCAGGCGATTCAGGCCCTCCAGCGAGACGCGCACCTGATGTTCTGCCTGATCCCAGCGCAGCCGCGCCGCCGCCTTGGCTCGACCGGCAGGGTTTCGGCAGTGGCTCACATCCCCACCGCACTCGCATTGGATCACCTCCTCGGTAGCCAGGGCCAAGGCCGAGGGAGTTTCCGGCAGGCTGGAGGCTACGACGAATTCGTTGCTGCCGCCGCGCCCCGGACCCGCGATAGGCGACTGTCCAATGGGAACGTCCTCGTGGTTGATCAGATACGCTTCGTAGTCGGTAAGCGGTGGGCACGCCGATCCCGCCGGACCTTCCATCGAACGCGGCTGCAATTTCACGAGCGCCTGCTCCAGCTTCTGGCGATTGGCCGTAAAGTCCACTTGGTCGCGGCCGGAAGAGGTGAAAAGGCCGACGCGGGCCGCCGGCTTCAGCTCGGTCTTCAGATACCGCTCGGCGGCGT
Organism: Acidobacteriota bacterium; assembly: GCA_037379595.1. Lineage (GTDB taxonomy): Bacteria > Acidobacteriota > Terriglobia > UBA7540 > UBA7540 > SCRD01. Next base: position 725 of record JARRJI010000138.1, on the reverse strand, counting down.
TGCGAGTGAAAACCACGTTCGAAAACGGCATCCACAGGTCGTCATAGTAGAGCGCCACAAACTGGTTGGGGATCGCGGCCGGAGCGGCTGGCGTCGCTGAAGCAACCCGAGCGGCGGGTGCGGCTGAAGCCGCTGGAGCAGCCGGCGCCGCGGTTGCCGGGGCAGGCGCAGGCGCGCTCCCGCCTCGAGTCATAAACCCGCTGATCGTCTGCCGCTTGCCGTTGTCAAAAAGGAGAAAGTCTTTTCGGGTGAGCCCCGGAACGGCCTTGCCGTGCGAATCCAGCACCACCACTCGCACCAGCACGACGTTCCGCTCAACGCGCAACTGGAAAGCCCGGCCTTTTCCTGCCTTGCCCGCTGCGGACGACGGCTTCTGTGCCGCAAGTCCGCTTGCCGCGAGCGCCGCCAGGCCGCCCGCTGCAATCAGGAGCAGCACGCTTCTCAATCTCTCGTTTCGGACTGGCACGCGTCAAGTATGAGCACGGGCCTTTCAACTGTCAAGCGCGCACCCCGCTCACGGTTTAAGGATGGCTGCACGCGTGCGCTTTGACCCATAAAAGGATGTGGACAGCGCGGCAAACTGTCGGGGCGCCGCCCCCCAGGGCCGATAGCCGCGCTCAGTGATTTCCTGACCGTGGGCCTTCTAATGAGAATTACAAATCAAAGTGACGACGGCTGCTGTAGCGCCGGTGTCCCCACCGGCGCATTTTCGGCGCTGAGGACAG
>JARRJI010000137.1:0-8491 GCA_037379595.1 Acidobacteriota bacterium | reverse complement strand
TCGAGGCATAATGACGAGGTTCCGTCGGATCGATCCAGATGATGAACAACGAGGCAAGTGCCAGAAAAGCCCTTGTGGCCGCAAGAATGCGCTCAATACGCTGCGACTCGCTGGCTCCGATCCACTGCCTTCTCAACGTCGGAAACGATCCCATCATCCCTCTCAAACGCGACAAAACTCCGTCTATTATGTCCATTCATGGGAGGCGAAACAAGGGCGAATATTTGCTCTGGCGCGCTAAATCTATGTTTTTTCCCGAGGCTCTCCCAACGTCTGTTGTCGTCTCCGGGACAAGCGCACCACATTGTCAGGTCGAACATGGCGGCCCTGCACGAGAAGCATACGTTCCTGGGGGTGCTGCCCGGCCTCACTCTCTCCGGAGTCAGCGATCCTTTGTGATTTCACAATGCCACACAATCACACTTGGACCGGTGCAATTCTAGAGCTGGCGTGAACGGGCCTTTGCAGAAGTTTGTGGCGACGCGACGGAAGCAACACTGCTTCGAAATGATTCAACGTGTCTGGGGCTAGAATAGAACTATCGTGACACGAGCAACAGCACAAAGAAACTCGCTGTCCTCAAAGCTGCCGCCGGGTCCCAAGGGCCGGTTCGTTGTGGGCAACGCGCGGGAGCTCGCCCGCGACTGGATGGGTTTCCTCACTTCCTGTTCCCGCAAGTACGGCGACGCCGTTTTCTTCAGGTTTTTCAATCTCCCCATCTGCCTTCTTTCTCATCCTGATTACATTGAACAGGTGCTGGTCACGAACCAATCCAACTTTGTGAAGTCGCGCGATTACCGCGTGCTTGTGCGCGTTATGGGCGAGGGGCTCCTGACCGCCGAGGGGGAAGTCTGGCGCCGGCAAAGAAGGGTGGTGCAGCCGGCCTTCAATCACGAAAACATTGTCAGTTACGGAGACGTGATGGTGGAATGCGCGACGCAGATGCTCGATGGGTGGAAAGATGGCGAGTCGCATGACGTTCACAGGGACATGACCCACCTCACGCTGGAAATTGTGACCCAGTCTCTTTTTGGCACCAGCGTTTTAGACAAAGCTCCCGATGTTGCAGAGGGTCTGCGGTTTATGATGGAGGAATTCACCTGGCATGCGAACCTCTCTTTTGTCCTGCCGGAATTCACGCCCCTTCCTGTTGGTTTTCGCTTGCGCCGGGGAATCCGGCTGTTGGACGAGGTCTTCTATTCCATCATAAATGAGCGGCGTTCGAATCCCGGTGATTCGCACGATTTGCTTGGCAGCTTGCTGGGTATGCGTCACGAGGACGGAAGTTCGGTGAGCGACCGCGAACTGCGCGATGAAATGATGACGCTTCTTCTTGCTGGGCACGAAACGACGGCGGTTGCGCTCTCCTGGACGTGGTATCTGCTGGCCCAGCACCCGGAAGTTGAGGCCAAGCTTCACCATGAACTCCGTGAAGTGCTGGGCGAACGCCGGCCAACGGTGGCCGATATCCCGCGCCTGCGTTACACGGATTGGGTGATCAAAGAATCCATGCGGCTCTATCCACCGGCATGGGGGATCGGACGGAAAGCTCTGGCCGATTTCGAAATTGGTGATTATCGCCTTCCGGCCGGAACCACGGTTTTTCTGATGCAGTGGATTGTCCATCGGGACGCCCGATTTTTCCCGGAGCCTGAGCGCTTCAGGCCTGAGCGATGGGAAGACGAGTCCATGCAGAACGGCAACCTTCCGCGCTTCGCTTATTTCCCGTTTGGGGGCGGACCTCGAAAATGCATTGGCGCTTCATTCGCCACGATGGAGGCCGTGCTCCTGCTGGCCACTATTGCCAGGCGGTTCCGCCTTGAGTTATCGCCGGATGCCCGTGTCGAGATCCTGCCTTCGCTCACCTTGCGGCCCAGGCACGGGATCAAAATGGTCGTTCACAAGCGAATCGAGTCCAGACTGTAAGCTCGCCCCGCTGGTGGCCGATTCTTTCAACAGATTCCTCAACGTGCTAATCGCGTTCCTTTCCGGTACCAGTTCAACAACCCCTCCCGGGATGATTTCAGTCGAACGGGTCTTGATTGCGCACTTGGTGACTTCGCTTTATGTCCAGGTTCCCTTGGCCTTGTACTAGACTTCTGACGAGCGGCGAGGCTGGCTTTCCTCAAGGTCTATTAGCAGACCAGTACATGGTACTAAGGAGGCATTGCGCCCCGTGCCGCCGCCGGATACGATAGGCACGGTTTTGAGAGAAATCATTCTGGAACGTGCATGAGTCGCTTATGATTACAGCTATCGCCATCCTGATCCTGTCAACAGCAATGTTCTTCTTCTATATCCAGACGCTGTGCGAAACGATTCTTCGGCGTGAGTTCAGCCGGCCGTATTTTCAGGACGTCCTCAACGCTATCGACCTGGAGTTTCCTCGCCTGCGCCAAATGCTGTCAGACCATGCTCCCATGGAATACTCGCAAATACGACCAGCCCTGGAGTGCGATTTCCTCACTCTGACCTACCTGGTTAAGAACGGTAATCCGAAGCGGCGACACTTTTCATGGCAGGAGAAACTTCTTATAGCTTATTTTCGCGTGCTGCTTTTCTGGTTGCCGCTCCGTCACGCTTTCCAATTCCGCGAGAGACAATCTGTTTTGAAACTCACTGCCATTCTTCAGCATTTTGCAAATCTGGCAGGTGAAAGGGTGAGCCCTCTAAGCGCTGACAGCATGGCGCTAAGCCGCTAATCCTGAGGCTGAGAGTAGGCTTTGGGCAGAACCGACCATGACATCTGCATCCCAGAATCGGAAAGTTCTACTGATTGAGGGCGAACCGGCGGCCAGCGACCTCCTTCGCGTCCTGATGGACAAGCTGGGCTGCCGGGGCGAATTGGCAGCCAATGGACAGCAGGCACTGGCCATGGTCGACCGCAAGGACTATGATGCGGTCCTTCTCGACTTGCGAAGTTCTAACCTTCCTCCGGAAGATGTGGTTTCCGGAATCCATGAAATACGGCCCAGCCTTATTGGAAGAGTCCTGGTGATAACCGGCGAGGTCGACGACCGTGATACCCTCGATTTGGTCGAACGTTACTTTCTGCTTCAGATTCGCCGAAGCCGCCTGATCAATGACCTGGTGGGCCGCCTGCGGGCGCTCTTGCGCATTGCCCCGTCACCCAGCGAAGTGGGTCTCTGATTCTTCCGAACTCAGCTTGGACTTCCGCACGCACCTCCTGTGCCAGAATAATGTTCGCTGTTGACACGCAAAGCCCAGCCTAGTATCGTGCGGCGTATAGACAAAATCCCATAAAATTCCGGAGCCGATTACCGTGTACCAGTCTCTCTACACATTGGCTCTTGTCTTTCTCGTGGCGACGGCGGGATGGGCGTGGTTTCGCCGCAAGACTGATTCGATTCTCTCGGATCTGGAAGGCCAGATCACTCTGCTAAAACTGCGGCTTCAGGATGTCGAAGAGCAATTGAACAGCTTGCAGGATGACTTGAGGCAAAAGCACATTCTCGACAGGTGAAATCCTTCCGGACCTGCCACCCCTGGATGGAAGCGGGATTGGGGAAAGCTCACCCACCGTGCTGCGGTGAGAAGATTCTTGCCCGGGCTGTTCGGCCGGGTGGAACCGTCCGTTGAATTGCGCTATGCTTTCACGGTCGCCGGGTCAAATTCTCCGACAAAGTCGAAGGTTTTTGCTCAAGGCCCGGGGATGTCTTCCTTTTGATCAACAAAGTTCAACCTGACACCGGAGAATCTATGAGATCAAAATTGCTTTTGCCGTTGTTCATCCTTCTGGCAAGTGCGGTTGCCATGGCTCAGAGCACCCAAGGGATGGTGAACGGGTTCTTGCCGAAACGCCTGCAGTCCGCCGGGGTTGTCACTTATCAGATGCAGCAGTTTCTGATGAATCGGGCGCCCAAACTTCCTCATCCCGTGAGCGCGGAGCAATGGACGGCGGAAGCGCAGCGAATCCGCCAGCACGTTTTGAACGACGTCATTTACCACGGATGGCCGAAGGCCTGGGTGGATTCTCCGCCCAAGTTCGAAGACATGGGAACTGTTCCCGTGCCCGCCGGAGCCGGATACCGGGCCGAGAAGTTCCGGTACGAAGTTGTTCCGGGCTTCTACTCCACGGCTGTCCTGTACGAACCCGCACGCCTGGAAGGCAAGGTCCCGGCGGTGCTCGATGTTCTGGGCCATTTCTCGACTGGCAAGTCGATGCTGTTCGAGCAGAAACTATGCATCAACGAAGCTCTGCGCGGCATGGTCGCCTTGAGCATGGCCTTTATTGATATGGGCGAACTGCGGATGAAAGGGAATGAACATTATTTGGGATCGGACCTTGACCTGGTTGGCGTGAGCGGCGTGGGTTTGTTCTACCTGGCAATGCGCCGGGGACTCGACTACCTGTATGACGATCCGCATGTGGACAGGAACCGCATCGCGGTGACCGGATTGTCGGGCGGCGGCTGGCAGACCATCATGCTCAGCTCGCTTGATCCGCGGGTTCAGGTTTCCATCCCCGTGGCGGGCTTTGCATCGCTCCGGGGAAGGTTTGAGCGGATTCCAGGCGAGCCGGGCGATTATGAACAGCTCCCGCCGGACTTGCTGGATGGACAGGGCTACCAGACGTTGGTCGCCTTGCGCGCGCCAAAGCCGACGCTTGAAATCAACAACGCTGAGGACTCATGCTGCTTCCGCGCCCCTCTGGTCAAGCCCGACATTTACGACGCGGTCAGGCCTTTCTTCCGCCTCTACGGCAAGGAGGATGCCCTCCAGTTTCACGAGGACACGCAGGTTTCGGCTCATAACTACGCGCGGGATAACCGTCAGCAGGCCTACCGGTTTCTCTCCAAATGGTTCCACCTTCCAGCCAAACCCGACGAGATTCCGGTGGACCAGGACGTCAATACTTACAGCCAATTGGCCGCGGGGGTTCCGGCGGATAATCTGACCATCCTCGGGCTTGCCAAACAGTTCGCCTCCAAAATCCATCACCCAGAAGTCCCAAGTGACCCTGCAGCCAGAACTGCATGGGCCAAATCTGAACGGGCCCGGCTCATCAAGGTTGTTCATTACCGGCCCGTCACGGTTGTGCATCCGTGGTACGTGGCGGACACCAACCACAGCACCATTGAGTCGATTTCGTTCCGCTTTACCCTCAGCAACGGCTTGAGCGCCACCGGGGTCTGGGCAAAGTCCACCTGGACACCCGATGACGCGCCCATGACCGTCATCGTGAACGACGCCGGTTGCAAAGGCGCGGACCGGGAAGTCTGGGACCACTATCCAGAAGTCGCTGACCGCATCGATCGCGGCGAGCAGGTGCTCGTACTCTCGGTCCTCTTTACCGGCGACGACAATCCCGAAGAGCGCGATGTGGACAGTTTCGGCTATATGATGCAGGCTGTGGGTGCACCGCCGCTGGGCCTCGAGGCGGCACAACTGACCGGGATCACGCACTGGGCCCGGAAGCAGTGGCACCCTTCGCAGATCAGGCTCGAGAGTTCAGGGCTTCGCATGCAGGTGGTCTCGCTGGTGGCGGGAGCGCTGGAGCCGCACCTGTTCAAGAGCATCACCATCCACCAGGGCATGCGTAGCCTCAGCTATATCCTTGATAAGCCGGTCACATCCAACCGGGTGCCGGATATGTTCTGCCGGGATTTCTACAAGGACTTCGATCTCGGCACGCTGAAGGCTCTGACAGAGCCTACAAAAGTGACAGAGTCGGATTATTTGGAGCTAGGTACGTCCAATCCGTAGACAGATCGGAATGGCGGAAGGGCCTCTACCGCTTTGTCTCCGGCTAACAGTGATGTGCGCTGGCTTTTGGTGCCGGCCAATTACAGCGGGAAAAGCGCCAGCGGGGGAACGCTGGCAATTTTGTACTCGACGCTTGCCGAGCGTTGCCCCGCACGCCTGTCGCACTAATGCTGATGCGGGTGGTGTCCCGCGCAGAATTCGCGGTTCGCCGCGGGCAGTTTCCCTTCGACGTATAGGGCTACGGCCTCTTCGGGCGAGCGCTTCCGGTCGACAATGACGGGCTGGATGCCGTTTTGCCTCAGATCATCGGCTGCTCTGCAGCCCATGCCGTAGCACAAGGCTGCCTGGCAATCGTGGAGGACCTGGACCAGGGCAGCGTGGCTGTGTGGCTGATCGCCGTGCCCGGCGACGTGGCAGTTACCCACGCCGTGTGATGCGTGCGTGTTCTGCCGCAGTTCTTTCCGCAGGACGGTCCCGTCCTCCGCGTCAAAGATGATGAAGGACGCACAGCGCCCGAAATGTGCCGAAATGGATTCTCCGTCCTGCGATGCTACCGCAATTCTCATGTTTCCTATTCTCCTTCCGTTCCTCTTTGTCCTCTATGCCTGCGGCAACGGCCGCGTTGCATTCCTCTTCCGCGCCCCTGGCCGAATCCTCTTCCGCGTCCCCGGCCGAATCCGTGCTCTTCGGCGGCGCGGCAGATGTTGGCGCTCTTGCACTGGGGGCACTCTGCGGGCCGTCCTGTGCCGTACGGAACGCTCCAGGAGTGCCGGCAGTCGTTACAACGAAACAATCTTTGTCCGAGCATCTTGACTTCACCTCCTTCGATCTTCAAGGCCTTGCCGTTCACCAGCGCGTCTGCCACTTTCCTGTGGGCTGATTCGACGATCCGGCCGAACGTTGGGCGTGAGATGCCCATGCGCTCGGCGGCCTGTTCCTGATAAAGCCCCTCGAGGTCCGCCAGGCGGATGGCTTCAAACTCGTCCACGGTCATGGTGACTTCTTCGAGAGACGACAGCGGAATACCGCGGGGTTTGAAGTAATTGCTTTCCGGTTCACTGGCGACCTGGCGACAGCAGAATGGCCTTGCCATGATGGCGATGCTCCTTTTCAATCAAGTTCATTATGAACATATGCTCATAATCTGTCAAGAGAAAATCCGGGCGTTTGCCTGACTGGTGGCCGGTGTGCGAACCAATTTACGCGGAAAGAGTTCTTTCGGCAGAGAGAATTTCTTCGGGTGAGGCGGTGCCCGTACCCTTTTTCATAATGGTGACGGAAGCTGCGAGGTTGCCCAGGCGTGCCGAGGCAACAGGATCGCTGGTGACGGCCATGGCCAGGGCGCAGGCCGCGGCAAAGCTGTCTCCGGCGCCGCAGATGTCGACGGGCTTTTCAACATGGCGTGTTTCCGACCAGGTTTTCTTGCCGTCCTCGATGACGAGAGCGCCTTTGGGGCCGTGAGTTACGATCAGGACCCTGGTCTCCAGCTTCCGCCGCAGGGCGGGGAAGTCGACCTCTCCGAGCAGGCTCAAGCTGGCGGCTTCGGCTTCGTCACGATTCGGCTTCAGGATCACTTTGCGAAACAGATGGACCCGTTTGCGGGAATCGGCGAGGAAAACCTTTTGCGGATATTTCACCGCCAGATCGATGAGGCACTCGCGCACAGCGGGAGTGACGACCCCTCCGGCATTCGTTTCTGCCTGATCGGCAATGAGGATGACGTCGAAGGCGGGAATGGCTCTGACAAGGTTGTCGATCACGTGCTGTTCCGCCTCCCTGGGCAGGGGCCGGGTGGAAATGAAGTCCACGCGAGGCTGATCTTCATCGCCGGTCTGGCTGTTCAGCAGCTTGGTGTAAGTGAACGTTTGCCAGTTCTGAACCTGGACCATGCGGTCCGCCGCGATGCCACGCCCGGCGAGCGCCCGTTCCAGTTCAAACCCGAAAGCGTCATCACCGCGGGCTCCCATCACCGCGACTTGTCCTGTGCCCAGGGCGGCCAGGTTGTTGGCCACCGTTCCGCCTCCGCCCGGAGTTGCCTGTGTCGAAACTACCCCCAGGCGCGGAATCCCCGTCTCGCGGGAAGGCTCGGAGGTTGCGGGATCGTAGGTGCACCAGCGGTCCAGACAGATGTCGCCGATCACCAGGGCCTTGAGCCTTTGAAAACCTGAGAGGATTTCGGGTGTGTTCATTCGGCCTCCAGCAAAGCACGCCGCAGCGCTGGAAGGGTGGCGCGAGGATCGCCGCGCAAATAGAAACTTTCGCCGCCGTCGGCGACAGTCCGGACCAGAATGGTCTTGTGCGGGCGGAAATAGTAGCGGGGATCGGTCTTGGGTAGCTCGTGGTGGATATCCCCCGCAATCGGAACAAGGTCAAACACCGCCGTGGTGAAATGTTTGATCGACCGACCCTGCTGCCGCGCCACGTTGCGCGCCATCGCGAGAGCTTTCAGGTAAACTTCCGGTCCCATAATGGCCGAACCGAAATCGAGCATGACGCCGTCTTCCAGGCTCTCCACGGTTCGGGTGAAAATCAGGAAGTCGCGATAACTGGCTGCGCCCAGAGCCGCGCCGTCGCAGTTGGGATGTTCGTGGATAATGTCATAACCGACACCCGCGTGGACCGTGACCGGAATCGAGCGGCGGTAGGCTGCGGCAAAGATGCTGACGTCCTTGTGGGGAAAATCGCTGGCGTCGATGTGCCGCCCGAGATTCTCGCCCAGCCCGAGCGAAAGGTCCGCGGCCTCTTTGATCACGCCGTTCAGGTC
>JARRJI010000136.1:0-13403 GCA_037379595.1 Acidobacteriota bacterium | reverse complement strand
ATGGTCATGTCACTGGCGCAGGGGGCCTTCACATGGCGCTACGTGCCGGAAACAAAGAATAAGCGGCTGGAGGAAATCGAAGCCTATTGGACCGCTTTCAAACCGTCTCTCTGAGCCCGTAGCGGGTGCCGCAGCACCGGTTGTGTGCCTTTGCAGAGCACGACCGGCAAGCCCGCGGCACGGAAGGCACTTGCGGGGAGAAGGCAGACGGCGGAAGGCGGAAAGGACCCCTCGCCCGTCCCGACGGGTCGGGGCACCCTCTCCCCAAGAGAGAGGGCGATGAAAATTATCTACCCAGGCTGGCGCAAAGGCCGATTCTTATCCTCTGCGATTTCCCGAAGAAGAACCGTGGACCTTCTATAATGGGGGTCCGCGCCACACGCTCTACAACGATCTAGTGGCCGCGCGCGAGGATGCGCTTCCAGCGCGCCCACGCTTCGTCACGAGCCTTTTTGTTGGCCGCGCTGGCGTCCGGGGCTTCGCCCGCACGCATGAAGCCGTGGCCCGCCCCCTTGTAGGTCACGGGTTCATAGACCTTCCCTGCAGCTTTCATGTTTTCGCGCGCGGTGGGAATCGTGGCTCCGATCCGTTCGTCATTCCCGCCGTAAAATCCGTACACCGGAGCGTTGATGCGCGCCATGGCGGCAGCCGGCGGCGGTGATCCGTAGAAGACAAAAGCGGCGGAGAGATCGGAGCGGTTGGTGGCAAAACGGAAGCTTTGCGTGCCGCCCCAGCAGAATCCGGCCACGTAGAGCTTGCCGTTCGCGGAAGGAATCTTCAGCGCATAGTCGGCGACGGCGTTGAGGTCGCGGGTTATCTGGTCCGGATTGAGGTGGCTGACCGCCTCGACGGCCTGGCTGCGGGAAAAGGCGGAACTTCGGCCGCCGTTCGGCGCCATGCCGGAAAGCAGATCGGGAGCCGCGGCAATGTAGCCGGCTGCGGCGACCTGGTCGGCGAGATCCTGTACCCAATCCGTCATGCCGAAGATTTCGTGAATGATCAGGACCACGGGGCGCTTGTTGCTGACCTGGGGATAGACCACGAACGTTTCCACGCTGCGGCTGTCGTGCTTCACGGTTACCCACTCGCGGTGCCGAGGGGATTTGTCTACTTTTGCCCGAGCCCAGTCCTGCGCTGAAAGGATGGGCGCACAAAGAAGCACGAGAACCAGATTCAAAATCAGAGATCTGCGTTTCATAGTTCCTCCCTGCATGCGGTAGAGACCGCCGACGGCTGTTTTTGAATTTTCCCGGGGATTGAAGGCCATCATATGCCAAGGAAGGGAAGGCTGCAAGGGGTGCGTGAGGAACAAGGCCGCCCGAAGCGGGGCAACGCCGCCCGCCTGTCTTGGCGGGAACTATCTTCACCCCTGTAAAAACTGACAGTGTTCACCCTTGGCCGGCGCTCGTAGAGTGGAAAGTGGTGGGTGGAGAGGATCGTTCTATCCGGCTGAGAACAGGGAGTGACCGGGTACCCGGGCAACTGAGGGCCCACCCCTCGCGGTGGTGGCAGAGCCATTTATTCGGTTCGCGAGGACGGTTGCCGCCGGGGCGGGACGTTCTTGCCCGGGATAATTTCCGCGCCGGTCTGACCCGGCTCCGCGTGGCAGCACGATGCCCGCCGCCTGACCGAGACGCGTGCCTGAGGGAGACCGTCTTATCGGGAAATCGCAATGAAGGGGTCCATCACATTCTTATGGCATCTATCTTCTTCCTCACTTTGAGGGGAAACAGAAAGGATGAAACAAGATGAAACCATTCAATCGAGCCTTGCTCGTAACCCTGTTTGTGCTGCCGGTGCTTGTTGCGTTCCCGGCCGCGGCACAAACTCAAACCACGGCCCAAACCCCGGCCGCATCGGCCACAACGGATCCGCAGGAGACGAATATCAAGGCGTATATCGAACTGCTGCGCGGCGACGTGCAGCAGCAGAAGGCCGAGATCATGGGATCCGTCATGGTGCTGAGCGCGGCCGATGCAGCGAAGTTCTGGCCAATCTATAGCGACTACGAGGCTGCCCTGAACAAGTTGAGTGACCAGAGAGTTGCGAATATCAGGGAATACGCCCGCAGCTACAACGATATGACGGATGAAAAGGCGGACGAGTTGATCAAAAACGCCATGGCCTATCAAAAGCAGCGCTCGGAGCTTCTGGAGAAAACCTACGAACGCGTGAAGCAGGCCTTGGGAGGAGTCACGGCGGCGCGCTTCGTCCAGGTCGAAAGCCAGTTGCTGCACATCATTGATCTGCAAATCGCTTCGGCGCTGCCCATCGTCGGATCGGGCTCGTAAATTTAAGGGACAGGAGGCATTCAAATGCGAAACTCATTGATTGGGGCGGCGATCCTGCTGGTGGGGATGATGTCTGCGCATCCGATTCCAGGCCAGGGTTTTCGGACTGCAGCGCTCTCCGCGCACCCGGCAGCCGGAGCCGCGCAAGGCCAAACAACAGTCACGGTTCCCGCAGGAACGCGAATCCTCGTCCGAACCGTCGATTCCATCGACTCGAGCAAGCAGAAAGCGGGTTACCGCTTTGAGGCCACCCTCGAAACCAACCTGCAGGCTGAAGGCAAGGTTGTGGCGCCCCGCGGCGCCAGGGTTTACGGACGCCTGATGGAGGCCAAGTCGGCCGGCAGGTATAAAGGACAATCTGAGCTGTCTCTCGAGTTGACGGACATCGTTATCAATGGCAACGCCTATCCGCTGTTGACGAGCCTGTATGACGTCAAGGGCAAGGGTGAAGGATCAAAAACAGCGAAAAAGGTTTTCGGCGGTGCAGGATTGGGCGCGGCCATCGGCGCAATTGCCGGAGGAGGAAAGGGAGCCGGCATTGGCGCAGCTATCGGAGGCGTTACGGGAACAGCGATGGCCGGTTCCAGGAAGGGCCAGAAGGCAGTGATCCCCAGCGAATCCCTGATCGAGTTCCGGCTCGAGCAACCGGCGCAGCTCCCGGTCGGGCGCTAGCGGGTGGCTCCGCCAGAGCGCCAGGGATTCAGCACCGAGGGTGGCTCCGCCTTGCCTATGGAACGCGCCAGATCAGATGGTGTTCCTTGTCATTGGCGAACATCACGATCGAATCGGCCGTTGTCGGGGATGTCTGGCCTGAGTTGACGGTGGTCAAGTCGACGGCTCCCAGATTCATGATGTAGCCCTGGGAGTCCTCGATCTCAACACCGGGGGAATTTGAATCGACACGGATGGAACTGGTGCCGCTGCCGGAGAGTGACAGCAGACCGCCGCCGGCGGAGCCGCTTCCAAGTTCGGCGGTTACGCGCGGCGAACCCCCTTTGGGACCGGCACGGAATTGCAGGTGGCCGCCCAGCAGGGACGCCTCTTCCTTCCCGCCGGAAACGGTCAGCTTGCCGGCGCTGATGGAGGTGCGCGGTTGGCCGTTCTGGTCGAACAATTGAATTTGCGGTTGGCAGCCGGCGGCAGCGGTGCAGTTCACGGCAATCTGAGCCCGTACTTTCCCCGAGCTGTCCACCACGTCGAACTCGCGCGCCGTAATCTTTCCGGAGCTGGACCTTATATCAACCGTTTTTGGAGTTGAAGAGCATGAAACCGCATAAGCAACAGCGGCCGTTACGATCAGCGCAAGACCTGCACCGGACAGGCGTTTCAGACGCCGGTTGTCGCGCTCCAGCTTTTCCAGCCGCCGTGCAAGTTCTGTGTCGGTCATAGCGAATCTCTCCCTGCCCGAATCGTTTGGCTCTCTCGAAAGAGCCGGACAAGTCTACCACCTTCCGCACATCCTCGGATGAACTCTGAAGGCACAAGCCGGGGCAGAGAATTCCGGTTGGAAGGCGGAGGGCCGGCGAGCACATCGCGGTTCTTACGATGCAACTGATTGAAGGGCGGGCACTTGCCGGGCCGAAGCCCGGTGCTGCGAACAGCCTGCCCATTGGCGTTCCTCAACGACTGCCAGGCAGCAGGTCTGACGACCTCGCATGTCCCTCCCCCCGCATGGTGCCATAGTCTTAGAACGATCGTTCTTTGACAGTTATAAACCTTGATGGAAGAGTGGGCACGTGGGGAGGGGACGGGAGTTTTTGCTCCCGAGTGATGTGCCTTAGCCACTCACTGTTCCCCTTGTTCGGAAGGGGCTGTCGATGGCGGGCAAAGGAGAGACAGATGATGAAGAAATTCTGGCGATGGTTGATGGTTCTGCTGGTTGGCGCGGGCGTAGCGTTCGGACCGGGTGCATCCACGTGTTGGGCGCGACCGAACCCTCCGTTCGAGGGCCACGGCCACCATCGCGACAAAGAAAAGAAAGATCATGACCGAGGACACGGCCGCCACGAGCATTGGGATCACGGCCGGCACCGGGGATGGGAGCGCGACCGCAGAGGACGCTACCGCTTTGATGAAGTTGACCGCCGCGAGTTGGTGCGCTATTACCGGGCGCACCGGCATGAGCGCTGGTTCCGGAGGCCCGTGCCGCGCGGCCTGGCTCTGGGTTACGGGCGCGTCCTCGGGCCGCGCTACCGGCGATATTGCCGTCCGCTGCCCGTGGTGATGCTGCGCGTGTTGCCGCCACCCCCTCCGCGCTGCCACTATTTCCTGTTTGGCGGGAACGTCGTCCTGGTCGACAGCGGCTATCGCGTGCAGGACTTTATTCAACTGAATTTCAATATTGGGGGCTGAGGGAGCGGCTGGCCGCGGCACCGACGGTGTCCCGTGGACTCCTTACTACCTCAACCGGCGAACCCACGGCAGGGAAGGCATGCCGAGGCCGCCATTCGCGGGTGCTGCTTCGCGGTTCTCGCGATGGGTGTGATTGGGACGCGGTGCGTTTGCCCGGCTGAAACCTGGCGCCACGGCTCTCTGCGGTGAAGGCAAGAGGCAAAAGCCGGAAGGCAAGCGTTACGGTGGCCTTGCGTGTCAAGCTGCCGGAGGTTCCTGTGACCGTCAGCGTGTAGGTCCCTGCCGACGTGCCCGGCGATGAGTTGCCACCACCACCACCTCCACTACCTCCGCCGCAGCTCAAGGCAATCGCAGCCAGTAGAACCGCACCTGCCAGCAGAACACTGCGCCGCCGCCGTTCAAATGCCAGGGCAAGCAAGGCCGTCAGCATCAGCAGTGCAATCCACCAATCATGGGCCGCGGAACCACCAGGCCCCGGCGGGCCGCCATTCGGCCCCGGCGGCACAAGGCCTGGCGCCGTCGTCGTGACCGTGACTTTTACGTTCTGCGCATCTGTACCGTCCAGCGTTACCGAATTTGGAGAGACGGTACACGTCGCAAGCCAAGGCGCTCCCGAGCAGCTCAGGGAAACGGCCTGGTTGAATCCTTCCACGGGTGTTGCCGTCACTGAATAATTCGCGCTTCCACCCGCTGTGACGCTAGCTGTGGACGATGTTCCATTGGCCACGGTCAGGGTGAAGTCAGGGTTTGGCGTCCTTCCGGAAAGAGCCACCGTCGCTGTGCCCGGGACGCCGCTGGTGTCGACAAGAAGATTATCGTCCAGGAGGCCCACGTAAGAAGGACTGAAGGCAACGCTGACGGTGCAATTGGCCCCGGCAGCCAGCGCGGAAGGCGAGAGCGGGCAGCTCTTGTTGGTGACAATAAAGCGTGCAGGACGACCGCTTGAGATCGAGGTGATGTAAAGAGGCGAACTCGCCGAATCTGTCAGCGTCACGGTTTGGGGGTTGCTTGTCGTTCCCATGGCTGCAACAAAGTTCAGACTGGCTGGCGAAACCGCCGGCGTGCCGCTGTAGGCGTAGCCCTGCGTGTACAAATATTGGGCTCCGGAGAGTGTGTTGTCGTCGATTTCGATCGAGCCGACAGCCTGACCCCATGTGGTTGGCGCAAAAGCGACACTGATGGTGCACGTGGCGCCGGGTGGAATCGTGGAAGGAGCACGAGGACAATCATCGGAAGGGGTGAAGGGCCCCGTGCCCGTGATGATGCCGGTGATGGTTAAGTCGGCGTTGCCTGTATTGGTGAGTGTAGCCGTTTGTGCGGCACTTGTGGTTCCTACCTCCTGGTTGCCGAACACGAGGGGTTGAGGAGACAGGCTCACCAGCGGCCCAGTGCCGGTACCGGTTACAGGAATGGTCTGTGGGCTGTCCTCGGCGCTATCCGTAATAGAAACCTGTCCCACGACCTGACCTATGTCGCCTATGTCGGATGGAGAGAACGTCGCGCTAAGATGGCAACTCGCGCCTCCAGCTAGCGTATTGGGCTGGAGTGGGCAATCTGTAGTCATCGCGAACGGGAGCGAAGCGCCGTAACTCTCGATCGTCAGGGGCGCCGTGCTGCTGTTCGTCAGCGTTACGGTCTGGGCGGCGCTGGTTGTGCCAACAGTTTGATTGCCAAACGCCAGGCTGGTCGGAGAAAGGCTGACCGTGCCGCTGAAGGCGCTTCCGTGAAGGGTGACAAGCTGCTGGCTTCCGCTCGCGGCATTGTCATTGATTGTAACTGTTCCGGTCTGGGATCCGAATGTTGCCGGGGCAAACGTCACGCTGATGGTGCAGTTCGCGCCGGCCGCCAGGCTGGTGCCGCAGGTGTTTGTCTCGGCAAAACCGCTGCTTGCCGCAATGTTGCTGATCGCCAGCGCCGTGCTGCTGTTGTTGGTCAGCGTTACGGTTTGGGCCGAACTCGTCGTGCCCACCTGCCGCGGCGCGAAATCGAGCGTAGGAGTCGAGAGCACCGCGGTTGGCCCGACCGGCGCCGGAAGCTGGATGTCCCAGGCGCTGCGGCCGTAGGAGGCGGCGCGCAGAATGCGCGTGGCGTGCTGCAGCTTCAGGCTCATGATCACAACCGCCGGAAGTCCGGTCCCGATCGGTGCCCAGGTCGTGCCGCCGTCGGAGGTGCTGAATACGCCGATATCAGTCCCGATGTAAAGCGTACCCGGCATATCGGGGTCGATCACGATATCGTTCACGGGGACGTTCGGCAGGTTGCCGCTGATGTCCGTCCAGGTGGTGCTGCCGTTTGTTGTTTCAAAGACGTGGCCGAGCGTGTCACCGTTGAAACCAGAGTACCCGGAGAACGTAGCGTAGGCTGTTTGTGCGTTCGTCGGGTTTACTACGATGGCTGTCACCGACCGGTTGGGGGTGCCGTATGCAGTATAAATCCAACTCTCCCCCAAGGCCGCGTTTGTTGTCACCCACAGTCTGCCATCATTCGTACCAACGTATACTGTGTTGGAATCGCTCGGAGCCACAGCAATGGTCGAGATGGTGGAGAGGATCCCCTGGGTCATGTACGTCAGGTCGCCCGAGATTGGTGTCCAGTCGGCACCGCCGTCGGTAGTTTGATAGATGCGGTAAGTTCCGAAATAGAGCGTGTTCGGGTTCGAGGGATCCATGGTGAGCGGCGGAATGAAGGCCCCGTTGTCGGTGCCGTCAATGCCGCTGTCGGCCGGGGTTGCGGTGGTAGGGGTCAGCTTGAACAGGAAGTCGGCGGGCGTTCCGTCCGGGTTGGTATTCGGCGGAGTGTACGCACAACTGACGTAAAGCGTATTCAGGTCGCTATAGTCGAAAGCGGTCTGGCCGCCGTCGCCGCAGCCGACGTAGTTCCATTCGAGACTGCCGCTGTATTCCTGAATGCCGTTGTCCTGCGATCCGGCAAAAGCATTGTCGGGGTCTGTCGGATCGATTGACATTCCGGGGTAGAACTGGGTCAGGGCGAGCGACTGGTTCAGGTCGGTCCAGGTTCCAACGCCGGTTGAACCAAACGAAGTGCTCCAGACGCCGCCGTCGTTGCCAACGTACATCGTGGTTCCATCCTTCGAGAAGGCAAGAGCGTGCATGTCGGGATGGATGGCATTGCCGCCGGAGTCCTTGGTGATGTCGGTCCAGCTTGATCCGCCATCGAGGGAGAGGTAGAGCGTGCCCGCGTAGCCCGAGGACGAGATCGTCGTTGACCCGCCGAGCAAAACGGCATTGGGATCAGAAGGCGAGACGGCCACAACGTTGTCAAAATAGCATTGCCCTGTGCTGCCCTGCGGGCTGCAATATTGAGGGGCGGTTGTCAGTTGTGTCCACGAGGCGCCTCCGTCTGTGGTCTTGAAGACGCCCAGCAGGGACTCGCTGTTGCTGGAGGCGCTGGCAGCCCCCGCGTAAAGCGTCGCAGGACTGGAGGGAGCGATGGCCAGGCTGATCCGCGCCGCGCTCGAGCCCGGGAAAAGGCTGGTGCCGGAACCGTTATCCAGCGTCCAATTCAGGCCGGCGTTAGTGGATTTCCAGATGCCGTCCAGGTCGCTGCTGGAGGATGCCGCCACGGCCGCGTAAACGTTGTTGCCGTTGGTGGGATCGAAGACCAGGCTGGTGACCAGGTAGGGCGTCTGGGTCGATCCGAGGACTTCGCTCCAGCTTGCTCCTCCGTCGGTCGAGCGATAGATGCCCGAACCCAGGCTGCAGTCGAAGGTGGCGGCGGCGAGTATGACCTGGCTGTTGCCAGGATCAACGGCAATCGAACCGATGTAAGCTCCGCCACAATAAGGCGAATCTGATCCGAAGGGCCCGACGAAGACGCTCTTCACCTGAGTCCAGCCCGACCCGCCGTCCGTCGATTTCAGAATCCCCGCCCCCGCATAGTTGTAATTGGCGAAGTCCTGTTCGCCAGTGCCTACGTAGATCGTTTGTGGGTTCTCAGGGTCGATGGCGATAGAGCCGACGGCGAGCGAAGGCTGATTGTCGGTGAGCGGGGTCCAGGTCTGGCCACCGTCGGTGCTCTTCCACACGCCGCCTTCGGCTCCGCCCAGATAGACGATCTTGGGGTTGGTCGGATCGACGGCCAGCGCCGTCACGCGGCCGGAAACGGGATTGAAGGCGAACGGCGTGGTGGTCGGTTGCGGCCCGATCAGCGTCCATGGAGTTGAAGAGAGCGCTGTCGCCATTGTGGTGCCGGTCGTCGCCGGAGCGGTCGAAAGCGAGCC
This sequence comes from Acidobacteriota bacterium, assembly GCA_037379595.1. GTDB lineage: Bacteria > Acidobacteriota > Terriglobia > UBA7540 > UBA7540 > SCRD01. The sequence goes on along the minus strand of JARRJI010000136.1, from coordinate 4,520 downwards.
GCCCGTCTGCTCTTTCAACCGGCGGCCCTGCTGGCTCTCCATCCGGCGCAGTTGTTCGAGCGCCTTCATGCGCGCGCCCGGTGGAATGTGCTTGTGCGGATAGGCGCGCTGCTGGTAGAACCACTCCTGCCGCAGGCGGACGTTTTCTCCCGAATCTTCGTCCCGTGGCATCCTCCGCTGCTGCGCGAGGGAGAGGGTCGCGCTGAGGCATACAGCCAGTCCGACACCCGCCGTTAGAAGCCGGGTTACTGGGAATTGATGGAAGAAATACAGATGCGACAAGAAGGATGATAACCGCGCCCGCTTGCTCATGATGAAAGGCCCTCCCTTGAGGTTGCGGTTCCCGTGGCTCGTTGCGGTCGATCTGTGGCGTCGCGGGTCTCTGTGCGGCATATTCTTATGTCACTTTGCCAGCGGCACGTCAAGCGAAAATGCGGCTCCGTCACCCGGCCGGCGGGGACGCAACCGCGTCGCCTTTTGGCCTCGAACTTGCCATTCTGGGTTAAACCGCTTTCCTGATCCCGGATCGTGAAAGACTTCTTGGCGCGGCCGAGCGCCATTGCCGGAAAAACCACGCACCTCAGGACCGGAGGTCTGCGCTGTCCGCTGTTTCAGCAAAAAGCCGTTGCGATTCGCCTGCCCGCATCGGAACCGAAGATGTTATTCTGGAAATACGACGTGCGACCATGGGTGCGAGGGGCAGGCCATGGCAGAGAGAAATTTCCTGGTTGGCGACCTTGTTCGAGCGTGGGGCGGACTCCTGAAAGGGTGCCGGCCGTTCCTTTCCATTGAAATCACCCGCGAGTGTCCGTTGCGCTGTCCGGGCTGTTACGCCTACGAGCCCGAACATCTGAACGGGGCGGGGCCGCTGCGCCAGCTTGCCGACCTAAGCGGCGAGGCATTGGTCGCGGGCGTGCTCGACCTGGTTCGCCGCTACCGCCCGGCGCACCTCTCGATTGTCGGGGGCGAGCCGCTGGTGCGCTATCGGGAGCTTGATATTTTGCTTCCGCAGCTTGCCGTGATGGGTCTCGGCGTGCAAATGGTAACCAGCGCCGTGCGTCCGATTCCGCTGGCCTGGAGGGATTTGCCCAAGTTTTCCGTGGCCGTCTCTATTGATGGCCTCGAGCCTGAACACAACCGCCGGCGCGCTCCCGCTACCTACTCTCGCATCCTTAAACACATCGCCGGGCATACGATCTCCGTCCACTGCACGATTACGCGGCAGCAGGTCCAGCGCCCCGGCTATCTGGAAGAGTTTGCCGCCTTCTGGTCGGCGCGGCCGGAAGTCAGGAGAATCTGGTTCAGCCTCTACACGCCGCAGCAGGGCGATACGAGCCAGGAGCGCCTGCGTCCCGGGGACCGGGTCACGCTGGCGAAGGAACTGGCCCGCCTTCGCACTCTTTTCCCCAAAGTGGACATCCCGCGGGGCGTCTTGGAGAATTACCTGCAACCCCCCGCCTCACCGCGCGAATGCGTTTTTGCGCAATTGACCCATTGCGTCTCCGCCGATTTGACCACGCGCATAACGCCGTGCCAGTTTGGCGGCCAGCCCGTCTGCTCCGAGTGCGGTTGCATGGCCTCCGCCGGCCTGGCTGCCCTGGGTCACCGCCGGCTGGCAGGTGTCGTGCCGGTTTCACAGATCATACGATTTTCCGCCAGGATCGGCGAGCGTGCAAAAGCCGCCTGATAGTGAGATTGAAAAAGGCCACGCCTATTCTGTTAAACTGCTTTGCTGATGCCGGCTTGTGAAAAACTTCTTGGCGCGGCTGAGCGCCTGCACGCATATCTGCTTCGCCGCCACTATGACCGCGGTTGTCTTCGGGGTCCCGACGCCGGGGTCCGCTTCAACCTGCGGGCCTGGCGCTTCCTCAAGAGCGCGTGTGACTTCGTGCCCTGGCATGACGACTACGTCTTTATTCAGACGCAGGGCTACTGGATTCTTTCGAACTGGATGCTTTATGAAGTTAAAGGCGATTCGCGCTTTCGCGACATTGCTCTCGAAAGCACGGAAGCCACGCTTCGCCTGCAGCGCGCCGACGGCACCTGGGCCTATCCGCTCCCGGAACGCCGGCACCTGATTGCCACCGTGGAAGGGAACTGGGGCGCGATCGGCCTGCTGGCTTCCTATGCGCGCGAACCGGAACCACGATTTCTGGAAGGCGCGGTCCGCTGGTACGACTTCCTGATCGACCGCAGTGGATTTCAGGCCTACGAAGCGGGCAAGGCCATCAACTACTTCGACCGGCCGCGCGGCAAGGTGCCGAACAATTCCGTCGAGGCCGCCTGGGTTTTTGCACGGCTCTGGCGGGCGACCGGAGACGAGCGCTATCTTGAACACGTTAGCGGCATGATGGATTTTGTGCGGCAGGTCCAGTTGCCCAGCGGCGAATTGCCCTATGTCGTCGAGAGCCCTTACGAGCGCCGCCGCGAGCATTACCTGTGCTATCAGTACAACGCTTTCCAGTTCTTGAAGCTTGCCTGGTGCCAGCGGCTCAGCCCGTTGGACTCAGTTGCGGCCATTCTTCCCGGCCTTGCCAGATTTCTGGCAACGGGAGTGACGCCGTCGGGAGCGTGCGCCGAAGACTGCTTCAGCCAAAGGCCGGAAGTTGACTACTACACCGCCGCGCTGGCAGCCGCTCTCGGGGAAGCTGTGCGGCTTGGGCTGATTGCGGACGGCAAGATCAGTGAGCGGCCTTACGCTCAGGTGGCCGCTCATCAAAAGGCCGATGGCAGCTTTATCTATTCCGAGGGCGACTATGGCATCTTGCATGACCATCGCTCTTATCCTCGTCCGATGGCGATGACGTTGTACCATTTGCTCTATGGCGCGGGAACCAGCGACGGATTCCCGCTGGATTTGTAGAGACTTTCCGCTGGAACGTCTCATTTTTCGGAGGTAGACGCCCCACCGGGGCGTCTCTACAACCACGAATGTGCGGAATTTGCGGAGTGCTGAATTTCGGAACGCGTGAGCCGGCCGATCAGGCTCAGTTGAAGCGTGCTGCCGATGCCATGGCGCATCGCGGGCCTGACGATGAGGGCTTCTATCTGGATGGCGAATTGGGACTGGGCAACCGCCGGCTGAGCATCATCGATCTTCCCGGCGGACATCAGCCGCTCTCGAATGAAGACGGAAGCCTCTGGATTGCGTTCAACGGGGAAATTTACAATTACCGCGAACTGCGGCAACAGCTCGATGGCCGCCACCAGTTCCGTACCGCCAGCGACACGGAAGTCATTCTCCACCTCTACGAAGAGTACGGAACCGGCCTGCTGGAGCACCTGCGCGGGATGTTTGCATTTGCTTTGTGGGACAAGCGCCAGCGCCGCCTGCTGCTGGTACGCGACCGCATTGGTGTGAAGCCGCTCTATTACCTTGCCGAGCCGGGTCGGCTGGCTTTCGCCTCCGAATTGCGCGCGCTGCGCCAGCTTTCCACCCGGCCGCTCGAAATCGATCCGCAATCCGTCTACGACTTTTTCGGCTTTCGCTATGTGCCCGCGCCGAACACTTTTTATCGCAACGTCAGCAAGCTGCTTCCGGGCCACTTTTTGATTGCCGACGCCAACGGGATTCGCCAGGAGCGCTACTGGGACCTGCCGGGCGAAGACGAAACTCCGCTTGCGGCGGAAGAATACGCTGGCCAGGTTCTGGAGACTCTGCGGGAGTCGGTCCGGTTACGGCTGATTTCTGATGTCCCATTAGGCGTTTTCTTGAGCGGCGGCGTCGATTCCACGGCGGTGGTCGCCATGATGGCGGAGTTGGGCGTGCGCCCGCTGCGAACGTTTTCCGTGGGATTCGAAGAGGAGCAATTCAGCGAATTGCCTTACGCGCGGCGGGTCGCCACGCGCTTTGCGACCGATCACACGGAAGTGATTCTGCGGCCGCGCGACCTGGCGGACGAGTTGTCGCGGCTGATTGCCTTTCGTGACGAGCCCGTGGCGGAGCCTACCGATGTGGCTCTCTACCGCATGTCGCGCAAGGCGGCTGAGACGGTCAAAGTGGTGCTGGCGGGCGAGGGCAGCGACGAGCTCTTTGCCGGCTACCCCAAGTATGCCGCCGACCGGCTGGCCGGGCTGGTCTCGGCTTTTCCGCAGGAAGTCACCAGCGCCATTGTCCGGTGGCTGCCCTATCGCCAGCGGCGCGTGAAGCTGGCGCTCGAAGCTCTCTCAATTCCGGACGAGGCGGAGCGCTCGGCCACATGGTTCGCGTCGTTTTCCCGGCAGGAGCGTGAGGCGCTGTTCTCGCCGGATTTCCTTGCCCAGGTGGACCTGGCGCATCCGGCGCGCGTGTTCGCGGAATATCTCGAGCAGGTTCACGACCGCCCGCCGCTCAAGCGCATGCTCTACGCCGATCTCAAGGTCTGGCTGCCGGACAACCTGCTGCTGCGCGGCGACCAGATGACCATGGCAGCCTCCATCGAAGAGCGCGTGCCTTTTCTCGATCACAAGCTGGTGGAGCTTGCGGCCCGCATCCCCGTGCGCCTGCTCACCCAGGGATTCCGAACTAAGGTTCTGCTGCG
>JARRJI010000135.1:0-8553 GCA_037379595.1 Acidobacteriota bacterium | reverse complement strand
CAGCCTTCCATCCTAGGACTGCTGGTGGTGACGGCCATCGTTTTCCAGTCGCAGACCCTGTTTCTTGTCCTGGCAGCGATTTTGGTCTGGAATGTGGTTTTGCCTCGCCTGAATGTATTTGAAAGATTCTACGACTGGGCCTTCGGGCGGGGATCAAAGCCGAAACTGGAGCCCGCCCCGGCGCCACGACGTTTTGCGCAGGGCATGGCTGCAACATTCATGGCCGTAACGGGCATTTCTCTGGCCTTCGGCTGGCTGACGCTCGCTTATGTGTTTGAGGCTTTCCTGCTGGTGGCGCTCATTGCTCTGGTGGCCGGCAAGTTCTGCATGGGATCTTACATCTATCACACGCTGTGCGGGCGCAGCGATTTTGCCAACGCCACCTGCCCGTGGTCGAAGTAGAAACTCCGGCTCGCTCGTTGCGCGGGAACACCTTCGCCTCACAGCCGGGTTGCGCACGCCAAATCACCAGCTGGGAATTGAGAAACCCTGGCTCAGGGGAGGCCAATAGCCGATTGTCAAAAACAAAGGCGGGAAGGCGGAATCTTCCCGCGCAAAGCGCCGAAGGGCTACGGCACCACGTAGAGATAAATCCGGTGCATCGAGCCGTTCTGGGCCGTAACTTCCTCGCTTTTCTCGGCATTCCAGCCATTCATCAGGAAATCGTGTGAGACCACGCGTGTGCCGGGCCGGAGTTGCTTTTCCAGCATGGGCCGGATCTCTTCGTTGACGCTGGTCAGCAGATAGAGCGTGACCACCGTGGCCTTGTGAATGTCCGCCTTGAACATGTCCTCATGGAGGATCCTGGCTTTTGATTCGAGCCCAAGCTCGTGAATCCGCTCTGAGGATTGCTCGTACCGCTTTCCATCGAGTTCCACACCAACGGCGTGCGCGCCGAACTTTTGCGCCGCCAGAATCACAATTCGCCCATCACCTGAACCCAGATCGTAGACAACGTCGTTGCGGTTGACCTTTGCCAGTTCCAGCATCCTTTCAGCAACCTTCATGGGAGTGGGAACGTAAGGGACAACATCGTGAGAAGCTTCGTAGGCCGGCGTCAGCTGAGACTGCGCCTGCGAAGGCTGCAAAAGGAAGGGCCCGAAAGCAGCCAGGATGACAAAGAGAGCCGCCAGACGCCCGAAGTTGATGCGTCGCAGCATGGTTTGCCTTCCTTAGATGTAGAGTTGATCCAATTCTACCACCAAACGGGTGTGACGGCGTCCCCGAAACTCGGGCGTTGAGCAGAACTGCGGGACCTGGCAGGACCGCCAGTCGTGAATTGACATTGTGGCGGCCCGAACTTTCCGTCATCATATCGGGGGAAAAGCTAATTCATAGGAGGAATCATGAAAATCGGAGAAAGAATGCTGCCGGAGTTCGATCACGAGATGGCCAATACGCGGAAAACGCTGGAGCGCGTTCCGGAAGACAAGTTCAGTTGGAAGCCGCATGAAAAGTCGATGCCCCTGGGGCGGCTGGCTTCACACATCGCCGAGATCCCCGGTTGGGTCGGCATGACGCTGACCACCGATTCCTTTGACACCACCCCGAAGGAAGGTCAATCCCCGCATCAGCCTTTGCTGGCAACATCGGGCAAGGAATTGCTGGAAGCTTTCGACAAGAACATCGCGGCGGCACGGGCAGCCATTGCCGCGGTCGAGGACGAAAAGATCATGCAACCATGGTCGCTCCTGGCGGGCGAGAAAACAATCTTCAGCATGCCCCGGGTCGCCGTGCTGCGGATGTTTGTGATGAATCACCTTATCCACCACCGCGCCCAGCTCGGCGTTTACCTGCGGCTGAACGATGTGCCTGTGCCTTCCATCTACGGCCCTTCGGCAGATGAAAATTCGAGCGACTAAGCTTCAGGCAGGGCAGGTGAAGATCGTGATTCCTGATGTCCGAAATTTCCTGTACGGGCGCATGGCATGCGGCCGACGGAGGGCGAACGCCGTTCGCCCTCACAAAGTCTGAGTGTTGGGCCGGCCGTGAGACGCTATGTAGCAAGAACCTCGCGCTTTGCCGGATCGCCAGCAGTAAAATACAAGCATCCGAGCCAGTGGGGACGATATCCGAAACCGGCAACAGGCACTTTTCACGCGGGAGGATGTGCAATGACAGACACCGGTGAAAGCCCGAAAAACACTCGTCAGCCATCACCAGCCGGGACGGCGGGAGAGTTGTGGCCCGCTTTGCCGCTGGCGGAATGGGAGGACACCTACCACACGCTCCACATGTGGACCCAGGTTGTGGGAAAGGTCCGGCTGGAGCTTGCTCCGCTCCAAAACCATTGGTGGAATGCGGCCATCTATGTGAACACGCGGGGTTTGACAACCTCGCCGATCCCGTACAGGGGCGAGGCGTTTGAAATCCAGTTTGACTTTGTGGGCCATCGCCTCGAAATTCGGACTTCCAATGGCCAATCGCAGACCGTGGCGCTGGCGCCGAAATCCGTGGCGACCTTCTACCGGGAGTTCCTCGCCGCCTTGCGCGCGGCCGGCATCGAGATTGCCATCGACCCGAAACCGCAGGAGGTTCTAAACCCCATTCCTTTCGATCAGGATGAAACTCACCGGTCGTACGACCCTGAATATGCAACCCGCTTCTGGCGGATTGTGCTTTCAACGTCACTGGTGTTTGAAGAGTTCCGGGCACGTTACATGGGCAAAGCAAGTCCCGTGCACTTCTTCTGGGGCAGCTTCGACCTGGCTTACACGCGCTTCAGCGGGCGGGTTGCTCCGCCGCGAAAAGGAGTGATCACCTCTGAGGCTTACTCGCACGAATGCAGTAGCGTGGGCTGGTGGCCGGGAGGCGGAGACGCGAAGGGTCCGGCCTTCTATGCCTACGCCGCTCCCGGACCTGAGGGCTACAGCCGGCAACGCGTCCGGCCGGATGCCGCCTTTTATCATGACCAGCTTGGCGAGTTCGTTCTGATGTACGATGATGTGCGCCGCGCCACATCACCGCGCGACGAAATCCTGGCATTTGCTCAGAGCGCTTACGAGGCAGCCGCCAATCTCGGAAAGTGGGACCGGACACTGCTCGAGAGGAGATCGACGCCTTGAACAACACCACCGCAGGCTGTACTCACCTGAACCAGATCAAGATTGAAACCACGGGAAAGCACGTGTGCAAGGACTGCATCAAGACGGGCGATAGCTGGGTGCACCTGCGGTTGTGCCTGACCTGCGGCCACGTGGGCTGCTGCGATTCCTCAAAGAATAAGCACGCAACCAAACACTTCCACAAACCAGCCACCCCCTGGTGCGCTCCATCGAGCCGGGAGAAAGCTGGCAGTGGTGCTACGCGGACAAAATGTTTCTGGGCGAAATTGAGAGCTGACTGACGAGTCGCGTCGCACGGCATGCGCCCGATGATGGGCGAACACCGTTTGCCCCCTTCCGACCGTGTTTGCGGTCGGGTAGATCCGTGCACATTCGAAGAGTGGCAAGGCCGGCGGTGAGGAAGCCGCCGCTACAGAAAGGAAAGATTGAGCGTCACATCGGTCCCTGACCCGCTTCAGACCAAAGCACCATCGAAATCCCTCAAAAGCGTTGCCAAGCTGACGCTGTGGCCGCTGGTGGCAGCAACGTTCTTCATGGTGTGCGGCGGCGCTTACGGCACGGAAGACATTGTGCACGGCTGGGGCTACGGCCGCGCGCTCGTGATTCTGACGCTGACGCCGCTGCTTTGGAGCCTGCCCGTCACTCTGATGGTCGGCGAGCTTTCAAGCACCCTGCCCGCCGAGGGCGGCTACTACGCGTGGGTCCGTGCAGGGTTGGGCGACTTCTGGGGATTTCAGGAGGTGTGGCTGTCGTTCGCGTCCAGCATCTTTGACATGGCCATTTATCCCACGCTCTTTATCGCTTACCTCGAACGCTGGGTTCCCTGGTTCGGCGTGGGGCATCGCGGAATCGTGGTTGGCCTGCTGATGATCCTGGCCTGCACGGCGCTGAACCTGGCGGGCATCCATACGGTGGGCATCACATCGTTCTGGCTTTTCCTCGTGATTGCCGGGCCCTTTGCGCTGATCGTGCTGATTGCACCCTTCAAAGCCGGGGCTCTGGCGCATGTGGCGTCCCCACCGGCAACGACCTCGGTGGGCCTGCTGGGCGGAACGCTGGTAGCCATGTGGAACTATATGGGATGGGACAGCGCGTCCACCATCGCGCGCGGGGTCGAGCGTCCGGAGCGTACCTACCCTCGGGCGATGTTCCTCTCCGTGACGCTGGTGGCGCTGACCTACCTTCTGCCGGTTGCGGCGGTTTGGGTGACGGGCCTGCCTTCCTCGACGTTTGAGACCGGCTCGTGGGCCACGGTTGCGGGGCTGGTGGGCGGCAACTGGCTGCGCGCGTTGCTGGTGCTGGGCGGAATGGTGAGCGCGTTCGGCATCTTCAACGCGCTGGTGATGAGTTACTCGCGCCTGCCGCTGGCCATGGCGCAGGACGGGATGCTTCCGCGCGTCTTCGCGAAGGTACATCCGAAGACCAAGGCTCCATGGGTGGCCATTCTGGCCTGCGCGGCCGGCTGGGCGCTGTGTCTGGGCCTGGGATTTGAAAGCCTGGTGACGCTCGACATCCTGCTCTGCGGCGCAAGCCTGGTGCTGGAGTTTATGGCGCTGGTTGCGCTGCGCGTCCGCCAGCCGGGACTGCCCCGGCCCTTCCGTGTGCCGGGCGGGCTCGCAGGCGCAATCCTGGTGGGCGTTTCCCCAACCTTCCTGCTGGTTCTCTCGCTTGTCCGCAGCTCTCGCGAAGAGGTTTTTGGTATGAATGGGCTGACCTTCGGCGTGCTGGCGATTCTGGCAGGGTTTGTCTTGTACTACGCGACCCGGCCGCTGCGCCAACGGCATTCAGAAACGGTCGCAGCAGAATCTTCCGCGGGAACTTCGATTCCACCCACGCCGTAGGATTTTCGCCAGTATGGTCTAAGCGATTTCCCCCGCAATCATTCGTAGCGCAATGCTTCAATGGGGTCCATTCGCGAGGCTTTGCGAGCGGGATAGTACCCAAAGGCAATGCCGATCGCCGCGGAGAACAGAACTGCGATCAGGATGGACTCCACGGGGATGCTGGTCGGCCAGCGCATCATGTCGGTCACCACTCTTGAGCCGACCACTCCCAGCGCAACTCCCATCGCGCCGCCAATCAGGCTGAGCACGATCGCCTCACTCAGGAACTGTCGGGCAACGTCTTCCTCCGTGGCTCCAACGGCCATGCGCACGCCGATTTCCCGTGTTCGCTCCGTCACCGAAACCAGCATGATGTTCATGATGCCGATGCCGCCCACCAGCAGCGATACGGAAGCGATGCTGGCCAGCAGCAGCGTCATCACGCGGCCCGACTGCTCCTGGGCCTGGGCGAGCGCGTCAGAACTCCGAATGATGAAGTCATCTTCTTCATTGGCCCGCAGCCGGTGCCTTTCGCGCAGCAGGGCGCTGATCTGTTTTTCAGCAACCGGAATCACGTCCTGCGATGTGGCCGAGCACATGATGTATTGCAGCCAGTCGATGCCGGAAAGTTTTTTCTGGACGGTCGTGTAGGGCATCAGGACGGTGTCGTCTTCATCCTGGCCGAAAGGCGACTGGCCCTTCGGAGCCAGCACCCCGATCACCGTAAAAGGAAGGTTGCCGACGCGGATGGTCTGGCCTACCGGGTCATGGTTTCCAAACACGTTCTGTACCACGGTGCGACCGAGCAGGCAGACGTTGGACGCTGCATCCACGTCGCGGATTGAAAAGTTGCTGCCATCCGCCACAGGCCATCTGCGGATGGAAAGGTAGTCGGGCCCGACGCCGCGCGCCTGCGTGGACCAGTTTTCACCTCCATGAACAACCTGAACCGCCGCTCCAACGCCCGGCGACACGGCCTTGACCAGATCGATCTGGTCCTCGATCGCCTTGGCGTCCGCGAGCGTCAACGTCTTGGTGGCAATCGCGCCCATCCGCACACCGCCGCGATTGACGCTGCCGGCAGAAATGAAAAGGAGATTGTCGCCCAAGCTGCGAATCTGTTCCTGCACCTGCCGGGAGGCGCCTTCACCGATGGCCACGGTACAGATCACCGCCCCCACCCCGATGATGATCCCCAGGATGGTCAGCGCACTGCGCATCTTGTTGCGCACCAGCGCTCGCATTGCCACGCGGACGATCGGTCCAAGTTCCATCGAAACACCCACGCGGCGGTACGCCTAGCAGCCCGATTCCCGGCCGCCTAACCGTCTGGTTAACCGCCAATAGATCATACGAGCGAGACCGGCCGGGGGTTACCGGCTGACGCGGCACCTGTAACGCATCAGGATTTGGCAACTTAGGAGCTTATTTTCTTAAAGTTATAAGCATTGGTGGCGGGTTCATCCCGCCATAACCCCAATGCTTTCACCACAGGCTGACGGCTGCTTTGTCGAAGTGCGCCGCCGCACCCGGCCTATGGCCTGCTTCGTCAGCGTCCAGAGCGTCGACCGGATCATCGATGCCATCTTCAACGGCATGAACGAGAAGTTTCAATGGAGAAACCGCACCCTCCACCTTTTTACACAAGCAGCTTGACGTCACCTGTTCCACAAAAGGCTTGACAAGCCCCAGTTCATTGTTTACTGTACTACGACAATAGTACTCTTATGCTCTTCCATATCCATCCCGACTCCGGCGTCCCGATTTACCTGCAACTGGTGCAACAGGTCACGCATGCTATTGAGACGGGAGCCTTGCGCGCCGGGGACCAGCTTCCCCCCATTCGCAGCCTTGCGGAGGAGGTCGTGACGAATCCGAACACAGTGGCCAAAGCCTACCGCGAGCTGGAGTACCTAAAAGTCATTGAGCTCCGTCAGGGCCTTGGCGCTTTTGTACGGGCAAACTCTCCGGTGGCGGGCCAGGCCGAAGCCGTCAAGCGGGCGCATCGGCTGGTGGAAAACGCGGTGACGGCCATGCGCAAGCTGGGCCTTTCAGAGCCGGCCATGCGCAGGGTCTTTGAAGCGGAACTGGCGCAAGATTATGAAGTCCATGCGGGGTCTCGAACAGGAGGAAAGTCATGAATTCGGATCAAGCCATCATGGCTGTTCAAGGGCTTCGAAAGCGGTTTGGCCCGATTGATGCGGTCAATGGTCTCGATTTCACCGTGCCACAGGGATGTGTCTGCGGCTTTCTCGGCCGGAACGGCGCGGGCAAGACGACCACCATCAAAATGCTGCTGGGCATGATGCACGCCGACGTCGGTGAGGGCCGCATCTTCGGGGAGCCGATCGGCGACGAGGCCGCCAGCGTGCGCATCCGTCAGCGCACCGGGTTTGTTGCCGAGGTCAAGGAATTCTATCCGTTCATGACGATCCGGCAGATGATCGACTTCAACCGCACCTTTTATCCTCAATGGCAAGACCGGTGGGAGCAACGTTGCCTGAAAGATTACGAACTGCCGCTCGGGCAGAAGACCGGCAAGCTCTCGAAAGGGACCCGTTCGAAGCTGGCCCTGTTGCTGGCGTTCTCTCGCGGAGCCGATCTGCTGATTCTGGACGAGCCATCCGAGGGGCTTGATCCCGTCGCGGTCGAGACCTTTCTGGAACACGTCGTAGCGCTGGCCGCTGAGGGACGTACCGTCTTCTTCTCCTCGCACCAATTGGACGAAGTCGAGCAAGTGTGCGAACGGGTCTGCCTGATCGACCAGGGCCGGGCCGTCCTTGAAACCGCCCTCGATGAGTTGAAAACCAGGATTCGGAAAGTATCGGTCACTTTCCCTGATTCCGTACCCAAGGCCGTTTTTGATGAAATGGCGGTGAAACGTCTGAAAGTGCGCGGGCGCTCCGCCTCTCTGCTAATCGATGGCGACACGGAGCCACTGGAGGCGCGGGCGCGGGCCGCAGGTGCGACCAGCATTGAGTTTGCGCCCGTCAACTTGAAGGAAATCTTCCTGGAAACCGTAGGAGGAAGGTCATGATCGCAACACTCTGGCGGAAACATTGGACGGAACTTCGCGGCGTCTGGGCCTTGAACATGGCGATGCTGGGTTTCGTGGCAATAGTGTTACCTCACTTGCCTGAACGGCAACCAGTGGCGGTGGTTCCACTCGTGCAGGCATTCATCCTCATCTTCTCTTTCTTCGCGCTCGCAGTTCTTCCTGCTCGTTTTGCTGGCACTGGCCTCGCAACGTTGATCGGCATCCGTCCGCATCGCGGAGCCGATCCCTCGCTTCTTTTCACACTCTCGCTTCCCGCCCGCCGGCGGACCCTTTTCTTCTACCGAACAGGCTTCTGCCTGCTGGCAGTCGAAGGCGCAGCGATATTGGGACTTGCGATGCTTGCCGTTGCCTGTGCGCGACTGGGCGGTTCAATGCAGGTGTTTACCGATGGTTGGCGGATTCTATTTCTCATGGTTCCGGTCTATTTTCTGGACAGCCTTCTGTCGATCCGATTCGATGCGTTCAGTGTGACGCAGATCCAGATCTTGGGCGCTGCGGGGCTCTGGTTTGTGCTGCCCCCCGTCGCGCGCGCGGACCCGCTGAAGGTCGTGGCAGCGTTGTCCGGGATCGCACCCGCGCTTTTCGCACTGCTTACGTTATTCGTCGC
>JARRJI010000134.1:0-18284 GCA_037379595.1 Acidobacteriota bacterium | reverse complement strand
TCGGGGATTGTCTCCGGATTTACTCTCTCGACTTCGGCAACGCTGGTGCCGGGCCTTTCCGTGGGCGCGCTCTATGCCCAGGGCCTTCGCTACCAGCCAAGCACGGCGCCGGCGCTTGTCGCCGCCCCGGCAAGCTCAACCAGTTATCTTTTCTATAATTCCATTGGCGGGTTCTATTACAACCTGACGGGCGCAGCCAGTACGGCCGGCGACGCCTTCATCGGGATTGTGGTTGCCAACGCCACCGCCGTCACTTCCGTGACGCAGGCCACGAAGATCTGGGGGCAATTGCAGGTTGCGCCCGGAGCTGCGGGCGAGTTTACTTTTCTCCATCTGCTGGGCCGGACCCCTGTGGGCGCGCTGATCCAAATGACCTCGAGCGGCGCCATCTGGTTTCAGTCGTCAACGCTGTACGACAACACGAATCTCTATCTGGTCGCTTCCGACGCGGGAGTGACCGCGAAGGTGCAAATATGGTGAGAATTATGAATTATGAATTCAAAATTATGAACTGGATGAAGTTTGCCTGGGTGGTTCTTGCGATCGTTGTCGCGCCATTCATAACCCATAATTCCAAAGTACTTCTTGCCCAGCAGCCACAGGCTGCCGCTGGAACGCCGCTCTATTCCGTGAACGCGAAATACGTGAACGGCGTGGCGCCGGGCTACTGGCCGACGGCGGGCAGTGGCCTGAATTTGAACGTGAGTGGGGGGACAGCATTCTGCGGCAACCCGCCCGCTCCGGTGAGTTATCCCGGCGGTTCTTTGATGCTCACCGCCAGTGCGACCAACTATATCTATCTGGACCCCGCAAACAACTGTGCGCCAGCGGCCAGCACCTCGGCCTTCACCGCGGGCGAGATACCGATCGCGAAGGTAGTGGCTGGCGCCTCGTCCATTACTTCCGTTACGGACGCGCGGACGTGGTTCACACCGCAGCCCTGCTCGACCGGCGGAAGCGGGGCAGTTGACTGCTCGGCCGCGGGGACCAACCAGGACATCGCGTTCACGCCGACAGGGACGGGGGCCACTGTGGTTACGAATCTTGTGGATAAGGGTGGACAGGTCTTCAACGTCAAGGCTTATGGGGCGAAGGGCGACGGAACGACGGACGACAGCCCGGCATTTCAGGCTGCTTATAATGCTGCGGTCACGGCTGGAGGGGGCACGGTATTGATCCCTCCTTCATCTGCATGTTACCTCCTTAATACCGGCATTAATATGACTACACCTACAGGTCCCACTGGACGCCCTCATGTTCTCATACAAGGAACGGCTCCGGGATATGGCGGCCTCACTGCCTCAAGCGGTCAGATTTGCGGCAACACCGGGAATGTAGTTTTCGATGTTTCTGGATCGGCAAATATAACCTTTCTAGATTTGTGGGTGACTTCTCAAACTGGAGTAACAAATCCAAGCCTTATTGGAATCCTTGCTGCGAGAAATTCCTCAAACGATGGGGCTGATAACATCAAGATTATCGACTCTGTTTTTGCGATGGTCTTACATACGAGTGGTACAACGTACAGCTACGGCGCGTATCTTTACGGCGCGGAAATGAACTATTACACCCGAGACACCTTCACTGCCGACTATCCTCTGGTTGTGACAGCGAACAACGTGATGAGTGTATCGAGTCCATTTATTACCATAGGGACCGGATTGCAGTCGGAAACCCAGGGTGCATTTACAGATATGGAGTTTGATACTTCAGGATTGGGGTACGCGGCCTACTTCGAGGGTACGTCAGATATGACCTTGACCGGGCATAGCTGGAATTTTAACCAAACCAGTCCTTATCCTTCGACTCTTAAACAGTATGCGATCAATCTGACCTCAAACCTTAATCTCTTCGTGAAGTGGAGGCAGGAAGGGTTTCCTAGTTTCCTATATAACAAGTTGGCGTTGATTAACAGTCGGATTCAAGGCGACGATGCCCCATTTCCAAACGCTTCCAGCCTGTCCACCGTTCATGGAGTTGAGTTTGACGACGCCAGTAGTGTAATCTCTCACGTCAACTTTGCAATTCGTGATGATTATCCTTTTACTACAACTAATTTCTACTTTGACAGCAGTGTTGGGAGTCTTACCGGGGTGGCGATCTTGGATGACGTGAATTTTAGCTGCGGACACCAATCCAATTGCGTTCAGGTGCCGGTCGGCAATTACGATCCCGGATTTGCTACCTACTGGCATGCGCTTCGTTGGTCAGGAGAGTCAAATAACCAATATCCTGTGATCGAGACTGGTGTCGGAACCACCGGTAATCCAGTGACAGGAACCTTCAGTCTCCCGGCCAACTCTTACGCAGCAAACGCCTGTACAGCATTGCCTACTGTTGCTGCCGCAACCAGTGTTAATTCATCCTTTGTGAAGATTTACAGTTCGGCTTGGTACAACCTTTTAATCGTGCCAGATGCCGTAGCTGATGGAAATTTTACCCCTAAAGTCTGCAATATGACCACTTCTCCTATCACTCCTGCCTCAGGAACCATTCGCTGGAGTGTGGAGCAATAAGGGGTAATTCGGTTTGAACCGGGTGAAGCTAGATGTAGACACACATGGCGGGGAAGGAGCCAGTTCTCCGGCTGGTTCCTGCGTCAGCAGCCACAACACATGGAGACGAAGGCGGACAGGCTCCCTACTGGTTGCGAAACGGGGGTCTGGGCGGGAGTTGATTGAAACAGACAGAAAGGCAGACCTAAATGTTGGCTTAAGCTTACCTTCACTCCAGGCCGCGTTAAGTTAGTATACTTAAAGTGTCTAGTGACCTCCGGGTATGAAAAAGCAAAATCTTCTCAAGTCTTACCTCCCTCAGGCGCTTCCTGCGCGCATTGGGAATTGCGCACTTCATCATTAAGGTACCTTTCGTCTCCCGCTTGTTCTGGGCTGCGTACGGCTATTTACGGCCCAAAGATGAGGCAATGGTTAAGGTTCAAGACTTTGGTTTCAGGTTGTACCTCGACTCGCGCGATACCGCACTTACTTGCACTTTGCTGATGCTGGGACGCTACGAGCCCTTTGCATCGCAAGTCTTCAGTTCGCTTCTTCAGGAAGGGACGACGGTTGTCGACATTGGCGCTATGATTGGCTATTACACTGTGCTGTCCGCAACGCGCGTTGGGCCATCCGGCAAAGCGTTTGCGTTCGAACCGGAGCCCAAGAACTTGAAGCTACTTTGCAAAAACTTGTCGGCAAATGGTCTGACGAATGTGTTTCCCCAACAGAAAGCTCTCCTGGATCAGACCGGGACACACCCGATTTTCCTCGCCGCTGAGTGCCTGGGCCGCCACGGCGTCTACAAGCAAGATGTTAGAGTGGAGCAAATAGAAGTGGAAACGACAACGTTGGACCAATTCCTTTCAAAGCGGCAGGAAAAGGTGCAGGTGATCAAGTTGGACGCAGAGGGTGCCGAACCGTTGATTCTGCAAGGAATGAAACATGTGACATCGGAATCCGGTCGATTGGCCCTGTTTACCGAGTTCTTTCCCCCCAATCTGCAGGTCGGCGGCCATTCAACTGAAGCTTACCTTGCAGACTTGGTAAGGTACGGCTTTAATTTGCATCTCCTGGACGAAGAGCAGGAAAATGTTAGAAAGGTGGATCCATGCCAAATGCTTGAAATCTGCCGCGAGCAGCCCGAAGCTGTACGAAACTTGCTCTGCCTGAAAGGCTGGGCCTTGTAAGTTGCTCAAGCTCATTTCCAATCGGTCTTGGCTTCCTACATTCTTTCATTCACGGTATCGTAAAGGAGTACCGCGATTGTATCGGACCCTAGGACCTTCGCCATGGTGGGAGTTCCGTGATATATTGACATCAATTCCTTTGTCGCTATGTCCCAGGAGCCGACGGCATCGAACGAAGCATTGCTGGAGTCATTAGCCGTGACTCCGGGTGTCCGGTGGTATCATCTTTCCGACCCGGCATCGTCCGCCCTTGATCAGTTAGCGGCGCATTTCGGCATCCACCCCCTGCAGGTTGAAGATTGCCGGCACCGTCGCCAGACGGCGCGCGTGGAAGAGCACGAGAACTACACTTTTATTGTGATCAAAGTGCTCGCCCCGGTTCCGGGCGGGAAGCGTTCGGGCCGGAGCGCAGGAGCCTCCAGCGGCGAGCACGCAGCGCCGGAAAGTGTTGCCACATCTGAGAACTTCGCAAGGACCGATCCGCCCGAGCATTCCACTTCGAGCGCGGGACGCCTGAAATTCGAAGACTTCGATATTTTCATTGGTCCCGATTACGTTTTGACGGTGAGTGGCGGGGAGTCGCCGCTGGTCCCGCTGGTGGCCACGCGGATCAGGTCCGAGGCCGCTCTCCAGAATCCCGAGCGCATCGCTCATGCTTTGATTGATTCTACGGTGGACCATTATCTGCCGGCTCTCGATCATCTGGGCGACTTCATCAACAAGCTCGAGGACCGGGTCCTCCGCAACCCCGAGCCTTCCACGCTGCGCGAGATTTTTCGATTGAAACGTGTTTTGCTCGATTTCCGCCGCGTAGCAACTTCCATGCGGGAGGCAGTCAACGGGCTGATCCGGCGCTACGACATTCCCCATACGGCCGGGCGCCAGGCAGTCGATCGCGAACTGCGGATCTATTACCGCGACGTTTACGAACACGTTGTCCGGGTGATCGACTTTATTGAGACCTACCGGGATCTTCTCACCGGGTCGCTCGACATTTACCTTTCCGCGGTGGCGAACCGCACGAATGAGGTGATGAAGATTCTCACCTTGTGGGGCACGATCGCCATGCCCCTGCTCGTTCTCACCAGCTTTTATGGCATGAATATTCGGCTTCCGCTGGAGAAAGATCCTTATGCCCTGATTCCCATCGGTCTGGTTATGGTGGCGTCAACCATCATCGTTTTCATTTACATCCGGCGCAAACATTGGTTGTGAAAAAGCCTTATCCTCGCTGGGGTGGGTTTGAGCAATGCAGGGAGAAACGCTGTGCGCGGGCGGCCTGAGTTTCACAAGTTTGCCGCGCGCTCCTTCACAAGGTGGGCAGCCTGATCAACGAGCTTCACGCCTGATCGGCGAGGGGATGTGGGAGGCTATTTGTGTGGGGCCTGGGAATCAGCCGGACCCTTGGTTTGCGCCTTCGGTTTTTTAGGGTTTTTGATCTTTTCAGCATCCGCAACGTTGAATAACTTGAAGTCTGAATATTGGTGCTCATTGCGGAGCTTTTTGCCCTTCCAATTCACGGTCACGGTAACAACCTTGGGAAGCCAGAATCCCTGGGCGAGCTTCTTGAAGTGGACATCCTGATAATCAATCTGAGTGGTTTCTTCCATCAGCCGGACTTTGGGCAACGGTCTCAAGAGATCCGTACGGAGACGGACGATCTGGTCATTTTGAGGGTCAATCCAGGCCAAGCCCTGGTCGAAAGTGGGCGCTGATTTATCGCCGGACTTAAACATCCCGACCAACTCCGCCTTTGCCGGATCCTGGGCGAAAGCAATCACGTAAGTCTCGCGTCCATCCATCATCTGGTGGCCCAGATAACGAAATTCCGATTCAGACTGGAAAACCGGGTGAAAGATCAGCTCGGCCGACACGAAACCGGAAGTCAGCATGTAGCCTCTTTCCAAATCGCTGCGCTTACCTTCTTCCTGATCGATGTTCTTCCGGTATTCGGTAAAACCGGGGACGGCAGGGTCGGAAGGCATCAGGCAAAGATAACGAAATTTCTCGTCCAGCGATCCCGACACCTTCCCGTTATGGCGGAGTTTTTGCAGGTGAACTTTTTCCAGCGAGGTGGTGTTCTGAAAATCGCGGAATAGCGCGGCCACATTCTTTCCGACTGCGGCCAGGATGGGCTTCAGTTCGGCCTGGTCTTTCGCGGGCACAAGCCCCTTGAGCTGCCGGGTGGAATCATGAAGATAGTCAATGGTTCCGTCCGGTAGGGTTTCCCACTTTCTCTTTTTCGATCCGGTGTAAAGGGTGTCAATCTCCTTGCGGGATTGAAGCTCCAGCCAGATGCGGCGAAGCGTGACCGGCATCGTTTTGGCTTTCCTGCCGTTCAGATAACGTTTCATCTGGAGATTGGCTTCACTGATATCGTCTTCTCCGAGCATGGCCTTAACCAGCAGAAGGCGCGCTTCCGGGCCGGCCCCGGCCGCAAGAGCTCGTGAAAGGTAGGCGTCGGCCATCTCATATTGGTGAAGCTGCAACTGAGCACGCCCGATTTCCTGCAGAGCGAGCGAATCTTTCGGATCGAGTTTGTGCGCCCAGACCAGGAAATTTGTGGCCGCCTGGGGATTGTGCATCCAGCTTTCCATCACCCCGGCAAGCAGCATCGCTTCGGGGCTTCCGGTCCTCCGGTCCTTCAAGGTCAATTGGACGGCGGAATTGTCGTCCCGTGCGGCCCCGTCCCAATTTCCTGCCTCGAGCTCCGCAAGCGCCAGCATGGTCCGGCACTTTGCGCACGCAGCGTTGTTCTTGACCACATTGGAAAAGTACCGCAGCGAGCGATCGGGACGGCCCTTGCCAACAAATTCGTGGATACCCTTGGCGTAGGCTTTTTCACTCTTGGCCGAGATGCCGTCGGCGGGTCCGAGCGATTGGAGTTCAGGCAGAAGATGAGTATTCAAGGACTCTTGCGAAAGCAGGCTGAGATCCTGCTCGTCCGGCCGAAGCGTGATGGGAAGCCGAACCGGTTTGGGGTAATCTGCCAAATCAACCAGTTCGTGCGCGGTCTGGAAACCCTTTTTCGAAACAGTCAGCTGCACCATAAAGTCCCTGACCCACGCTACCTTCAAGGAATACACTGTCTGGAACTCACCGGAAGCATCCGTCTTGAACAACCGGTATTCCCCAACCTCAAGTGGACTTACTTGCACCCGGGCGCCGGGGATTATACTCCCCTCCATGGTCATCACTCTTCCCGCGACCACCCAGGACTTCCGCGAGGCGCCCATATCGTACATTTCACTTGTGCCCATCGAGAACGATTCGGGAGGTTGCATCAGGGCGCCGGGAGGGGCCTGGGCCGCCAGCGGCGAAGTCGCCCAACAGACGGCGAATACCACGAAATTGAAGAGAACTGAGAAGACGCGAAGGTTATACCTGAGGCTGAACATGTCAGAGGCCCTGATCTACGTTATGTCCGATTTCGGGTCCGATCAGAATCGGACCATCGGACCCCGGCTATCGGAGACAACGCCGCTACAAGAAATGCTGTCACTTTGATTTGTAAGCTTCGTTAGATGGGCGTGCTGGGGAAGTCTTGGCACGGTCTGGGGGCCAAGGTCGGGATTGGTCTTTGCTGTAGTCGCTTGAGCGGCGGGATTGAGCAATACCTGGAGAACCGATATACGTGCGCCGCCTGACTTTCATATATTTTCCAAGAAGGATCTGTTGACTGGCGATTTACCGAATTTCGCATTAGAATTCTCTTCGTGGCTGCCATTATCAGAGAAATGCGCCCGCTGCGCCGTGCCGTGTTAACAACCGCACTGCTGGTGGGGTTGGCAACGTTAGGAGTTTCCCTCAAAGCTTTCTCTGCTCAAGGGCAGAACTCGCCGTCGCAACCCATTCCCTTCACCTTGAATGGAACGATCACCGAGCAATCGCCCGGGAAACTGACCGTGGACGGCGGGCAGAACATGCTGTTCACCGTGAAGTATG
This sequence comes from Acidobacteriota bacterium, assembly GCA_037379595.1. GTDB lineage: Bacteria > Acidobacteriota > Terriglobia > UBA7540 > UBA7540 > SCRD01. Next base: position 10,654 of record JARRJI010000134.1, on the reverse strand, counting down.
ATTCCACGACTCAGATTCAGTTTGACGATGGAGACCCTGCCAAGGCGTCAGATCTGAAGGTCGGAGCCAAAATCTTGACAAAGGGCGTCCTGACGGAGGCGGGTGACGTGATCGCGAAGAAGATCACAATCAAGCGGGGATCCAAAGCCCCGTCGAAATAAAAGGCTGCAGCACTATAATTCTTTCCCCTCCCAGATGGCAAACTGCCCTCCTTTTCCCTTTTTCAGAGCTTCGCGGTAGATAAACCCTGCGGCCGCTACGTCCCAGATCGCGATTCCGCACGACTTAAAGACGGTGATTTCGTCGTTGGAGGTGCGGCCGGGAGCGCTGCCTTTAACAATATCGTGTAATTCCATGACCTCGTCCCAGCTTCGATTAAGCAACTCAAGTCCTTGGATCAGATCGCCGGCTTCTCCCCGAGCCTGATCGAGGGAGTCGACCGCAATGATTCGGGCGCGGCCCAGTGCCGCTTCGTCCAGTTCCCGGCGCGTGGACTGGTTGGCCCCGATGGCGTTGATGTGCGTTCCCGGACGAACCCAATCGCCCCGGACGACCGGCTCGCGCGAGGATGTGGCCGTAATAACAATATCGCCAAAGCGCGTTGCCTCTTCGGCGCTTGCTGCGGGCTCGACTGGAAAGTTGAGCCGGCCGGCCATCTCTTTGCAGAATTCTGTGCGATGCGCTTCCTTCCTCGCGAAAACACGCGCAGCCTCAATCTTGCACACCGCGGCGACCGCCTCCAGTTGGGTGCGTGCCTGCCGGCCTGCGCCGATCAATCCCACCCTGGATGCGTCGGGGCGCGCCATGTGTCGGGTCGCCACACCGCTTGCTGCGCCGGTCCGGATGCGGCCCAGGTGGTCGGCTTCCATCACCGCACGCAAGTCGCCCGATTCGACGTCGAAAAGCAGAACCAGAAAGCGAGCACCGCCGGATGCGATAGTGTAGATCTTCATGCCTGCCAGGCGCTCGTCTGCCAGGGCGGCCGCCATGTAGTGAAGAGAAAATCCCGGCTGGAAAATTCTTTCACGCGACCGATTGACAGCCTTGCCGTCATGCTGAGCCACAAAGCTGGCCTCGATGCACTCAATCGCCTGCTTCATGGGGAACAGTTCCCGAACGTCTTTTTCAGAAAGGAAAAGAGCCATCAGTCCTCCAGGTTTTTCAGTAGAGCCAGTGTATGATCGCCCAGCCCGCCACTGCGAGCGCCGCGATAACAAGGGTGTAGTACGGAAAGGCCGTGCGCAAAACAGGGATTTTGTACAGGAACGAAGTTTTCCGCCACTTCTTGTTCCGTGCGTCCAGGAACGGACCCACCAGTTCCCATACCACTTCCAGGAAGAGCCGCTGCGCGGCCTCGCCCAGTTCCGCCTGCGCGGCTGAAGGCGCGCCAATATAACCCATGCGGTTTCCCAGTTGCAAAGGGTAGTTTTTTCGGAGTGCGTGGATAAGCCTGAATTTTGACGGCGGCAGGGCACCATAGACTGAGTTCACCAGGTCCGGCCGCAGGAAGAGCATCAGCGAAGTTTCCCACATTCCGGCGTGGGTGTCTCCGGCCAGCGATTCTTTCTCGTCTGCCGTAAACGCTCGGCCCAGGATGGCTTCCAGGCGATCGGTGTACCGGCCACGCATGAATTTCCAAAGCACCAGTCCGCTGACTGAGAACATTCGAACCTTGTATCGCTCTGAGACCGCGGCCGCGGCTTCGTCAAGGGCCACGATGTGGCGCGGCCCTCCGTGCCCGTTCAGCACCACCAGATAGCGAAAACCGTGGCGGGCCAGCGCCGCGCCGTAATCAAGCGTTGCGTTGCGGACTGTGCGCGCCCGCACCAGGAGTGTTCCGGCGCGGTCAAACGCCGAGGCTCCAATGGGAAGGCTGGGGCCGATCAACACGGTCCAGCCGCGCTTTTCTTCGACAATGCGCTCGGCGAGCTTTGTGCAGATCGAGCCCGCTGTGAAAAGATCGGTTCCGATGGGAAGGTGAGGTCCGTGTTCCTCAAGGGGGCTGACGGTGAAGAGGACGACCGTGCGAGTCAGGTCGAGGTTCTCAAGCTGAACAAAGCTGAGTTCCTCCAGGCGAAAGATGCCGCCCTTCTGCGGCTGCTGCGCGCCCAGGGGTTCATCGATGGAAAGAGGAACTTCGGACATTTTCCGCCGGCCTCTATTCAGCAGCGTTGGTTGACCCGACGCAAGGCATTGCAGGAGATTGCGGGGAACGTGCAATCTCCCGGTCGAAGCTATCGAGAATCTCCTTCCGCTTTCGGACCAACCGGACCGTCCGGCCCGGGTGCAGAGCCTTCAGCAGCAGAACGTGAGTTCGGTGCCGGATGAGCCAGCGATACCGCCAGAGATAAGCGCCCGAAACAGGCAGGGTCAAAGTGTAATAGCCCGCCGTCGCCCGGCCCCACCACAAGTTGGCCAGAAAAACCTGGACCGTGTAAAAGCTTAGAACAATGAAGCTGCGCAGCAGCCACTCGAGGTTGGGGTCGCGTTTCGGATTCTTCTTGAGCAAGCCGCTGACGGCAAGAACGATCCCCGCCGGAAGGTGGTTCACCAGGCCATAAATCGCCACGGGAAACCCGAGGACGCTCTCGACCCAGGCTTCCACCGTGCGGAGGTTCGACGTATGCCACGCACCAGAGGTCGCGATGACCAATTCCCCCATCGAGTATCGCCGCCGTGCCTCACGGTAACGATCCATCGCCTCGCGCAGTTCGACCAGGCGCGCGGGGTCCGCGCGATTTTGCCCGTCGATCCACGTTCTGACGAAGCTGCTCAGTTCGAGATCTTCCACTTGCTGCTTCCACTCCGGCTGCTCGGCCCACTGTTCTTCAAGATGTTCGCGCGACAAGCCTTCCACTTCCCGGGTAAAGCGTTCCGCTTCTGTCTGCGCAAGGGCAAAGACGTTTGCACCGGTCGCGTCCTCAAGGATTTCCGCCAGTCGCCGCGGGGCTTCCGCGACGTCCTCGCCGATTTTGGGCAGAAAAGCATGCACCTCAACTGGCCCGTCAACGTAAACCAGGGGTTCTGACCCGCGATGCTCGCTCCTGAGGAACCAATGGATCGGATACAGGGCGGGCTGCACCTGAGCCTGGCCGGGAAGAAGGGCTTCCAGAGAGAGCCGGGCGGCAAAGGCGCTGGCCGGCGAAGGCTGGCCGCCGTTTTGCCCGATCGGTCCGGCAAAAATCGCGATGATTCCCTGGTCCGCCAAAACGTCCAGGCAGGGATCAAGCAGAGAGTGCTGTTCCTCCGCGAGGGAATCGTAGAACCGTATTCCCGGCACCCAGACTGCCAGCTTCCGGATGATGCCGCGCACCTGCCCTGAAGGAAGCAGGCAGCGGACCGGGCGGTCGAGGGCCGCGACAAGAAGAAGCGCGGCAGTCAGACTCTCCGGGTGTGTGATCAAAAGGATGGCCGGACCACCCTGCTCAATCTTTTCCCGGTTCAGCGTCCGCAGCCTGGGAAAGAAGAGCCCGGTGCCCAGACGAAGGATCGCTCGGACCACACGATAGGTGGCAGGGATGTCATGAGAATGAACTGAAATCGGATCTTGCATGTCCAAAGTCTTTCCTCTTGCCGTAAAACCAGCCAGGCGATTCCTCAACGGACAGGTTCACCTGCGCCCGGGCATCGCGTTGCTTTCCCATCCGTCGACTCTGCCGATGTGCCGCACGATGGTACGGAACAGCCCGTAAACGCCCTGATATTTTTCCCCGCTGTTAGCCACGAGCCGCAGACGGAAATACGGAACGTTATGATGGCGCTCCGTCCGTATGGGGAAAATCCCCTTCAGGCCGCCCTGAACAAACGATGTGACGTAATGATGCGTCTTGCGTGACCAGGTGAAGACGCGGACCCGGGTATAATCGAATTGGACGGTTCCTTCGCGGTCTGCGACCAGATACTGGGGCACATGGGCATCGCCGTCCCGCACCTTATCCAGAACAAACCAGGCGACCACATTGCTGTTGGCAGCATACTGAGAGATCGCCTCGGGGATGTCGAGCGCAATCATACGGCCCAGCACCCAGCCGGCCTGCGAGTCGGAACGAACCAGATACCAGACGTCGGAGACTGAAGGTGTTGAGGCCGCCATGCTCGCTCCGCTGCCGGCCGCATTTCTTGCGATCACACGGCGGTTGAAGACATCCAGATTCTGGCCTTCCGTAAACAGTCCCAGAACAGGCGCGTCACGGCCGGGTTCAACATGAATGTTGACGGCCAGGGTCGCGTGTCCCGTCGCCTGCGCCTGCATGCCGGACACCTGATGAAGAAGTTTCTGTCCAGCCTCGAATGCCTTGGCGGGAATCACTTCCTTCGTGCTGATCCAGCCTTCGGCGCCGCCGCGAACCCGAACTTGAGCCCAGTCGCCTCGGATTCTCAAAATCTCCACGCGATCGCCGTACTTCAGGATCGCCACGGTTTCGTGGACCACCGCCGGGGTATTCAGCACATCGAGCGAGGGTGATACGACGTACTCCAGCTGCGGGGGAGCTTTGGGTTGGGCATAGTGGGACCAGACAAAATAAGCGCCAACGCCAGCGGCCAGAACAACGAATGCAATGATGACAATCGACCTGGTTCTAATGGGGTCCTCCCGAATTGACAAAAGGAATCAAGCGCGCGACCATCACGAGCGAAACTCCTTTCCTCTGATACTGCCCCGCCGTCTGGGGACAACCGAAAAATCTCACCCTGTAGTGTACAACCGGAGCGGATTGAATGGTGGCGTTTTCGAAGAGCGCCATCACTCTTACCCTGGACCGGCGGAGACACAGCGATACTCGAATTGGCCGTCAAGCGCGTATCGCGGCAAAGATTGAGCTAAGATCTTCTATTTAACCATTTCAACAGGAGGCTGCCACGAAGATCGAACGTCTTGTCATTCCCGGACCTGCAGGAACCCTTGAAGCGCTGCTTGAGTGGAATCCCGAGTGGACGCCGCGCCAGCTTGCCGTCATCTGTCATCCCCATCCGCTTTATGGCGGCACCATGCACAACAAGGTTGTCTTTCGGGCCGCCAAAGGGGCTACCCATGCCGGAATTCCCGCGCTTCGCTTCAATTTTCGGGGCGTGGGCCGAAGTGAAGGGAAGTATGCCGGCGGCATCGGGGAACGCGACGACGCTCGCGCCGTTCTGGACTATTTCACGAAGCGATTCCCGCAAACGCCCGTCACACTGATGGGATTTTCATTCGGCTCTGTCGTTGCCCTGACGGTCGGATCGGCGGATGCGCGGGTCAACTCTCTCGTGGGCATCGGCCTGCCGGCCAATTCATCCGATCTTCGTTTCCTCCAGGAAGTTCGAAAGCCCAAGTTACTGGTCCAGGGTACTGAGGACCAATTCGGCTCGAGGGAGAAGGTGGAGAAACTGTTTTCCGCTCTCCTGGAGCCGAAGCGATTGCGCTTTGTGGCGGATGCCGACCACTTCCTGACGGGAAAGCTGGCCGTGCTGCAATCGGAGATTCAAGATTTCCTCCAGGGAATTGTGAATCCATTACAATAAGGTTGTGGTCAGTCTCCGTCCCGTGTAAATCAAAATGCCGGGGTGAAAAGATGGAAGACGTAGAAAAGACCGAGGATGAATCCTTCTACTGCCCTTTGTGCAAGGTCGAAGTCCATGACCCGCTCGTCTGCGGGGATTGCGCTGCGCTGATTTGCCGGCGGTGCGGAACACCGCTGGAGAAAACCGATGAGCTGGGAGTGGGTTAGAACCGGACGAATGGGTGAGGTCGCGCTTCCTTTTCCGCTTTATCTTGATGCCCCGGAGTGCCACTCGCCCGGCGGTTCGTGCCGGCCGTCTTCGAGACTTGCCTGTTTCCGTTTCGCTTCAATACGCCGCTAAGTCCCTGGCGGCTTTCACCACATCCGCAGGCTGGGGCAGTGCAGCGTCCTCAAGCGTGGGATGGTACGGGACAAAGACGTCTTTCGAGGCCACACGGCGGACCGGCGCGTCAAGGAATTCGAAAAGCTCGTCGGCGATACGCGCGGCGATTTCCGCTCCGTAGCCCCAGGAGATGCAATCTTCGTAGACCACCAGGACGCGGCTGGTCTTCTTCACCGAGGCGCTGATCAGTTCCCAGTCATACGGCTGCAGGGAGCGTAAATCAAGAATTTCAGCGCTGATCCCTTCCTTTTCAAGCTCCTTCGATGCCTGGACCGAACGGTAGACGAGCGAGCCATAGGTCACGATCGTCAGGTCACTTCCCTCACGCACCAGCTTTGCCTTGCCGAACGGAACCATGTAATCCGGACCCGGGTAGGGGGCCCGGTTATGCGTTTGCCGGTAAAGGTGCTTGGGCTCGAGAAACAGAACGGGATCGTCCGAGCGGATGGCCGTGCGCAGCAGGCCGTTCGCATCGAGCGCATTCGAGGGCATCACCACGCGCCAGCCCGGCAGGTGGGTGAAAACCGTTTCGCCTGACTGGCTGTGGTAAATGGAGCCGCCCATCAGGTATCCGCCAATCGGGGTTCGCACCACCAGGGGACAGGAGAAGGAGTTGTTGGACCGCCAGCGCATGGTGGGAGCCTCATTCCGCATCTGCATGTACGCCGGCCAGATGTAGTCAAAGAATTGCACTTCCACCACGGGCTTCAGACCGCGCGTCGCCATGCCGATGGCCCTGCCCACGATGCTGGCCTCCGCAATGGGAGCGTTGTAGCAGCGCGCGATGCCAAACCGGCGCTGCAGGCCGTGGGTCACCTTGAAAACGCCTCCCTTGCCCTTGAGCTTTTCCAGGTCCTTCTCATGACTGCAATCGGCAACGTCTTCTCCGTAGACGACGATGCGCGGGTCGCGCGCCATCTCATCCCGCAGGCAGGCGTTGAGAAGGTCCACCATGGTTTTGGGATCGCCGTGCGGCTTGGCCGGCTGGTCAAATCTTTCGGAAGTGGGATCGACGGTTGGCGAATAAAGAAAATCGAGAACGCTTTCGGGCGTGGGCGGCGCCGCCTCGAGGGCCTTGTCTGCGGCCTCGCGGATTTCCTGCTCGACCTCAGCCTCCAGCGTCTTTAATTCCTTTTCGGTGAGGAAGCCTTCTTTCAGAAGGTAATGGGCGAGATTCGGCACCGGGTCGCGTTTGGCTTCTGTCTGCCGGACCTTCTCCGGCTTGTAAAGCCTCTCGTCGTCTGACATCGAATGCGAATAAGGCCGGATGACGTGGGCGTGGATCAGCGAGGGCTTCCTTTGCGTGCGCACGTAGGAAACGGCTTTCTCTGCAGCCTCGTAGCTTTCCAGAAAGTCCGTGCCGTCGCACTCCACGGCAAGGAGGCTGGGAAAATCCTTGACCAGCCCGGAGATGCTGCCTCCGGCGGTCTGGTCGTCCACGGGAACCGAGATGGCGTAGCCGTTGTCTTCCACAACGTAGAGCACCGGCAACTGCCGCAGGCAGGCGTAGTTCATCGATTCCCAGAATTCGCCTTCGCTCGATGCGCCGTCGCCCAGGGAGACGTAGACAATTTCGCCGGAGTGAAAAGTGGAGGCCAGTTCCGCGGCTTCAGGCACGCGGGAAAAATACCGGGTCGCTTCCGCCGCTCCTACGGCCTGCAGAATCTGGGTGCCCGTGGGGCTGGAGCCGGAAACGATGTGCAGGGCCTTCGAGCCCCAATGCGAGGGCATCTGGCGCCCGCCCGAATTCGGATCGTCCTTGGCTCCCACGCTACCCATCAGCATGTCGAACGGCGTAAGGCCGATCTGCAGGCAGAAAGCCCGGTCGCGGTAATAGGGATAAAACCAGTCGACCCCGGGTTTCAAATGCATGGCCGTCGCAACGTTGATCGCCTCGTGCCCAACGCCGTTAATCTGGAAAAAACAGCGGTTCAGCCGCTTGAGCTGAGTCAATGACGCAGGACACAAGCCCTTGTCGCGCCCTTTTGGCAAGGCTCCAATTGAGGGTGCAGCCTGTAGCGCCGGTGTCCTCGCCGGCGGCCGGCGCTGGGGAAAGCGCAGCTACAACAAATAGTGCCATCCTGCTGACAATCCTTCCTATCTCCCTGATTTTCGCGCTTGCAGCGAGGGTATAATCGAAGTGTTGCGGTGGTTTGGGAAGCAGTTCCCTTGCCCGGAAGACGCTATCGTACGGGATCCAAAGTTGAGCTTCAGGATTCCTGTTGGGCGGCCCGAGGATCTATGATAGCATGAGCGAACAAAAGGCGAAGGCGCGACCTCGCGTTTGACCGAGAGAGGCGAAATGAAAGTCACTTCACAAACCAAGCTGATCCCCCAGACCGGTGAACTGCAAAGCCGGTTCCGGGGCGCCGCCTCCATCCAAACGGTTGTTGAGGAAATCCAGCACAGCTTTAAAGGCTCGCGGCGAGAGGGTGGCGTGACGGCCGTACGACATTACCCGGCACAGGAAGCCCGCGTGGTGCCGTTTCCGGATTTTCTTCCGCCCCGGCTCGCGGAAGTCCTTCGGTCGCGCGGCGTCGAGAATCTCTATTCGCACCAGGCTTTGGCTGCGACCCTGGCGCACGAAGGCAGGAACGTTGTCGTTGTAACCCCCACCGCTTCCGGCAAGACGCTCTGTTACAACCTGCCGATCCTCAGCTCGCTGGTCGAAAACCCGGATGCCCGCGCACTCTATCTTTTCCCGACCAAGGCCCTGGCGCAGGATCAACTGGTCGAGTTGAACCGCTGGACGGAAAAGCTGGGCGACGAGGTCCGAACCTTCACCTACGACGGCGACACGCCCCAGGACGCGCGCAAAGCCATCCGGGCTCGCGCCAACCTGGTGATTACCAACCCGGACATGCTGCACACGGGCATCCTGCCGCACCACACCAAGTGGGAGCGGCTGTTTGAAAACCTTCGCTACATTGTCATCGACGAGTTGCACTATTACCGCGGCGTTTTCGGCAGTCATCTGGCCAACGTCATCCGGCGGCTCAAGCGGATCGCGGAATTCTACGGGAGCCATCCGCAATTTGTCTGCACTTCGGCCACCATCGCCAACCCGGCCGAACTGGCCACGCGCATCATCCAGCAGGACATCACCCTGGTCGACGAGAATGGCGCTCCCTCGGCCGAAAAGTTTTTCGTGCTTTACAATCCGCCGGTTGTCAACCCGCAACTCGGCATTCGCCGGTCTTACCTGAACGAAACCCGCCGCCTGTCGAAAGTCTTCATGATGAAGGGCCTCGAAACGATCGTCTTTGCCAATTCGCGCCTGGCAACGGAAATTCTGGTGACTTATTTAAAGGAAGATTTCGCCCGGCGTCCGGTGGGGCCGGAAGTGGTTCGTGGATACCGCGGCGGCTACCTGCCGCTCGAACGGCGTAATATTGAGCGCGACCTGCGCGAAGGGCGGTTGCTGGGCGTCATTGCCACCAACGCACTCGAACTGGGCATCGACATCGGCAGCCTCGACGTTGCGGTGCTGGCCGGCTATCCGGGAACGATTGCTTCCACGTGGCAGCGCGCGGGCCGCGCCGGGCGCCGCGAAGGCAGTTCAGCCGCGCTGATGGTGGCTTCGAGCGCGCCGCTCGACCAGTTCATCGTGCAGAATCCGGATTACTTTTTCGATCACTCGCCTGAGCACGGCTATGTCAATCCTGACAATCTCCAGATTCTGCTGAACCATTTGAAGTGCGCCGCCTTCGAGCTTCCGCTGAAAGAAGACGAGAAATTCGGCGACCTCGATCTGAAGCTGCTTTGCGGCCATCTTGAAGAGCTTGGATTTCTTCACAAGACCAGCGAGGGCTGGCACTGGGTTTCGGAAAGTTATCCCGCGGACGCCATCAGCCTGCGGTCCGTCTCTTCCGACAATTTTGTGATCGTCGATATCACCGGCGAGCCGCGCATCATCGGCGAGGTGGATTTTTCGAGCGCCCTCACCACCGTGCACGAGAAGGCCATCTACCTTCAGAACGGCCAGCAGTACCACGTGGAGCGGCTCGATTACGAAGAGCGCAAAGCTTACGTCCGCCAGTGCGATTCCGAGTATTACACCGATGCCATTTCCTATACCAAGATCAAGATCCTGGAGAATTTTGCCTCGGTGCCTGCCGGCCCGGCCTTCCGGAATCACGGCGAGGTTCAGGTCAATACGCAGGTCGTGGGATTCAAGAAGATCAAGTTCCACACCATGCAGAACGTGGGTTCCGGCGAGCTGATGCTGCCCGAGCAGGAGATGCACACCACGGCGTACTGGCTGACGCTGCCGCAGGCGCTGCTCGACGGGATGCCCTATTCGCGCGACGACCGGCTGAACGGCGTGCAGGGACTGGCCCACGCGCTGCAGGCGATCGGCACGCTGCTGATGATGTGCGATGCGCGCGATCTGGGTGTCGCTGTCGGCGAAAACCTGGCGATTGCGGAAGACGTTGATACTTCGCCCGCGGACGCAAATCGCCGGTCGGTGTACACAAAAATCTTCGAGCCCAACATCTATCTTTACGACAAATATCCCGGAGGCATCGGATTCAGCGAACCGCTGTTCCGGTTGAGCCCAAGCCTGCTTGAAAACACCGAGCGGCTGATTTCAAACTGCCCTTGTGAATCAGGCTGCCCGTCCTGCGTTGGCCCGGTCGGCGAGGTCGGAGAGAAGGGCAAGGAAGTTGCGCTGGCAATTTTGACGAGTATTCTGGGACCGGAATAGCAGTGTCCTTTAGGAGGGCGGGGTTTTAACCCCGCCGAGAGATGCTGGCTATCCAATCCCTCT
>JARRJI010000133.1:0-8576 GCA_037379595.1 Acidobacteriota bacterium | reverse complement strand
GCGACAAAACGCTTGCGCGCCGCCTCGTCCGTGGCACAGCGCGCTCCGTCCGGATGATGCCAGTCCATCAGCGAATAGTAGAACCCCACGCGCAGTCCCTCGGCGCGCGCGGCCTCGACGTATTCCTTCACCAGGTCGCGGCCGGCGGCCTGCCGGGGCGCGCAATAGTCGGTCAGCTTGGTGTCGAAGTTGCAGAACCCCTCGTGATGCTTGGTCGTCATCACCATATATTTCTGCCCGGCCGCCTTGGCCAGCTTTGCCCAGGTGCGCGCGAAGCCGGGCTTGGGATTAAAGTGTTTGGCCAGCAGTTCGTACTGCGGAATCGGAATGCCTTCCTTCTCCATGGCCCATTCGTGCTGGCCGATCAGGCTGTAAAGCCCGAAATGGATGAACATGCCGAATTTCGCCGCATGCCACCACTGCATGCGCCGTGCGCGATCAGCCACCGCAGAAGCGGGCTCGCCCGGTCCCTCCCCGGTCTGCGCCTGCTTCGGCGCAGGCTGCTGGCCTGAACTGCATCCGGTCGCCGCGCCCACCGCCGCCAGCGTGCCTCCCGCGCCCATCAGTCTTAAGTAATCCCGCCTGGTCATTCGATTGTCCCGCATGGACTCCCTCCTTCTCAGCATGTTGAAAAATAAAAAAGATATGAGAACCTCTCCCTGTTCCCGGCCTGCCAAAACCTTGATGCAAAAGTCCTGACTCTAATTTACGCCCCCGATCATATCGCAAAAATAGGGAGCGGAAACCAAAGGAAATCGGCACAAAGAGAATTGATCGAATCGGACGTCGCAGAATGTCCTACTTGGTAAGTGTCCCCCGGCAGAGCCGGGGGCCTCCATGAGGCGCTAGGCGTCAGCGTGAACTTCGCCTGCGAGCAACGCTTTCATATGCGAGAGCCCTTTGGACCCAGCTGCCAGCAGGCAGACGGCGGCCAGAACGGGACACACGCCGGCGACAACAATCGCGGGTCCGAAATGCTTTTGAGGCCCGAGCAGAAATCCCGTAATAACCGGGGCCGCGGCGCCTGCGGCCACCGAAACCGTGTTCAGGAACCCCACGGTTCGCCCCACCATGTTCTTCGGTGAAGCGTGCTGCGTGATCGTCCAGTAGTTCGAATTTCCGATGCCCGTGGCGCACAACGAAAACGTGAGGATGGGAAGCGACCAGGAACGATCCGTGATCAGCAACAGCAGAATGGCCGCCGTCCCGGCATAGCCCACCACGCCAAACCACAAGCGCGCCTGGAACACTCCGATCCGCGCCGCCACTTTGTCCGCTGCGGCGCCCGCTACGACGTTCAGAATGGCCATGGTAAAAAGCGCGGTGGAAAGCACGCGTCCCATCCCAAGCGTTGAGAACCCTCGCGAAAGAATCAGGTAACTCGGCACCCAGGTCAGAACGAAATACCAGTAATAAGAGGACAGCAGGATGGAAAACGCCATCGCCCAGAAGGTTCCGTTGGTCAGCAGCATGCGCCAGGTCCACCGCCGGGGCGCGGCCGGCTCATCCGCCGCCTTCTCTGCCTGACGTTCGGTGCGCGTTTTGTCGGCGGGAGCGGCGAACAACCAACAGGGCACCCAAATCAGCGCTCCCAGTCCGGTAATGGCGAACATCATGCGCCATCCAAACTTGTCCAGCAGAATGGCTCCCACCAGCACACCCAGTGCAGGGCCGATATTCTGACCCGCAATGTAAATCGCGGTCGGCAGCCCCTGGTCCTTCCCCGGAAAACTGCTGCGGATGAACGACAGGCTGGCCAGCGGTGCGATCGACTCGGCAAGGCCCAGCACCATGCGCATGCCGATTACATCGCCCGGCCCGCGGCTGAGGGCGATGGAAGCCGAGGCGATTGACCAGACCAGGAAAGCGCCCGTGTAGGCCCAGCGGATGCCGAACCGGTCCACCAATACTCCGGCCGGAATCTGAAACACGGCGTAGGTCCAGAAAAAGGCAGAGAGCAGAACCCCCATCGTGGCCGGCGTGATCCGGAAATCCTTCATCATCGACGGCGCTGCAATGCTGAGGTTGCCGCGATCGACATAGTTGATCACGATGGCAACAAAGACAAGTGCGAGGAGAATCCAGCGGCGGCGGGTCATAGGGCTGAGTCACCTTTCGAGACGGACCGCGCAGGCCGCGATTGAAATTGCCAGCCATAGAATCTGTGGATGAAGTAGGATAGCCCGCTCGTGGCGGCGTCCGTGCGGACCGTTAAGGGCGCCGAGTGTATCCCAGACCCCGGCGGACTTTCAAGGAACGTAACAGTGCCTGCTCTGCTGCATGGCAGAGGTTTCGTTGCTGGCGGGTAGAGTTGCACTTCCATTTCTCCGGTGAACATTATGGTCTTGCTGTTGTCAGGAACGCAGGCTCGCCTGACGTCTTCGCCGGCCCGAACCCAGGCGCCCCACAGGCGCGTCTCTTCAGCAAGCGAACGGCTCAGACGAAAAACCGAAGGAGTCTATATTGTCGCTGCTAAAAACCCGATCAGAAATGGAACCCATGATCCTGCGGGAAGCCATTGCTGCCGGTCCGGCCTTCAGTGCGCGTCCCTGCTCTCCGGGTTTGTCAGCATTCGATTCCAGATCCGAAGCCGGACTGCGCTGGAAAGGGAGATTCCTGGTTTCCGCCGCCGGTGGCCGGAAACAGTCTAGCACGTCCACCGCATTGGCACTTCCCGATTCCCGGCAGCGTGCAAAAGTCAACGGGCGGCTCGCTTCCTTTGTCATTGAACTTGAATCGTCCCCAGGTCGTACCAACCGTCCGGCTGCCGTCCTTCGATGGCCAGCTTGATGGCAGGGCGATCGGTTCGCGAATCAAGCAAGCCCACGCGGAAATGATACTTTACAGGCTTGAGCCTTTCCGGAACGTAGAGCGTCCCGTCAAACACCGCATCACCCGGAAGCCACTTCCGGACGTCGGCAGGCGTCTTGATCACCGCTTCGCCGTTTGATGAATTCAGTTGAATCGCCAGGACGTATTTCCGGTAAACCGGAGCGACGCCCGCATTGAGAAACCACATATGGACTGGCATCATCTCCCCCGGCCGGACCGACCGCGGGTATTCGAGACGCCGAAGAACGAACCGGTATCCCATCTTCTTTTCGAAGTTCCGGAACTGCTCTTTCCACTGCGGAGGAATCGGCGAGGACTTGATGTTGACCGAGCTGACGTGCCAGCGTAGGGCCTGGTCCAGAATGTAGTTGACGTCAAATCCATTCTTCAGCCAGGAACCGACCACCCCGCAGCTTTCGAGCGACACGGGACTTCGCTGCCAGACGTTCTGAATGCCGGCGCGAACCACCTGCTCGGGATAGACATCAACCATTTCGCCCCACCACGGCTTCCCCATATCGCCCCAGCAGTCCAGCCTCCAGCCCGCGCCGTGAGCCGTCCCGTAACTGAGCGCGTGCTGCTGGTCGAAGTTCATCAGCAGCGGCGTGCGCTTGAAAGCCTTGAGGTAGATGTCAATCAGGGCTTTCTGGTACTTGAAGGGCGGCATGTAATCACTCCAGCCTTCTCCCCAGTAGCCGACCGAAGAGATGTCTACCATCTCAAGATAAGGGTTGCCGTCGTAGCGGGCGCCGGCCGCCGCAACCAGTTGCCCCCAGTACTTCAAGTACAACGGATCGCTGAAGTCCGGTTGCCAGATCTTCCCGTCAGGATCGCTGGGTTTATTGGCCCGGCGCGCGCCCGAGTTCCTGTACCACTCCGGCAGCGGATGCTTCTCGTCATAGGGCATCATGCGGATGGCAAGGGTCTGATGGTGCTCACGAGCTTCCTTCAGGGCAAGGTCGATAATATCCCAGTTGAATTGGCCGGGCTCGGGTTCCAGCACGCTCCAGAACCACCGGCAGTATGAGATCGAGCTTTGCGGGAAGTCCGGCTTCGCTGAGGGAGGGTGAAGGACCGTCGTCGGGCCTGCCTCGTCCCATCGCAGTCCCGGGTTGAGTGCGTCGCCGTTGAATCGCTGAAAGGTCTCGATTCCCATGCCGGGATTGACCAGCACGGTATCAATCTCCCTGGGGCGAACCACAACATCATGATTGCTCTGCGCAAACGCCAATGCCGCCGAAAGCATGAGCGCTGCGGCAACGCCGGAAAGCTCTAATCGCATCACCGTCCCCCTTCTTGAATCGGGCCGGATGTTGACTGGGCCGAGTCTCTGGAATCTTGCAGGAAAGAGAGTTTACATCACCGCCCGGAACAGTGAAACCTGGAATGCGTCAAGGGGCGGCCCGGGAACCCGGGCGCATCGCGTACCAACCAGTCCCGATAATATACCGTTGTAGCCTCGTAAGGCAAATATCGCTGGAAGCCGTTGCGTAGGGGAAGTTTCCGCTTTGTTTTCGGTTTGTTTCCTAGTGATCTTGTATTTTCAACAAGATGGCCAGCTTTGTTTTCCGGTTTGTTTCCGCTTTGTTTTTTGGACGTGTCTATTGTTTTCAATAAATTAGCCAGCTTTGTTTCTGCTTTGTTTTCGGTTTGTTTTTTGGGCTCATCCTTTGTTTTCAACAACTCTCCCGCTTTGTTTTTGAAAAAAAGAATTCCTGGCTTGCGGCCTCTTTTTGCCCCGAATACAACACGCCCTTTATCCTTCAACCACTTAGAGAGATTTTTGTGCGTCCGATCAGCAATGATCCTCTTCCACGGGCTAGGGGAATGTAGCCCAGCAATGTGATATGTCTGTAGAACCAGAAGCAATTTCGACTCACGGCCTAGAAAATCCACCTTCCCTGCGGTGTCGCCCCCCCGGAGTGGCAGGCAGAGGGCGTTCTGCCCATTCGAGTTAGACTAGCATGCTAGCGTATCGTTGTCAAGCTTTTTGCGCCCACCTTCCCCGCAAGCAGCTTGACATCGACTCCCCCGGTGACCAGAATGGGTTGGACTTGCACCCGTGTGGCGGCGCAGGGCCGCATTCGCTTGACAATCTCAACTGCCCTTTCGGCTGCTCCAGCCGGCCACAAAAGTCACTGGAAAAGCCGGAAAGAATAAGGAAGGCAACGATGCGTAAATTGTGGTTTTCCGCTGTAGTGATCCTGCTCCTGGCCGTTTGTGCGGCCGGAGCCGAACCGCAGCCGTACAAGAATTTCAAGGTAACCGTCTACATCCCCGTGCGGGTGGTCGTGCAAATGGCCAGGAATCCGGCGTGGATGGAATCCAGCTGGAAGACCATCAGCAGCCGGGTCCACGTGGACAAGGTTTTTATTGAACCTTACCGCAGCGGTGTGACGGCCACTGACGCGGAGATTTCCCGCGTGAAGGACTTCTTCGTGTCGCACGGCGTTGCGGTAGCCGGCGGACTGGGGATGCTGTCGCCGGGCGGCGGCGGGCAGTTCCGCACGCTGGATTACGCCAATCCCAAAGACCGGGAGCTCACCCAGCGCGTCTCTGCCCTGACGGCGCGGCACTTCGACGAGTTCATCATGGACGACCTCTTCTTCTTCAACACCAAGAGCGATTACGACATTGCCGCCAAGGGCAAGCGCACCTGGGCCGAGTTCCGCATGCAGACGATGGACGAGGTGTCGCGCAATCTGATCCTGAAGCCGGCGCTGGCGGCCAATCCGAAGGTGCACGTCATCATCAAGTTCCCCAACTTTTATCCGTCGTTCCAGGAGATGGGATTCGATCTGGCGGAGCAGCCCAGGATCTTCCCGGAAATCTGGACCGGCGACGAGACGCGCGACCCGGTGATCACAGACCAGCAACTCCAGCAGTATCTGAGCTACGAGATTTTTCGCTACTTTGAAAACATTGCGCCGGGCCGCAACGGCGGCGGCTGGGTAGACACGTATGCTATCCGCTACCTGGACCGCTACTCCGAGCAGCTTTGGGACACCATCCTGGCCAAGGCGCCCGCCATCAACCTGTTTGAGTATTCCAGCCTGCTGCAGCCGGCCAATCCCGGCGACCGCGGCCCGTGGCAGATGCTGCCCACCTCGTTCAACTTTTTCCGGATGATGTTCCAGTGCTGCGGCTTCCCCGGCAGCCCGGGGGCGAAAAATCCGCTGATGGCCGACGTGGCGGCCAACTCGCTCCGAACGGTGGATAAGATTGCCGGCGACCTGGGCACGCCGATTGGCCTCGATACCTACCGACCCTTGCAGTCGAGCGGTGAAGACTTTCTGCCGGAAGTGGTGGGCATGGCCGGGGTCCCGATTGAGATGTATCCGCACTGGCCGAAAGCGAAGACCGTGTTCCTGACCGAGGCAGCCAAGCAGGATCCCGACATCGTTAAAGAAATCGAGCAGCACCTGCGCGCAGGCGATAACGTGATCATCACTTCGGGCCTGCTGCGCGCCATCCAGGATCGCGGCATGAACCAGATCACCGATATGCGCGTCACGCACAAAGTGATGGCCGCGACGACATATGTGACGGGATTCGGCTTTGGCGGCGGCGCCATTGTGGGCAGCACGCCTCCGATTCTTTTCCCCGAAATCCATTTCTACACCAACGAGGCCTGGGCAGTAGTACGCGGACTGGCCAACGGGCGCGGCGTGCCCATCCTGCTGATGGACCATTACGGCAAGGGTGAGCTTTACGTGCTGGCCGTGCCGGAAAGCATGAACGATCTCTATCGTCTGCCGGAGGGCGTGCTCGATACGATTCGGAGATATTGCGATCTCGGATTGCCCGTCAGGATGGACGGGCCGGCCAAGGTGAGCCTGTTTGAATACAACAACCGCACGTTCGTCGTGGAGTCGTATCTGGATCACCCGGCCACGGTGCGCGTAACCGGAAAATTCGGCCACATTCTGAACCTGGCGAAAGGAACGGCGGTGTCCGGTGACCCGCTTCCAATGCCACGGGGGATGTTCCGTCCAACCCGATCCGGGATGGGAGGGGGCCCTCGCAGCTACAGTTACGAACTGCGCATCGAACCACACAGCTTTGTGGCCTTCTGCGAACGGCCGTGAGGTGCAAGGGCAATCCATGTGAGATGATCGGGACCGCACACCCCCGAAAGATCGGGATGTGAGCCACCAGTGGAAACTCTACACGGCTATTGTCTTGTCCCCTCCGGGGTGTAGGATATTTTCCGGAGTGCGCACATGCACAGTCAGAAGCCGGAAGAAAATCCTGTTATCGTTCTGGGGCTGCTAGTGCTGGCGTGTCTGGCTTTGGCAACTCCGGTGCGATGCCAGGAATTAAAGGTGTTGCCGGCCAAGTACCAGGCGGCAGCCAATCGCCTAGTTGACAAAAGCCCCCGCAAGGGAGGGCTGAACTGCAGCATCGAGCGGGAAAAGCCCTACCCCGACTTCACATTTCACTTTGATGCCGGCTACTACATGACCTGCCCCTTCTGGCAGTTTGGCGGCAAGGATACGCGAATCGGGATCTTTGTGCAGGTCACGCCGAGGGGCAGGGCTCCCGTAGTGCTGGGCACGTACGGCGTCTTCCGTGGTTCAACGGCCAAACTTTCCCCGATGGTCCCCGGTAAAGGAAAGGCTGAATTCGACGTGGCTGGCGGTTTCTCCGTGGGCGAGGGTCATTACCACGTGAAAGTGCTGATCAGGGATTCGCATGGCCGGAGTTGCAGCCGCAGATGGAAGATCAAAGTGACGCCCCGCGAGCAGAGAAAGGTGCCTGTGGTTCTGGCGGCCCATCAGGTTGCGCCCCTGCAGATTCCCGCCTGGCACGGTCCGCAGTCCAGGGGCGGGTTGCGCCTGACCGTACTGCTGAGTGCAACAGCTTTTAGCCACTACGCGGCCAGATTGCGGTCGTGGAATCAGACAATGCTGTTGCAGATTCTCTCCGCACTGCTCCAGCAAACACCCTGCAAATCCGTCCGGCTGGTGGCCTTCAATCTGGACAGACAGCGGGTGATCTATCGGGCCGATTCGTTTGAACCTTCCGGGTTCGCCCGGCTTCAGCATGCCTTCAATCATCTCAATCTGGCGGTCGTATCCGTTCATGCCCTCAAGAGGCGCAACGACTGGGCAGAGTGGCTGGCTGGCTTGGCCAATCAGCAGATCGCCGCAGACCCGATGCCCGACGCAGTGATCTTCCTTGGGCGCACGGTCGCGTGGACGCACAAAGTCCCCCAAAAGCTGTTGAGTTCGCGCGAAACAGAAAAGCCACGTTTTTTCTATTTCGAAAATGGTCCCTGGAACCTGTTTCCAGACGCGCTGGGCTATCTTACAAAGTCCCTCGGAGGGAAAATTTACAGGATCAACACTCCTCACGACCTGGGAAAAGCTATCCAGAATATGCTTGCGCAGTTGAGGCAGACCGGGCCGAATGCGGAAGGCTGGTAGCGCAGACTTCAACTTGTTCGAAGTCTGCGGTTTTTTGTGCCGGGTGTAGGGGCGCGAGATACCCGGGATCAGGCTGGGGCGGATGGCAGTTATGCGCGGTGTGAAGAGGAGAACATGCAATGAGTTCACGGAGGGATTTCATCAGGAGCGCAGGAGCGATGATAGCAGCGCCGTACGTGCTGAAGGGGCTGTCACTTCAAGATGCAGGAGATCGGGCGAGTTCGTCACCTGTGGACTCGGGACAAGTGGTCGCGCCCAGCGCTCTTGCGGTTAGCAGAAACCGCCGCTATCTGGTGAATGCCGAAATCGTCCCGA
>JARRJI010000132.1:0-8580 GCA_037379595.1 Acidobacteriota bacterium | reverse complement strand
GTGGCCGTTCCGGTGATTCTGCTGGTTGAGCACATCCTGAGCCACGGCAATCACCACGCCGTCATCGAGGCCTTGTTTCACAAGCTCAACTGGATTGCTCCGGCGCTCGCGGCCGCGGGCATCCTGATCCTCTGGTCCGGACTGCGCGAGGCGCGCAACCCCGCCGCCAACTCGGGCGACGAACCGCGCAGCGTCGGGTGGCGCCATGCCATCGTGATGGGACTTGTGCAAGGCCTCGCCATTCCCTTTCGGGGCTTCTCACGCTCCGGATCAACCATTTCCGCCGGGCTGCTGGCCGACGGCGAGCGCATGCCCATTGAGTCGTTCAGCTTCGCCATGGTGGTAGCCATCACGCCGCTCGCAATCGCCCGCGAACTTTACCGGCTGGTCCGCGCCGACGCCCACGCGGGGATCCACCTCAACCTGGCCACGGCGCTGGCTCCCAGCCTGCTGGGCATGGTCTGCGCCTTCTTTGCCGGCCTGCTGGCGCTCAAATGGCTGTCACGCTGGCTGGAACAGGGACGCTGGTATCTGTTCGGGATTTACTGCCTGGCGGCTTCCGTCGCCGTCGCGGCGCTCTATCTGCACGGATGGTAGGTAGCCGCTTCGATCCGGCTTTGCAAGCTGCTGAAACACAACCTGCGGACGGTCATCCTGAGCAAAGCGAAGGATCCGCTTTGTCAGTTTTCAGGGAAGTAGGGGAGCCGCTTCGCGGAGTTTTGTCCGGGCGAGAAACAGATTCCTCGCTCCTCTCGGAATGACGGGTGGTCGTTCTGACCACCTTTCAAGCCGCGGTTACTTCCCAACCTTGGTGAGCAACTCCACAAACTTCTGCTCGCGGTCTTTCTGGTTCATCCCCAGATGTTTCTCCATCACCTGCGTGGTATTCATGGAGCAGAACTTCGGGCCGCACATCGAGCAGAACGCAGCGTCTTTGTAATATTCGTCCTTGAGCGTTTCGTCGTGCATCGAGCGCGCCATTTCGGGATCAAGCGACAGATCGAACTGCCTGTTCCAGTCGAAGAGGAAGCGCGCGTAGGAGAGCGCGTCGTCGCGGTCGCGGGCGCCGGGCCGTTGACGGGCGACGTCGGCGGCGTGGGCCGCAATCTTGTAAGCGATAATCCCCTGGCGCACATCGTCTTTGTTGGGCAGCCCCAGGTGCTCTTTGGGTGTCACGTAGCAAAGCATGGAAGCGCCGTGCCAGCCGATCATCGCCGCTCCGATGGCAGAGGTGATGTGGTCGTAGCCAGGCGCAATGTCGGTGACCAGCGGCCCCAGCGTATAAAACGGGGCTTCGTAGCAAAGCTCCATTTCCTTATCCACCTGGAGCTTGATCTGGTCCATGGGAATGTGCCCCGGCCCTTCGATCATCACCTGGACGTCGTATTCCCAGGCTTTTTTCGTCAACTCGCCCAGGACTTTCAGTTCCGCGAACTGCGCTTCGTCGCTGGCGTCCGCCAGGCAGCCGGGCCGCAAACCATCGCCGAGCGAGAAAGAAACGTCGTACTTCTGGAATATCCTGCAGATATCCTCAAAGTGCGTGTAAAGGAAGTTCTCCTGGTTATTCTCCGCGCTCCACTGGGCCATGATCGCGCCGCCCCGGCTGACGATTCCCGTGATGCGGTGGCGCGTGAGGGGAATAAATTCCCGCAGCACGCCGGCATGGATGGTCATGTAATCGATGCCCTGCTCGGCCTGCTCCTCAATCACTTCCAGCATGATGGAAGGCGTCAGATCGCGGACCTGCTTCACGCGAGAAAGCGCCTCGTAGATGGGCACGGTGCCGATGGGCACGGGGCTGTGGCGCAGATTCGCCTCGCGAATGGCGTGAATGTCGCCGCCGGTGGAAAGATCCATCGCCGTATCCGCGCCGAAGTGCACGGCGGCGTGCAGCTTCTCAAGCTCCCCTTCCAGATTCGAGGTGGTCGCCGAGTTCCCGATGTTGGCATTGATCTTGCACTTTGCGGCGATCCCGATGCACATGGGCTCGAGTTCAACGTGGCGGATGTTGGCCGGGATAATCATGCGGCCGCGCGCAACCTCAGAGCGGATCGTCTCCGGCGAAAGGTTTTCGCGCTTCGCCACGTACTCCATTTCTTCCGTCACCACGCCCTGCCGGGCATAATGCATCTGGGTTACGATGGGCCCTGTTCGTTTTTTGACCCACTCACTGCGCAATGAAACCGACATATTCTTTTCCCTTCTCTATTGGATCAAAACGCCCCTTTGAAAAACGCATTCTATTGAACGCGCGACGAGCCCGAAGGAGGAGCTTCAGAAGAGTCGCCACCAATGCGTTTGCGCCCCGCAAACCCTTCTTCCAGCCCGTGCCAGTATTCAATCCGGCTTTCGCCGAGTTTCCAGCAGAGAAAAGCTTCATGGCCTTCAATCATGCTGGGAAAGTCGATCAGGCCTTCGTCAACATCCTTAACCAGGCACCCTGTTTCCTGAATCTTGCTGATCGCTTCAACAATCTTGGCTGAAGCATGGTCACGTTCCGTTTTTTTCTGAACGAGGTCCGAATATGGCGGGTAGGACCCGCCCAGCACCATAATTCGAGACGCCGCCTTGGTCAGTTCAACCTGGGCGGTATCCACGGCCTGTTTGTGCTCCTGGGCCACCTTGAGAAACTCTATGATCAGAGGTAGAAGTTGTTCTGCCTCGTGACGGCTGAAATGCTTGCTTGCCATGGTGATCGTATCCAATCGCGCGCCTGAGAAATCGGCGATGGGTTCTTCTTTGTTTTCTCCTCGCTCCCTCATAATTGTCGGTACCCCGCCGGAAGTTCAAGGGCGGCTCGACCCGGCCGGGCCTCACACAATCTCCAGCATGCGGTCCAGTGCGAGATGCGCCCAATGCCGGGTTTCCTCATCAACCTGCACCTGGTTCACCACCTGCCCTGCCACCAGGCTCTCCAGCACCCAGCACAGGTGCTGCGGCGAGATGCGGTACATGGTGCTGCACAGGCAGCCACAGTCATCCAGTGAGATCACAAGCCGGTCAGGATTTTCCTGGGCCAGCCGCTTGACCAGATGGATTTCCGTCCCAATGGCAAACTTGCTTCCCGGCCCGCCTTCTGCAACCTGCTTAATAATGAACTCAGTCGAACCAACCGCATCCGCCAGTTCACACACATCCCAGCGGCATTCCGGATGGACAACAACCTGAATACCCGGGTTATCTTTCCGCACCTGCTCTACGTGCTGCGGCAGGAATCGCTGGTGGACGGAACAGTTCCCTTTCCACAGAATCACGCGCGCATGCTGAATCTCTTCCTCCGTCAGTCCGCCCAGTTCCTCGCGCGGATCCCAGACCGCCATCTCGTCCAGCGGAATCCCCATGCGATAGGCCGTGTTCCTTCCCAGGTGTTCGTCCGGAATGAACAGTCCTTTTTCGCCACGTTCGAGGGCCCACTCCATCACCTTCCTTGCGTTGGATGACGTGCAGACCGATCCGCCCTGCCGGCCGACAAAAGCTTTGATCGCCGCGGTGGAATTGATGTAGGTGACAGGAACAACCTTGCCCTTCACTCCGCTGGAGATTTCTTCCCAGCAGACCTCAACCTGGTCGATGCTGGCCATGTCCGCCATCGAGCAGCCGGCATTCAGGTCAGGGAGAATCACCACCTGGTGCTCGTCGCGAAGGATGTCGGCGCTCTCCGCCATAAAATGCACGCCGCAAAAGACAATGTATTCCGCGTCCTTGCGGCTGGCAGCCAGGCGTGAAAGCTTCAGCGAATCGCCGCGGTAATCCGCGAATTTGACAACTTCGTCCCTCTGATAATGATGTCCGAGGATGACGACGCGCGAACCCAGTTGAGCCTTGGCCTGGGTAATGCGATCGTCCAACTCCTGTTCAGACAATTCGACGTAATTTTCCGGTAAGAGACTTAAAATTGTTGTCGCCATATTAGACCCTGTCCGTGTTCTATTTTAACACCCCCAAAACCTTTCGCGGGCGCACGCGGATAGGATGCAAAGCGAACTCAGAGGCGTTGCTCATCTTTGAATGCTCCGTCCCGGCTTCACGGCCCGGAACCGCAGTCACCATCGCCCGGATGACAGCCCGGCTCAGCCCCCGATGTACACCATGGTCCGCGAAGGCTGAACGAAATCCGGCTCGTTGATCCGATGCCCTGGTTCTTTGTTATAGACGACGGATTGGATATATTCCTCGATTGCCGAGTCGTCCACCTCACTCCGGAGCAAGCCCGCCACGTCGTGCTCCTCCAGCGAAAACAGGCAGGTCCGAATCTTGCCGTCAGCCGTCAGGCGAACGCGGCTGCACTGCCCGCAGAACGGAATCGAAACGGGCGCGACCACTCCGATTTCGCCTCTGCCATCCTTGAAGCGGTAGCGCAAAGCGGTTTCGCTTGAATGATGGCGAGGAAGCTCGGCCAGTGGAAACACGGGATCAATCGTGTCAAAAATCTCACGTGCCGTGACCACCAGCGAACGATCCCACGCGTGGTCGGCATCGAGCGGCATAAATTCGATGAACCGGACAATGATGCTCTTCTTCCGGGCAAGCTCCGCAAAGCCCAGAATCTCACTTTCGTTGAATCCGCGAACCAGCACCACGTTTACTTTCACCGGGTCCAGGCCCGCATCCACAGCAGCGTCCACGCCCTCCATCACCCGATCGAACGATCCGGGAGTGCGCGTAATCGCGGCGAACTTGTCCGGATGCGCGGAATCCATGCTGACGTTCACGCGCCGCACGCCGGCCCGCGCCAGATCGGCAGCCATCTCCGCCAGCAGGTACCCGTTGGTGGTCAGGGCCAGATCCTCGATGCCCTCGGTTTGCCTCAGGCCTGAAAGAAAATCAATGATGCCGGGGCGCAGCAGGGGTTCGCCACCGGTCACGCGAACCTTGCGGATTCCGAGTCCGGCCATGATGCGCGCCACGCGCAGAAATTCATCCCAGCTCAGCAGGTCCTTGTGTGGAAAATAGTTCTTCGGGTCGGCCGATTTGCAGTAAACGCACCGGAAGTTGCAGCGGTCCGTCACTGAAATTCTCAGGTCGTGAATGGTGCGGCCGTGGCTGTCCTTGAGCATGGATTTCCGCCGGGATCGATTGCCGAAAGCCCTTCGGCCTTTTCCGGAACCCAGTCGTTCCGATGAATGTACCCCAAAAATAGAAACGCCTACCCGTGTCCGGCGTAGGCCCGTTCCCCTTTCCAAACACGGGAGGCACTCGGATTTCTCCGCGTACCCTGCCGGCCCCTGGGGCATGGATTGTTGGATGCTCTTTAGCTCCCAAAGGCTCGGAGAACAAATTTATGGTACCGCAACTCGCTGGCAGGAGCAAGGTAAGGCCAGGCCTTCAAAGCAGCAGGATTAAGTCCTAATGCTGGATTCACCGGCCCAAACAAAAAAGACCGCCCGTGGTGAACTGAACGGGCGGCCTTTTCATTTCTCCACTCCTTGAGGGGCTAGACAGGAACCTTTTCCGTGTCCTTGCTTTCCTTCTTGTCCCCGATCTGTACCAGGTCGGCCTTGGGCTTCTTGAGGACCATCTCCTCGTAGTAGGCCCGAGCCTGCTTGGCTTCCCATTCGGCCTTGCGCCGTGCGCGTTCTTCTTCGGCCGCTGTCATGGGAATATCGTGGTCGCGCTCGCGAACCCTGTTAGCATCCTCGGCGTTGATGGTCAACGAATGCTTGTAGTCCGCCAGGTTGACTTCCTTGCCCCGGGCATAGATTTCGTGTTTGCCGTGGGTCTTGTACCACTCGGCGACGGTCGCATTCTTGTGCATGTTCTCGATGATGTTCCGCCATCCGATCCCCGTGTTGTAGGCGCAGAAGGAAATTTCGCCCTGCTGCGTCCCATAAGGGATGATGCACATTTCGGTGCGGCGGAAATCATAGTTGAACAGGTCCTGGAACCACATGCCGGCAATAAAGAGGAAGTTCCAGGGGTCCGAACGGCGCTTCAGCGTGTCCTCAAGTGTGCGCTCGGGGTTCGATTTTCCGTAGAGCTTGTCAGCCCGTTTTTCTCCGGTCAACGCGAACGACTTGTCGAACTTCTTGAGGATGTCGACCAGCGCCAGGCTCGGCGGCGCGCCGAACGGGTTGTAGTTCTTCAGCAGCGCCAGGCCCATCATGAGGTTAGAAAACCACTTCCCGCGTCCGGCGTCTGTGATCTTCTGCATGTCCTTGACCAGCCCGGGAATGCTGAGGAATTGCGGCACCGGCGCCCATTCCTTGTTTTCCTTATTGATCATCAGGGCGGTTCCAACCCCGCAGTTCGGGTGGCAGCCGCAACTGACCTGGCCCCACTGCGCTTCCGGCCCGTGAACCAGATCGGCAAAATCGGCAAACGCACCCATCAGCGAGAGCGGAAACCAGTCACGCGTCGGCTCCGTAATGCCGACCTGCTTTTTAACGTCCGCGGCCATATGCGAAAGCGTGTAGCGCTGCCGCATGCGGCGCTCCGGCGTCACCTCCTCATCGCGCCCGGTAAACGAAACCGGCTGGAAAGCGATGAAGGCAATCTTCTTGGGATTCTCACGGGCGAAATTGATGATGGGGCCTACCTGATCGTTGTTGACGTTGTTCACCAGCGTGGTCACCAGGATGATCTCAATGCCGGCTTCGTGCATGTTGTTGATCGCTTTCAGCTTGACGTCAAACAGGTTGCCCACCTTGCGGTGGCTGTTGGCGTCGTTGCCGATGCCGTCAAACTGCAGGTAGGCGTACCGCATTCCGGCCTCGAACGCCTGCCGGCAGAACTCCTTGCTCTTGGCAAATTCGATGCCGTTGGTGGCCGCCTGAACGCTGTTGAATCCCTTTTTTCGCGCGTAACGGACGGCATCGATAAAATAGGGCGACATGGTCGGTTCGCCACCTGAAAACTGCACGGACATCTGCCGCCGCGGCTTAATCTTCGTTGCGTTATCGAGAATTTCCTTAATGTCTTCCCAGCTCAGCTCATGAACGAAGCCCACCTGGTTGGCATCCATGAAGCACGGATCGCACATCATGTTGCAGCGGTTCGTCAGGTCCACGGTCAGCACAGAGCCGCGCCCGTGGCGGATGGTGCTTGAGCCATGATTGTGCAGGTCCACATCGTTATGTGACCGGATGTCACGGCCTGGAAAATTCTGCTCGATCCATCTCAGGAAATTCACATCGATCGCCATGATGTCTTCAAAATGGCCGTGAGTCGGGCAATCCTTCACCATCCACACCTGGCCGTCTCGTTCAATGATCTGCGCTTTGACCTCGCCCACCTTCGTCGTCACCAGATCGTGCCAGTCCTTTTCCCCGGAGATGATCGCGGCGCGCGCTTCCCTCACGCAGGTGGGACAAAGCGAATCGGTTTCCCGTGGAAAGCCCAGTTTCGGCTTCGTCTTCTGCCAAGACTTCAGAATCGGCTTGTCAGACCACTTGGGCGTAAAGGCCGGGCTGGGTTTGTACTTATTAAAAAACTGAATGGAATCAAACAAAACACCGGCGGTCCCGGTGATCGCCCGGTCCACATACTTCATAGCTCGCTGACCTCGAATACGTGGCATATTCAGCACCCCTCTTCGTTGGAATAACCACCCGCCGCAATGGGGGAGGGTATTACGTCTCTCTCACGTTGAGCGAGGTCACCCGGCCGCAGGCTTTGCGTCTGCAACTCGGAACAACTCCCGCGATAAATACGATGCCTTGTTAAGGCCAATTAGAATACTTTTGCTTCGGGCCACTTACGGTCCGAACTTCCCGCAACCTTCGCGCAATTTCCGTTACTTTGAAACTTCAAACTTTGTCACTCGCGCTGAAGCAAACAGCGCTTCCAGATACACATCTGACAGTGTGAATTCTATGAAATATCCCCGGCATCTCTAAGCGTCTTGCACCGAACGGCTCCTATGAGGGGTCGGATGGGAGTAAAAACCATGCGAATGGGAACGACCAATCTCCTTGAAATTCAATATGTTGGACCTAAAGACATGTACGCGTCGATGGCATTGAACCTTTCGACCACGAATATGCAACTGTGCACCGAAGCAGTCCTCTGGGTCGATGAAATGCGAGAAGAGCGAAAAGTTTTGCACATAAAGACGTTAAGGCGCGGAGAAGCACCGGGCATAATATCTCCGTTTCCCGAGCAGGCCTTGGCGTCTTTGCGTGAGGCTTTGGGTACGACCAATTTGCAGCTTGCAATCGAAGTCTCGCCTTCCGCCAATGCGCTTCCGCTTCCGCACCGTGTCTGCTGCGCTATGATGGACAGAGAATGTCGCTCGATCTGCTGCTGAAACAGAAAGCCCTTGAAGCCGGATTTGACATCGCCGGCATCGCTCCGCTCGATGTGTGGAAAGACCTCGATTTCGCCCGCAGGTGGGTCGAACAGGGCTATGGCGGCGAGATGCGCTATCTCGAAAACCCCAAGCGCCACGACCCGCGCCGCGTTCTGCCCTCCGCCCAATCGGTGGTTTGTGTGGGGCTCGTCTATAACGCACCGTTTCCCTATTCAACCGAGGTTGCCAGCGGTGCCGGACCGGCAGACTGACAGGCATCCGGCCAGCCGGACGAGGCGCCCGTCCCCCGTGGATGGATCTCCCGCTATGCCTGGGGACAGGACTATCACGAC
>JARRJI010000131.1:0-8586 GCA_037379595.1 Acidobacteriota bacterium | reverse complement strand
GTCATTGCCCAGGGAGCACAGGAGCCGGCGCTGTTCACCGCCCGGCAAGCCGCACAGGGGAAAAAGATCTACGCAATGCGCTGTGCCGGTTGCCATGGCAACACATTGCAGGGCGGAGCGGCGAACGCACTGGCCGGTCCCGCGTTCGCGAGGGCCTGGGCACCGGCCGGAAAGTGGGCGAGTTCGAAGTTCACGGTAGATGATCTGGACTTCGTTATCCGGACAACCATGCCAAAGGACGCCCTGGGAAAGCTGAGCGCCGCAGATTATACGGAGGTGCTCACTTTTATCCTGCAACAGAACGGGTATAAATCGGGAGCCACACCTCTTCGCGCCGGCTCGCCGCTGATGAAGAAGACGCGGTTGCGCTTCGGGACTACGAAAGAAGTGGCGATGGCGCCGCCGCGATTGCGGATCGAGGGAAACCCGGGCGCGGTCCCGAAGGGCGGGGGCCCGACGCAGGAGGAACTCAACAACGCCGCGAATTCGACACACAACTGGCTCTATCAGACGCACGACTACTCCGGCTCGCGGTACGTCGCGCTGGATCAGATCAACGACGCCAACGCCGGTCAATTGCAGCCCGCCTGTGCGTTCCAGGTGGGCGGAGCTGACTTCCAGACGAACCCGATCGTGTACCAGGGGACGATGTACATCACCTCGGGGTTGGAGACCATAGCGCTGAACGCAACAAACTGCCGGCCGAAATGGAAGTACACCTGGACACCACGGTCCCGGGTGGTGTGGCCCCAAAACCGGGGAGTAGCGATCAAGGATGGGTATCTGGTGAGGGGAACATCGGATGGATACCTTTTGGCGCTGAACGCCGCCACCGGAAAACTGATCTGGGCTGTGAAAGCGGCGGATGCCGCAAAAGGCCAGACCTTCACCATGGCGCCGCTCATCTACCAGAACCTCATTTTGATCGGGCCCGCGGGCAGCGAGAATGGAATCTCGGGCTGGGTCGGCGCCTTCCGGCTGCGCGATGGTTCAATGGTGTGGAAATTTCACACGGTGCCGGGAGCAACGCGAACAGGGAGGAAGTCGTGGGCCAATCCCGAGGGAATCAAGCTGGGGGGCGGAGCGGTGTGGACGCCGTTCAGCCTCGATCCCAAAACGGGAACATTGTTTGTTGCGGTAACGAACCCCGCACCGGATTATGCTGCCAACCTGCGGCCGGGCGATAACCTCTACACGGATTCGGTGGTTGCGCTCAATGTCCATACGGGCAAACTTCTGTGGTACAAGCAGATGGTTCCGAACGATTCGCACGATTGGGATTTGACGCAAGTCAGCCCGCTGTTTCATGCCGAGTTGGACGGCCACCAGGAGCGGTTGCTGGCGACGGTGGGAAAGGACGGAATCCTGCGGACCATTGATCGCAAGGATCACAAGGTGATCTATTCAACGCCGGTGACCACCATCAGGAACGCCAAGGTACCTGTGACGGCTAAAGGCGTTGTGGCGTGCCCTGGAACGTTGGGTGGAGTGGAGTGGAATGGGCCGGCGCTGGATCGCCAGTTGAATATGCTGTATGTGAACGCCGTGGACTGGTGCTTTAAGTACACGTCGGCAGAGAAGGTGCGGTACATTCCGGGACAGCTGTACTTGGGTGGATCGGAGGAGCCGGAACCTAAATCGCAGGGATGGCTGACGGCAGTCGATGCTTCAACCGGGGCCGTAAAGAGGAAGTATCGTTCCAGCCGCCCAATGTGTCGGCCGTAACAGCTACGAAGGGACACGTCATTTTCACCGGCGAGTTGAACGGCAACTTCCTGGCCCTGGACGCGCGTAACGGGAAAGTGCTTTACCGGTTCAATACGGGCGGACCCATCGGGGGTGGAGTGGTGACCTATGAGGAAGGGGGAAAGCAGTACGTGGCGGTAATGTCCGGCAAGCCGTCGCCGTTCTGGTGGGGACACTACCCCGGAGCGCCGACGGTGTTTCTGTTTGCGCTGCCGTGACGGCAAAGTCTGGCTACGCTCTGTGGCGTCTGCTGTTCACCCATAAGTGAGATTGAATGGCTGGAAGACGCCTCGGTTCCATCCTGAGGCTTATCCGATAGAGAGCTATTGACAGATAGATAGAGAGCTGGGGAACCCCTGGATCGTCGCCTACTCGGAAACAAGCCTCATATTCACTTTGACGTGTAGTCGGCTTTTCGGAGACCAGTCGGCGCCGTGCACAGGTAACGGAGAATGGGCTGACCCACGCGGTCGGCTGGTGTCTATGAACGTGCCGGCTGCGACTCATTTCTAGATGGTCGCAAGTTCAAGTCGGCATGCGTCTGGGCGCATATCACAGCGCCGGGACGCGGTGTCCTCTCGCAGAATCGGTGCAGAGCTGCAGCGCTGAACTAGTGGGGACAAGCCTTGATAGACGTTCGCCCTCAGAGCTCGATGGAAGGCAAGCCCCCAAGTCTATGGGAAACCAGACCAGGAAGCATGTCCGGATACGCTCTTGGGCGTGCATTCGGTTATTCGCCTCGGGTCACTGAACTTGCTGGGTCAATTCAATATGGAACGGCTTGGAGGACTGTCTTTGCATCCAAACCACCAGATCGGTGCCTTGCAGCCTGCGGATTTGTCTCTCCCGAAGGCTCTTTCCCCAAGCCGCCAACTTGCCATTAATCCTTAGGTGTGCCCCTTCCTCTCCCCAGTCCTTGATCACGATCGCAGGATCGAAAACAGGCGAGGCAGCGCTGGCGTCAAACGCCAGCCTCAGCGTGGCGGGTATCCGTCCGCCCGGCTCATCCCGGCCAGCCTGCTCAGCGGTTTCAGCGTCAAGGCTTTATCCCCTGTTCCTTTGGGTTCGGATCTGCCGGTAGACAGCGGGTTTCAAGTCAATGCTTGCAGTTTCCGCTGCTCCTCGATGCGCTCGAAGCACGCCTTCAAAAAATCGATCTCCAGAGCCCGCCTGCCGATTTTGCGCTCCAACTGGGCAACCCGCGCCTCTTCCCAGCGCCGCTTCCCCGGGTCTGGAAAGGCACTGCCCGGCGCTTGGTGGAACTCCTTCCGCCAGCGGCGCAGCATATTCGGGTCGATTTCAAAAGCCCGCGCCACCTCGGCCACCGACGCCCCCATTTCCAGCCGCTGGATGGCGGCAAGCCTGAACTCCTTCGTGATCTGCCGTCCAGACAGACCGATGACTCAATCCTCCCTTCGATGGCATTTTCATACCATTCCCTGAATTCTTGAGTCTTAACTGTTTGCCTCAAAATTGGGGACAATCCCCAAACGGTAACTATTGGTCTAGACTGGGCAAGCGCAACGACTCTACGTGCAAGCGATCCTACGATTCGCTTTGTTTTTCTTCGTAGTTACGTCGCTAATCTCCCGCACCGTCTTCAGGTTCGAAGTAGCATGTGGGCACACTCTGATTTTGTGCATGCGAATACGACTGAAGTCGCCGTGGCCATGTCCTGTCTTTGCTCTGTGTAAAAACGCTTCCTTTTTCCCAAAAAAGAAGCTAGTTTCTTGTTGCATTGTCTTTTGCCGCCATCCACACGTGGTGCACGGGGTGTCAGCTTGATGTGAATGGAATAGCGAGTCGGAAGGCTTGGACATTCAGCGTCAAGTGAGTTATTTCATTCATGGATTCGCATTCATGACACGAATTCTAAAGACCTGGCGCGTGATGTGGTCAGACGATAAGTTAACCCTCTTCATGCGTTGGCTTCGTGATCCTCTTGCCGAGGCTTGGAAACGACGTTGAATTGTTCCAAATATACTCCGCCTTGCACACCTCCGAGACGGGCGGAAGCCCATTAGGGTTACAATAAATCGATTTTTCTAAATGCGTTCCCGAACTAATCAATTCAGGAGTTTCCTTCGCATGGGGCAAGAACTGAGCTAGGCATTGAAATATGGACCGAAGAGATTTTCTTAACTGGATGTTAATGGCATTGGCGGCGAGATTTCCCACAATGAATCGGGCTGGTTTGACATCGACTTTGTCGGATTCCAGTCTAATCAAGTTTAGAAATGTCGCGAATGCGGCGGGCCTGAATTTTGTGCTTCAAAACGATGCCACACCTGAGAAGCATGAGATCGAAACCATGCTGGGCGGTGTTGCGGCCTTTGACTATAACGGAGATGGGCTGACCGATATTTATTTCACAAACGGCGCTGTAATCCCGTCGCTCGAAAAGGATTCTCCAAAGTATTTCAATCGCCTGTATCGAAACGAAGGAGGGATGAAATTTACTGATGTCACGACCGAGGCAGGAGTGCAGGGTGCAGGTTACTCCATGGGCGCAGCCGCCGGCGATTATGATAACGACGGGCACGTTGATCTCTTCGTGGCAGGAGTCTACCGGAACACGCTTTACCGCAATCTGGGGAACGGCAGGTTTGAGGACGTTACACTCCATGCGGGCATTAAGAGCGACACGTGGTCGGTGGCTGCGGGCTGGTTTGACTATGATAACGACGGGTGGCTTGACCTTTTCGTCGTAAATTACACCAAGCATCCGCTCTCGTTCGACCGCTTTTGCGGGGATCCGGCAAAAAACATCCGAATGTATTGCGACCCTCAGTATCTGGAAGGGCTTTCCAATACTTTGTATCACAACAATCGGAATGGAACCTTTCGGGACGTAACAGCGGAGGCGGGGCTTGCCAGGCACGTTGGAAAGGGAATGAGCATTGCCTTCGCGGACTACGATCGCGACGGTTTCATGGACGCATTTGTCACGAACGATTCTGTGCCAAACTTCCTGTTTCACAATCGCGGAGACGGCACTTTCGATGAAGTTGGACTCCTCGCGGGTGTCGCGCTGCCCAGTAATGGCGAAGCCGTGTCCAGCATGGGCGCAGACTTTCGCGACTTTGATAACGATGGCCTACCAGATATCTTTGTAACGGCTTTGTTCGGCGAAACGTTTCCGCTCTTCCGCAATCTGGGAAAAGGCACGTTCGATGACGCGACTTTCTCCAGCGGCCTCTCCACTCTGACCGCAAAACGAAGCGGGTATTCGAACGGCATCTTCGATTTCAACAATGATGGCTGGAAAGACATTTTCACCGCCAATTCCCATGTGGACGACAATATCGATCTGTTTATGGCGACGCATTACAAGCTTCAGAACAGCATTTTCGCCAACATGCGGAATGGAACTTTTCGAGATATTTCGGCAGAAGCCGGCCTGCACCTCGCACCGCCAAGGGCGCACCGCGGTGCCGCCTTCGCGGATTTCAACAATGACGGGAAAATCGATGTTGTTGTCTCTGCGATCGGAGCTCCGGCAGAGCTTTGGGAAAATGTCAGCACAAATGACAACAATTGGCTGCTGATGAAGTTAAAAGGAAGCAAGAGCAACCGCGACGGCATCGGCGCTGTGATTCGGGTCGATGGCCAATACAACCATATGACGAGTGCGGTTGGCTACGCGTCTTCCAGCCACTTCGGAACGCACTTTGGGCTGGGGAAAAAACGCAGAGTCTCCAGGATCGAGATCCGCTGGCCGAGCGGAATTGTACAGACTCTCCGGGATGTCCCAGCTAACCAGGTCCTCACCGTTCATGAACCGGAGCATTGATGGTTGACATCTCGACTCGGCATGCTCGCGCTTAAGGCAAGGGAGTAGGGGGCTCAAGCGGAGGTGATTTTTGGGGTTGCGCTTGCGCCTGTCGAATTTTCTGGAATCGTTTCACCATTTGCTCTGCCAGCGCTATTTGCCCCTCCTGCTGATATGCCCGGGCCAGCTCATAATGCAGAGATCCATCCCGGTCAATCGATAGCGCCGCCTTAAAATGGGGGATCGCCTGTTTCGCCTGGCCGGTTTCGAAGTATGCTTTTGCCAGGCTGCCCTGGGCAGGGAGCAGGCTGGGATTCAAACGAACGGCCTTCTTCAGGAAAGGAATTGCCTGAGACGGCTGGTGGAGACTCAGGAGTGTATCACCAAACAGGTAATTGACATCGCTGTCTTCTGGCCGCCTCGTCACAAGCCTCGCAAGGATCTTTCGGGCATTCTCCTGGTCTCCGAAACTCTTGTATGCGATGGCAAGATTCTTTTCGATTTCAGGATCGTTTGGCGACAGTCTGAGCGCCTCTTGCCACTCTTTCACGCATTTTCGGAATTCTCCCTGGGCGAGGTCAACCTTGGCCGTTATTTCGTGGAACTCGGCTGAGGGCGGCAACTCACTCAAATGGGCATACGCTGCGGTGCTCTTGCGCAAGTAGGCTTTTGACTCCCAGTAATAGGACTCCGCCGAGACTTTATGGCTCGCAGAAGCCAGGAGTTCGTCATAGCGCCCCTCCCGGTAGTCGCATGCGAGTTGATCAGTTTTGCAGACGGTTGGGGCAATCAAGCGTTCCTTCTTTTCTTCAACTGCAGCCCATTCCGGATGTCCTGTCGTCTTATAGATTTCAGCTACCGCGGCGTGCAATCCTGGCAAAGCAGGAAGCTTTGCCATGGCCTTCCGGTATAGCTGGACGGCGGTTGCATACTGGCGGTGACGGGAATAAGTGCCGGCGAGTAACGCCAGCGCATAGCCGGAATCGGGCGCAATGTGCCGGAGTTTCTGAACCGTCGAGAACCATAGCGAAAAGTAGCAACGGCCCAATCCATACCAGCCCTTAGGATTTCTGGGGTTCAATTTGCACAGGGCCTGAAACTCTCTTTCGGCCGCGGCATATTTCCCGAGAGAGAAATAGGCGTCGCCCAGCTTCCACCGGACTAATTCGTTCTTGGGCTGTCCGGCGACAACCTTCCGTAATTGCCCGATTGCATCCTGTGATTGGCCCAGGTCAAGATAAGCCAGGCCAAGGAAGAGCCTGGCGCTCAGGGACTGCGGGTTCAGCTTCAGCACGGTGATGAATTGGTTCGTCGCAGCCCGGTCATGGCCGCTCATCTCAAGCGCGATGCCGAGGTTCATGATCAAGCCCGGGTTGCCAGGCAGGGCGTGGACCAACCGTTCATAAATCGGGACGGCTTTGTCGGGATGGCCCGATGCCATGAATTCTCTAGCGCGCTGTGATTCCTTGACCTGGTTAGCAGACTGCCCGAACAAAGCGCAGCATCCCCCTACGAGGAAACAGCTTATCCAGACAAGATGAATCGATCTTGATCGCAGGCCAGAGGTATGCTGAAGAGAAGTTCTATATTTCATGAGCTCGTTGAAGCCTTACTTGGCTGCTCTATCATTTGGTGCCTAGCTCTTGCATCTTCCGCCATTGCGAGGGCGCGAACAGGTTTCAACTGTGGATTCGGCAATCACGATATTTCCCCTTCGGCATCGTACGCTTTGAACCTGATTTCGCAGCATTGAGAAGTCAGGAACCCATCCAAGTCGTCGTTTGTCTGAACCGCTCGAGGTCCTGCCATTCTGAGAAATTCCAGACCACACGTTGGCACCGGCGATGCAAAGGGAACAGCAAAATCTCAAGCCGGAGTTTGAGCACCATAGCATGACGCCATTCGTCGCTTCGGTCGTAAGTATAACCCACCTCCATTGCCGTGGCCATCCGGCTTCTGGCACTTGTAACAAAACGAAGATTGGATGAGGTAACGACAGGGCGGAAGGAAAATTCTTGACAAGCATAAACCGAAGTGATAATAACTTTGCCCTACTTACCTATTTTGGGGGGTGTAGATTCATCTTTCAAACATAACTATTGCAGGTGTGCGTCAGGTTACCACATGAAGGTTAATTGAGGGCGGCCACCTGCGATAAGTTGCCCTGGTCGTGGCGTTTAAGCCGAGCTAACAGGCTCTTGGTTGCGTTGTCCTCGCCTCTGGTGGCAACCCGGTATTGAACGTCCGAGTGCAGATGGTGGCTGAGACTCAATGACTCCATTCCTCCGCCACATCCCGTGCACAGCCGACGAAATGAGGGGTATCGAGGGAATAGCCCGAAATACTTCGAAAGGGAGGCATTGCATGGTTGCAAGCCAGGAAAGACTCAACGGTCCTAATAAGCATTTGCTCGTCAACGGCTTGTCATGGCTGCTGGCAATTATTCTCGTCGGCGGCCTTCTTTCCATCAATTCAACAACTGTTTTTGCACAGGCAACCGCTACCGCATCGATCAGCGGCGTTGTCCGCGATCCCAGCGGGGGCGTGGTGCCTGCGGTGCAGGTTATCCTAACAAATCCGGCCACGGGCTTGACGCGCAGGTTCACGACCCAGTCGGCTGGCCAGTACTCTTTTACGCTCGTGCCGCCCGGCACGTATGACCTCTCAGCGCAGAAGACGGGCTTTCGCGCCTACGTCCAAAAAGGAATCACTTTGGTGGTGGGGCAGTCGGCCACTCAGGATATCACTTTGCAACTGGGCCAGGTAAGCCAGCGGGTAACCGTTACGGCCCAGGCGCCCATCCTGGAGCGGAACAATGCGAATGTCGCTTCAACTGTGACTCAGCGTGCGGTAGTGCAATTGCCACTCAATCAGCGCAACGTCTTTGGGTTGGTTGCCATCGATTCAAGCGTTAACAACAGCGCCCAGACCCAGGGTCTCAACCCCGCCCAGACCGTGCAGACTGCTGACCAGGATATTTCCTTCTTCAACTTTGGGGGCCAGCGATTTGGCACCACGGCTTATCTGCTCGATGGGACCTGGGACGGCGCGGGCGACTGGGATGGGAT
>JARRJI010000130.1:0-14244 GCA_037379595.1 Acidobacteriota bacterium | reverse complement strand
TTTTTTCTTCGGCTGAAACATTTGCCGCGCGGGAATCGTCGCGAACAATATGCAACAGAGCGCTGGATAGCTGTTGAAGAGCAAGATTGCACAAGCAAGGTGACCTCTCGAGAGAGCTGGGCTGCACTTGAAAAGATGTCGCCACGCCCTGGGCCAAGAGTTGCGTGAAAGGGTTTGAAGAGATGAGAGCGAGGAACTTGCCGTACTTTACCAGACTTCTAGCCGTGATGCTACTGCCGGTGGTTATGATGTGCCTGCCTGCTGCTGCGCCGGCGGCTTCCGGCAACACGGGCGGAGTGGTGACAGGGAAAGTTACAGGCCCCGGAAACGTGGCCGTGCCGGGAGCGAGGGTGGTTCTCTTCAACTTTCGAACGCGTACGCGCAAAGAAACCTGGTCGGACGAAACGGGCAATTACGTTTTCAAAGACGTCCCGCCGGGCGAGTACCGGGTGATTGTGATACTTGTCGGGTTCAGACCTTCATTCCTGGGCCCTGTGGAAGTCAAAGCCAGCAAGGCTTCAGCGCTCAATGCAACGCTTGCGCTGGCGCGGCCGGGCGAGAGCGGCCGGTTTGCCAATTTCCGCCGGCACGGCACAGCAGGGACAGGTGCCAACCGTGGCAACTGGGCAGGCCGCTCGGGCCAGTTCCGGCGGGGCGAGCAAGCGGGGCAGGGACGGCGGACCGGGCAGTATGCGAAACGCGGCGGGGGAAACGCCAACGGCCAATTGACGACGCAAGGCGGCATGGGGCAGGGAAACGAAGCGGATCTGAACAGCATTCTGGGTGGGACGGAACAAGGCGAATCGAGCGGAGGATTGCGCTTCTCGGGCGAGTCCGGCGGCGGACAGGCCGGGCAGGCCGGGAGCGGTGTTGCGGGCGATCTCGCCGGCGCTGCCGGTGCGAGCAACTCTTTTCTCTTGGCCGGTAACGTCGTGAACGCTACGGCTCCCCCGATGCGGCACGGGCGCAGGGGCAGGTTTTTCATGTTTGGCGGAGGACCAGGCGGCCCGGGAGGGCCAGGCGGTCCCGGCGGTCCGCCATTCGGAGGAGGCGGAGACCGGGTCTTTTTCTTTGGCGGTTTTCGCCGGCCGCGCGCCAACCGTATTCGCGGAAACTTCTTTGACTCCTACACGAACTCCGCTTTCGACGCTCGCCCTTACCCTTTGAACACGCCGTCACAGCCGCAGGCGCCCTATTACCGCGAGCTTTTTGGTTTTTCACTGGGCGGCCCTTTGAACATTCCGAAGATATATAACGGGGGAAATAAGACCAGCTTCTTTGTCCATTTCAACGGCGTGCGAGGCACCAGCCCTCAAAACATTCTGGCCTCGGTTCCCACGGCGGCGGAGCGCCAGGGTGATTTCTCAGCCACGACGATTGCTTCGGGGCAGGACGCCGGCACGGTGCCTGTGGTCTATCAACCGTCTGCGACCCTGGGACCGCGAACCCCGTTCCCAGGCAATGTGATCCCATCCTCGATGCTTAACTCGGCTTCGCTGGGGCTTCTGCAATACATTCCTCTGCCCAACCTGCCGGGACAGGTGCAGAACTACCACGTGCAGCTTTCTCTCCCCACTGCCAACCAGATGGTCATGGCGCGCGTGGGGCAGCAGATTTCAAGCAAGGACAACCTGGCGGTGATGTATTTCTACGACTCGTCCCACGCCGACGGCATCACCGGCTTCCCGAATATCACGTCCACGACGACCACGCGGAGGCAGGATGTCTCCCTGACCGAAACGCACAACTTCGGTCCCAAGACCGTGAACAATTTCGCTGTGAACTTCAACCGGGCACGGACAAATGTCACCAACCCGTTCTCTTTCAACCAGAACATTGCGGGCGAGCTGGGAATCACGGGCATCTCGCAGGACCCCATGGACTGGGGCCTCCCTTCGATCGGTTTTACCAATTTCAGCAGCGTGAGTGACGCAACGCCCTCGCTGACCCGCAACCAGACTCTTCGCTTCGCAGACTCTGTCCTTCACAGCGTGGGCAAGCACAACCTGGAGTTCGGCGGTGACATTTCGAGGATTCAGTTGAACTCGCTGACCAACCCCGACGCGGCAGGAAGCTTCTCCTTCACCGGCTACAACACCAGCGACTTCACGACCGGTGGGACGCCGATCACCGGCACGGGTTATGACCTTGCTGATTTTCTGCTCGGCCTTCCCCAGACCACTTCGGAGCGCTACGGCATTCCCGCCAACTATCTCCGTTCGTCCCGCTACGACCTTTACGCACAGGACGACTGGAGAATGTCGAACCATCTGACGCTCAATCTTGGCGGGCGCTGGGAGTATACGGCTCCCTTCACCGAAAAATACGGCCACCTGTCAGACCTGGCGCTGGGGCCGGGCTTTTCGACGGCGGACGTGGTGACGGGGCAGAATCCGGGAAGCCTACCTGCCTCGCTGCTGCGTGGGCATCCGGAGAATGTATCGCCGCGTGTCGGCATTGCCTACCGGCCCTGGATTTCGCACACTCTGGTGATCCGTGCGGGCTACGGCATTTTCTACGATGAATCCATTTACCAGAACCTGGTGGACAACCTGGTGAACCAGGCGCCGTTCGCCACGACGAGCACCCTCGTCACCAGCCCCGCGCAGGTTCTTACACTGCAAAACGGCTTTCCTGCAATCAGCCCGGGAACGGTGAGCAATACCTTTGCGGTCGATCCGAATTTCCTGACGCCGTACGCGCAAAGCTGGAACGTGATGGTCGAGCAGGACCTCAGCCAGTCCTATATTTTGTCCATTGCTTACATCGGGACGCGCGGGACGCACCTGAATCTGCTGCTGGTGCCGGGCGTCGGCAGTGCCTTGGCTTCCACCACGCTGCCGTTTGAATATGACACTTCGGGCGCGGCGTCCCTTTACAACGGCCTGCGGGTAAGCCTGCGGCATTTCTCGCGGCGCCACTTCTCGTTCTTTTTGAATTACACGTACTCGAAGGCAGAAGACAACGCTTCAAGCGTTGGAGGAGCGGCTACCACGCGGTTTTTCAGGATGGGAGGTCCCGGCGGGCTTGGAGGCGGATCGGCCATCTCGGCAGCAGTCAGTCCGCTGGCCCCGGTGCAGAATCCTTCGGACCTGGGCGCTGAATGGGCCCTCTCGGGATTTAATCCTACGCACAGCCTTCGCGCTTTTGTGCGCTATCAGTTGCCGTTCGGCGAACGCGGGCGGTTCCTGAAGAATGGCGGCTTGCTCTCAACCATCCTCAACCGCTGGTCGATCATGGACATTACTTCGGTCAGTTCCGGTCTGCCTTATACCGCGTACGTTGCGGGCAATGCCAGTGACAACGTGAGTGGCTTGGCCCCGTTTGGCGGGCTTCGCGCCGACGCGACAGGACTTCCGGTGACGCTCGCTTCTTCGCAGCAGTCAACACTCACTTATTTCAATACCGCCGCGTTTGCTGTGCCCGCTGCAGGGTTATTCGGGACTGCCGGCAGAAATACAATCCCCGGCCCGCCTTCGGTTAACTTTAGTATGTCGCTTGACCGGTTCATTACCATCTCGCGCGAGAAGAACATTACCGCAGACTTCCGTCTGGCGACGAACAACACCTTCAATATCGTCAATTATTCAGGCCTGTCCACAACCATCAACAGCAACACCTTCGGGCGGGTCACCGGCGTGGATTCCATGCGGACCATGACCCTTTCGTTTAGGTTGCGGTTCTGAACCCGCGCCCTGCGGCGCACGATAGATCTTGCCGCCGGCGCAGCAATTCCCTACGGATTGAGGTTAGGCATGCAGCATCGTTCATCTTCTAAGAAACAGGTTCTCGCCGGCATCTCCCGGAGCAAGGTCCTGGCGGCCATCGCTGTGATTGCTCTCGCCACGGGGACGGCTGTGCGGCACAGTATGGCTGCGCAAGCGGGCAAGCGGACCGCCGCGCCACCTTCCAGCCAGCTTGGTTACCAGAATCTTGCGCAAAGATACACGCTGAAGGTGACGACAAATGAGGTGCTGGTCGATGTCCGGGTAACGGACCACAAAGGCAACCCGGTGACGAACCTCAAACAAAGCGATTTCAAAGTGTACGAAGATGGCGTCCTGCAGAAAATCAATTCGTTTGATCTGGAAAACATCCAGAAACTCGCGCAGGAGACCGGAGCGAACGGCATGCCTACGGAGGTCAACCTTGGCACCCTGCCCAGGACAACACCTCCGGATACGTACCGGCGGCTTGTGCAGAACCATCGGCTGATTGTCCTTTTCTTTGACCTTTCATCGATGCAGATCCCGGATCTTCTGCGCGCTTTGCAATCCGCGCAGAACTTCATAAAGACGCAACTGACGCCTGCCGATCTGGTTGCCGTCGTCACCTACTCGAGCGACCTGCGGGTGCTTCAGGATTTCACCAATGACCGGGACGTGCTGTCGAAGGTGATCAGGAGCATCGAGATCGGCAAGTCGTCCACGCTGGCGTCAAATGGGAGCGTCGGGGAAGCGGGCGGGACGGATTCGTTCGGCAACACGGTTGTGACGCAGGATACGGGGGACGCTTTTACGCCCGATGAGACCGAGTTCAACATTTTCAACACCGATGAAAAACTTTCGGCCTTGCAATCGCTGGCCAATCTGCTTCGGCCTGTGCCGGGGCGCAAATCGGTGATCCATTTTTCGAGCGGAATCGAGCAGACGGGCGTTGACAACGAAGCACAACTGCAGGCTACGGTTGACGCCGCGAACCGGGCCGATGTCTCGTTTTACACGCTGGACGCGCGCGGGCTGATGGCGATGCCACCCGGTGGAGGCGCCTCCTCGGCAAGCCCCTCGGGAACCGCCATTTACACCGCGAGTGCCGTGTCTTCCGAGATCAGCTCTCTGCACAACAGCCGCGAGACGCTTTCCACGCTGGCCAGTGACACGGGTGGGCACATGTTCACCGACCTCAACAATTTTGCGCCGGTTTTCAATTACGTGCAGAAAGAGAACACAACCTACTACCTGATCGGTTATAGCCCGTCCGACACGAAGGCTGATGGAAAATTCCGCCGTATTCACGTGGAAGTGGTGGAAGGACAGGCCCTGAAGTTGGAGGCCCGGCCGGGCTATTATGCACCGGTCAGTTTTCGGCATTCCACGGGCCAGCAGAAAGAGCTTCAACTCCAGGAAGCTCTCAATTCCGAGACGCCGTTTCTCGATCTTCCGCTTGCAGTCGAAACGGCTTATTTTCTGCAACCGAACGGCCAGTATTACGTGGTGCTCGCGGCCAAAATTCCTGGCTCCTCAATTCCTTTCCATCAGCACTCGACCGTCCATCAGACCCAATTCGACTTTGCGTGGCGTGCCACCAATTCCAAGGGCAAGGTGGCGGGTGGCCTGCGCGACACATTGCCGGTCAAGCTGAATGCCTCCACTTACGAAAAAGTGCTCAAGGGCAACATCCTTTACGAAGGCGGAATTGTGCTGCCGCCCGGCACCTACAAGTTGAAGGTTGTGGCGCGAGAGAATCTGACCGGAAAGATGGGCACGTTTGAAAAGGCCCTGGTGCTTCCCCCGATCAACAAGACGGGATTGGAACTGAGCTCCGTGGTGGTTTCGAACGAACTCTCGAAAAAGCCGCCAACCCGTCCGCAGCGCGGCCCTTGGGCCATGGGTGCGGAGGACAATCCTCTCGATTCCGGGTCCCAGGCAATCCTGCCGAGCGTTACTCGCGTGTTCCGAGCCAACCAGAACCTCTACGTCTATCTCCAATCTTATGAAAGCAAGTCAAGGTCAGCCGGCAAACGAGCTGGCAATTCGGAAAAGACTCCGCCGTCGATGGCGCTCATCTTCTTCCGGAATGGCGTCCAGATTTCCGAAGCGGGCCCTTACCCGGCAAAGACAGGAAAATCGGGCAACGGAACCGTATCCTATTTTACTGAGGTTCCTCTGGCGAAGTTCCCTCCGGGGCGGTACTGGATGCAGGTTAACGTGCTGAACCCGGCCGCCGACCAGGTCGCATTCGCGCGGGTTCCACTCGCGATTTTGCCGGCACCAAATACTGTCCAGCCCGCCACGGTGTCTAGCGACGCGAGCAAGTAGGGAGTTCCTACGAAGTTAAAGTCCGGCTGATGCAAGGACATGGGTTGGCTTGTGCCTACGCCGCATTATGGACATTCCAGAGGGCTCGTCGCTTACCGCCCCACAGGACGTACCGAAGACGCCTACCGTACTA
This sequence comes from Acidobacteriota bacterium, assembly GCA_037379595.1. GTDB lineage: Bacteria > Acidobacteriota > Terriglobia > UBA7540 > UBA7540 > SCRD01. The sequence continues at coordinate 8,073 of JARRJI010000130.1, read as the reverse complement.
GCAAGACGGGATTGCCAATCATGCGGATGAGATTTTGGATTTCGTTTTCGGACACCTGTTCATACCGGCGGCCGAGGACCACCAGGCCTCCTGCTTCCGACTCGACCGCATCAGCCAGATACAGAGTGTCGGTCGTGTAGATCGGACGAAATTTCACCGGAATCGCTTTCAGCTTAATGATCCGTGCCGCCTGGCGTTCCAACTTCCTCGCATTCTGGGGTGAGTCGGCTATGAGCAATACTGCAAGGCGGCTTTGAAAGGCGCTGGCCAAGTGGGTTGCGGCCTTGAGGACTTGCTCCGACAAAGGTGAACCGTCAAAAACGGTCATTACCGGCCGGTCGATGGCGAGCGGGCGTTTTACCAGCAGGAGAGCTTTGGGAGCGTTGATGGCGGCGTCCTGCGCGGTCGATCCCAATTGCATCCTGCGCGCCAGCGACCACCCCGATCTTCCCACCGTGAGAAGATCTGATTCCGAAGCCGCAGCCAGGATCTCGACGTTTACTTTGCCGCGCGCAACTCGGAAGGACCAGCGGATGCCGAAACGCTCGGCCAGGGTGGCCAGAGACTCTTGCGCCTGGCGGGCCAGAAGTTTCAGCTCGCGTTCCATGTGAGAGCTATCGAAAGGTTCTTCCGTACCCGTTGGATAAAGGATTCGCCGCGCGACGGGCAGCATCGCGACTCGCATCAGGTTGATGTCTTCGACGAACAGCCCTTCGAGATCTGCTCCCAGTTCTGCGGCGAGGGTCACGGCTGTCTTGAGGGCGGCTAGACTCTGGGTTGAGGCATCAAGGGCAACTAGAATTCGACGGACTACAAATTCTGCAACGGGTTCGCTCATTATTCTTTTTCGGTGGTTCCTGGAGCGGCGTATCTTTTCCGCTTTTCGGCCAGCATGATCAGCCGGGCTTCGACGCGCTGGTTAACCGTTCCTTCGGGGAAGTTACCTTCTTTGTCGCGCTCGCCCGCGGGGATCCCAGTGAGAATCTCAATCCCCTGGTCAATTGTGTCTACGGCGAAGATCTTGAATTTGCCGGCAGCTACGGCCTCCACGACGTCCTTACGCAGCATCAGGTGCTTCACGTTCGATTGTGGAATCAGGACGCCCTGATCACCCGTCAGTCCTCTGGCACAGCAGACATCGAAGAATCCTTCGATCTTTTCGTTGACGCCTCCGATGGCCTGCACCTGTCCGTGCTGGTTGACGGATCCGGTTACGGCCAAAGACTGCTTGATCGGAATCTCCGCAAGAGCCGAGAGCAGGGCATAGAGTTCGGTAGATGAGGCGCTATCACCTTCAACGCCGCTATAGGACTGCTCAAAAACAATGCTGGCAGAGAGCGACAGCGGCCGCTCGCTGGCATAGCGTGAAGCAATGAAGTTGGCCAGAATCAGGACGCCTTTGGAGTGAATCGGCCCGCCCAGTTCAACTTCTCTTTCGATGTCAATAACCTCGCCCTTGCCAAGGCGCGTGCGTGCCGTGATCCGGCTTGGGTGGCCAAACATGAATTGGCCCATCTGGATGAGGGAGAGGCCGTTGACCTGGCCAACCTTCTCTCCCTGGGTGTCGATCAGAATTGTTCCGCGTTGTATTTCCTCCTGGAGCCGTTCACGCAGCCGACCCGCGCGGTAGATCTGGGCCTCGACGGCCCTTTCCACGTCAGATGCTTCGATGGTTGTCCGCTTGCCATCCCGTGCCCAGTAATCCGCTTCCTTCAAAAGGTCGCCCAACGTTCGATTATGGGTGGAGAGCTTTTCAGCGTCTCCCGCGATTCGGGCGCTCTGGTCGATCGCCCGTGCAACGGCTGGGCACGAGAGAGGCCGGAGCTTGTCCCGGCGTGCCATAGTCCCAATCATGCGCGCGTAAAGAAGATTGTTTTCCGAACTGCGGTCCATCTGTTCTTCGAAATCCACAGCAACTTTGAACAGGTCGTGGAATTCCGGATCAAAGTGGCTGAGGAGATAAAACAGCAGCCTTTCACCAATCAGGACAACTTTCACCCGGAGGGGGATGGGCTCGGGTTCCAGAGAAACGGTGCTGATCAAGCCCAGCATCTGGCCGAGAGATTCCATCGTGACCTTGGAGGACTGCAGCGCGCGCTTGAGGCCTTCCCAGGCATAGGGCTGCAATAACACTTTGTGGGCATCCAGGATCAGGTAGCCGCCGTTGGCACGATGGAGTGCGCCGGCCCGAATCAGATTGAAGTCCGTGACCAGGGCGCCCATCTGGGGAATGTATTCAACCTGCCCCACCATGTTTTCACGCGATACCGGCGCGTCGCGTGCCAGCCCCTCGGCGATTGGGGTTGAGATACGCCTAAGAGAGTCGCAAGCGAGGCTTCCGGTGGCGGCGACAGGAACTCATCGACGTTTTCAATAACATCCTGCTGGATAGCGTCCAAATGTGCGGTGACCTGAGGCAGCTTCGAGTGTCGGTTCCGGACCTCGTCAATCAAGTTGCCGGCCGCGAAAATAGCGACCTCACGGTTCAAAGCCTTCAGCTTTTCACGCCCTTCTCTTTCGAACACCGGCAACTGCGCCATGAAGCTTCCGACCTGCTGGCGGAGGTTGGCGATCTCCGCTTCGATGCGTTTGTGCTCGGCTTCGGGCAGTTGCTCGAATTCCTCCGGACCCAGGACTTCTCCGTCTTTCATGGGAGCGAAGACGAGCCCCGTGGGAGTTCGCACAACTGCGATCCCTTTCTCCTGCGCTTTTCGCCGGAGTTCCTCAAAGGCTTTCCCCTGGTGTTCCTTGACTTCGTCTTCGATGACCTGCTTGCGCGCCCGGTAGTCTTCACCCTCGAAGGCCGCCGGGATGGCCGAGCGGAGTTCTTCGATCAACTGCTCAACGTCCGCGTGCAGCGTGGTCGCCACACCAGGCGGAAGCTCGACCATCCGAGGTTTCTGTGGTTCGTCGAAGTTGTTGACGTAGCACCAGTCCGGCGGCGTGGGCTCCTGCGATGCCTTCTCTTCGAGATAGTGCCGGATGAAGGAGTGCTTACCGATGCCGGTTGGCCCCAGGCAAAAGAGGTTGTAACCTTCGTGGTCAATCCCGATACCGAACTGCACGGCGGCCACGGCCCGGTTCTGCCCGATGGTCTCTTCCATGGGCTCCAACTCTTCCGTGGTCTTAAAGCTGAACTGTTGGGGATCGCAGTGGGTGTACAGCATTTGAGGAGATAAAGCTTTCGGAGAATCCATCGGCTTTGCCTCTCTGTTCAATTGCTTTTGATCTTGATGCTACATCGTCGGATTGCGGGGTGTAAGGGCGGGGGTCACAATCTGGCGTGACCGCAGTCACAGGGGCTATCTTATTGATGGGGCATGTGTTACGCGCGATGGAATTTTGTCTCAGGTTCATTGTTCAGTTGGAATTGCACTGAATACTGAGAAGGGAAGCGTGTCCGCCCTTTGGACCTAGCCTAGATATGGCGGCTTAGTAGCGGAACAGCGACGCCGCCACCGCGCCTTCCGGCATCTCTGATGCCGCCAGCGCGTAGACCGTCCCGCCCCGCAGAATGGTCTGGACCACGGCCAGGTTCACCAGGTTTTCGTCGCCCGGTTCCGCGTCGACGTGGATGGATGCCGCGCGGTGTTCGGCGTCGTAGCTCCCCCAGATCGCGGCGCCGATCGCGACGTAGAGGTAGTAAACGCGCCCGTGGAAAGCGGCCGGCAGAATTTCCGCCAGCCGGTTCGAACTCCGTGCCGGGTCGGCGCATTCGGTATATTGCCGGAGGGCCTGATTCCGCGCCTCGTCGTAATATTTCCGCACGATCTCCCAGGCTTTCGAGTGGAGTTCGGCGGGGCTCAGCCGGTCGGGACTGCCGACAATGCCTTGCGGCAGCAGTCCCTCGTAGCTGTTGACCTGGCGGTAGTGCGCCAGGGCCTCGTCGACGCCGGCCAGCACCAGCGGGATTCGCCGGCTGTTGAGCATCGCGCGCAACCCGCGATCGATGCTCCGAAAGTAGAGCAGCAGGTCTTCGGGCAGGCCCGGCCTGGCCGTATGCTGCTGGCGATGCGTCTGGTCCACCTGGCTTTCCAGCGCCTCATTGAAGCTTTTGGGAATGGCCTTGGGATCCAGCTCGTTGACGTCGAAGCGTGTCCCCTCGAACAGCCGCGCGCGGTTGCGGCTGAGCGCCATCAGGTAGAAGCGGTCTTCGGCGGTCCACAGCGGCAGCAGGGGAGTGATCTCAAAGTGGTCGGCAATGGCGACGAATTCCTGCAGGTGCAGCGGCACTGAGAAATACTGGAAATAGCCGGGCGCGAGAAACAGCGCCAGGCCGTCGCTCTGATATCGCCAGAACTGGTTGCCTTCGGGAAGGTGCTTGGCCGGCGCCAGCAGTGCTCGCACATTCCGCTTTTCAACTCCCATCGCCGCCAGACGCGCCTCGGCATCGCGGAGCGAACCCTTCAGGCGGATTCGGTCCTGCTCCACCTCCGGGCCGGCGCGGTGGGTCGGCAGGAAAATTGAGACACAAGGCTGATCCCGCTTCTGGACCAGGTACCGGAGATCTTCTTTCGACAGCGTGTCCATGGCGAATCCCTCCGTTTCTGGCGGGCGCCCACACCGCTCCTGCTCCGCTCGACCCGGCCGTCCCCGGTCCTAATCTTAGGGAAAGGGCAGCCTCTATTCGTAACCTAGCCCGGCTGTTACCGAGCCGCAGTGACGACGCTCACAAGGCTTGGGACAGGCCGATTCCAGGGGGGCGTGGCTTCAGCCCGGCATAGGGCTGGTGCGGTAGATCCCCAGACCCGGAGGGCCGGCAGAATTTAGCCCACGGCGCGAGCCGTGGGATTGGGTGGGCGCAACAAACCCCGCAAGACCCGGCGCATCACTTCGCGAACCTCGCGCCCCCACGATCTTCGGTTGGCCGGGGCATGCCTTTGACGCCATGCGTCCGTCCGGCTGCAAAACTCAACGGTCATCGCTAAACGTGGGAATGATTTCTTTCGCCCCCTGCGGGGGCTTGGCGGATCTGGGCCGGTCTGGTGTCCCACGGCTCACGCCGTGGGCTAAATTCTTTCGCCCCCTCCGGGGGCTGCGCGCGGATGCCTGTCACGAAGGTCCCGCTGGGTAGCGCGGTCCTCCGGTTTTGAGGTCCGCGGATTTTCTGACGATGCCATCGCCCCGGTTGAATTCTGACGACGTGTCTCCGCACCCGGCCGCAAACGCCCCCTCACCCGCCGCGCGTCGCGCGGCACCCTCTCCCCCGAGAGAGGGCTGGGGAACGGTTCACGGCGTACGCCCCGGCGCATGAACCGTTTCAGGCCCGGAGGGCCTGTGCCATGACCCGCCCTTGTAGCGCTGGGCTTCAGCCCGGCATGTGGATTTTTGTAGCGGCGGTGTCCCCACCGCCGGCTTTTGGCACACTACGCTTGGCGTCCCACTGGAGAATCCCCAGGCCCGGAGGGCCGAAAGAATCTAGCCCACGGCGCCAGCCGTGGGATTGGGTGGGCGTAATAATCTTTCTGAGCCCCGGAGGGGCGAAAGACGGGGTTCGTATGTTCGCGAATTTTCCGCGATCGTCGGCTGCCCCCCCGGCATGCCTTCAACGCCTTGGATTCCGCAAAACCCCATGGCCATGGGTAGATGCTGGAATGATTCCTTTCGCCCCTCCCGGGGCTGGGCTGGCTGAGGGTTGGCCGCTGTCCCACGGCTCGCGCCATGGGCTAAAATCTTTCGCCCCCTCCGGGGGCTGACGTGCGCTGCGCTGCTCTGTAGCGCCGGGCTTTAGCCCGGCACGCGGGCCTTTGATTCGTAATTCTCATTAATCTTCCGCCCGGGTTCTTGCATTTGGAACGCGTGGGGTGTATACAAACGTCGTATTAATATCGCGGTGAATGCCGCGCCGTTTGCAGGAGTTCATTCCTATGCACCATCCACGAGGGAATCATGAACAGGTTTTTAGCCGTCATCCCGGGCGCAAGCGTGGGCCCAAAGCAGTCGTCATACAACAGCGGAATCAGTGATAAAGTCCCCGGACAATTGAAGGGCAAGCTGCTCACGGGAAACAGGAACGTTCGTACCGACGCTGTAGCGCAAACCGCCGCGGTTGCGGTCTGCGGCTCTTGCCTTGATGCGTGGAAAGAACCGCGGACCTCAGAACCGGAGGACCGCGCTACGGGCCGCCCGGCCGGACTCGCCACCCTCTTTATTCACGCCAAACACCATTTCCTCACCCTCGAATTCACACAGAATGGCGCGAACCAGGCCGCCGTCTTCGAAATCGGCAAGGCCATGCCTCTGACGCTTCTCCCCGTCCTCGAGGCCAAAACCGGGAAGAAGGTCGAGTACCAGAGCAAGAAGAAGTGATCAGCGGGCGGTGGTTGCCAACCGGCGTTAATGGTGATTTGTGATTTGCGATTGGTCATTTTTGCGGTACGTTAGGGTCAATATTTCGCGGTGATTAGTAGCCGCATACATTGCAAAACCAGCAACGTATGCGCCACCTGCGTGACGTGGGACCGCTGGAGCCGAAAGAAAGGAGGTGCGGGAGAAACTATGAAGGCGAAAATGATGTGCGTCATTGCGTTGGCGGGAGTCCTGGGTGGCTCAGTTGGGCAGTTACTGGCTCAGGCGCGCCCCAGCATGCTGCGGCTTGATGCAAGCAGGCTCGAACTTCACAACGTGAAAGCGGAACCTACGACCTATCACGGGCGTACCGCGATCCGTATTGCAGATGCAAATCCATTTCTGGGCGGCGAGGGCCGTCTTGCCATCGTTCGAGGGAGCGCGTTTCGAAATGGGACTATCGAGGTGGACGTGAGCGGCGATACCGCGCCCAACTCTCCCGCGTGGATGCGGGGCTTCGTGGGGGTCGCGTTTCGCGTCAGCGCGGACGGTTCGCATTTCGAGTGCTTCTATCTTCGTCCCAAGAATGGGCGGTCGGAAGACCAAGTACAAAGGAACCACTCAGTACAGTACATCTCAATTCCAGGATTCGGTTGGCAAAGGCTGAGGACCGAACATCCTGGTGAGTATGAGTCTTATGCCGACTTGGTCCCGGGGCAGTGGACTCACGTCAAGATCTGGGTCGAAGGGTCGCGCGCGCGACTCTACGTAAACAGTGCGAAACAGCCTGTGCTCGTGGTAAACGACCTGAAACAGCCGGTCGCGACAGGTTCGGTCGCGCTGTGGGTTGGGCCGGGAACCATTGCTTATTTTTCCAAACTGAGGGTTACGCGCTGACTGTTTCGAAAGCGGTTAGCCACGGCACCGCGGGTGGCGCAGACATTGGAACTTTAATGTCTGCGTTCAGCGAAGCTGAGGGGGGTAGGACGGCGAGGCACCACGACTGCAGCGCGGGTTGGCGAGAATCCCCTTCACTGATTCCATGCAGGGTGCTTCAATGATCGCAATCAAGCAGTGGGCATCAAAGAGAGCCGGAACTTTCTCGCTTCGCGAGATCGCAGACACTCCAAGGCCAGTGTCTGCGCCACCCACCAGAAGTCCGAAAAGGAAATCCCGGTGAAGAGGTGAAGAAAGGAGACATTGCGATGCGATCAAGAATCTGGATGTACTCTCTTCTCGCTTGCGCGGCTTGCTCGGCTCCCGGTGAAGAAAGGAGACATTGCGATGCGATCAAGGAGCTGGATGTCCTCTATTCTCGCTTGTGTGGCTTGCTCGGCCGTTTTCGCGGTGGGATTGGTTTGCGCGGTGGCGCAGGAGACTACTGCGCCGCAAGGTGCGGCGACCGCCCTGCCCACGGTTGACGAGGTTCTCGACAAGTACGTTTCGGCCCTGGGAGGCGAAGCAGCCATCCGGCGAATCACCACTCGCGTTGCCAAGGGAACGCTGGAACTTTCCCAGCCACCCGTGGAGGGAACAACCGTGGTTTATCAGAAAGCACCCAACAAGATTTATATGGACACCGAATTTGCTGGAGGCGGGTCCATCAAGCGCGGATTCGATGGCAAAAAAGGCTGGCACGACACGCCGCAAACCGGCGTGGAAGATCTGACCGGCCCTGAACTGGCGGGCGTCAAGCGCGCCGCCGATTTCTATGGAGACATCAACCTCAAAGAGCTCTATCCGAAGATGACCGTCAAAGGCGAGGAAAGCGTGGACGGCCACAAG
>JARRJI010000129.1:0-8645 GCA_037379595.1 Acidobacteriota bacterium | reverse complement strand
GAATTCCAGTCGCCCTATTCCCACAGCCAGGAGTCGGCCTCCCCGGGATATTACCAGGTGATGCTGTCGCGCTGGGGCATTGATGCCCGGCTTACCGCGACCGACCGCAGCGGCCTGGCGCAATTTACCTTTCCTGCCGGAAAGCCAGCGAACATCCTCGTTCCGATCAGCCACACGCTGAACTACACGGCTGCGGCAGAGGTCCAGGTGAAGGGCGACCGCGAAATTACCGGCTACGTGATGGACCGCGCTTTCTGTGGCAACAAGCAGACATACAAGGTCTATTTCGTCATGAGCTTCAGCCGGCCATTCTCTTCTTTCGGAACGTGGCAGGGCAACGAACCCGGAGGGCCCGGGACAACTTCCGCCAGCAGCCGCTCGGCAACGCAAACACAGCACGGCGAGTGGATTGGCGCCTATGCAAGCTGGCCGGCCTCTTCCAGTTCGCAAACCATTACGGCAAAGATCGCGATTTCCTATGTGGACCTTGCCGGAGCGGAAAACAATCTGAAGAAAGAATCCGCTCGAAAAGATTTCAAGCAGGTTCGGAAAGATGCCCTGGATGCATGGAACAAGGCTCTGAGTGTGATTCAGGTTTCCGGGGGCAGCGCGCGCAACCGCAAGGTGTTTTACACGGCGCTTTATCACAGCCTGCTGATGCCCAGCATTTTCAGCGATGCCGACGGGCGCTATCTCGGCTTCGATCACAAGTTTCACCATGTGGCCGCCGGCCACCTGGTCTATGGCAACTATTCCGGCTGGGACATTTATCGCAGCGAGATGCCGCTGCTGGCGCTGATCGAGCCGCGGCGCATGGAAGACATGGCCCAGTCCGTTGTGCTGATGTACCAGCAGGGAGGCTGGATTGGCCGCTGGCCGCAGATCAACCTTTACACCAATGTGATGGCCGGCAGCCCGCTGACTGTGGCCCTATGCAACGCCTGGCTGGACGGTCTGCACGGATTTGACATCAAGACGGCCTGGGAAGGGATGTACAAGGACGCGACGGAAGCGCCGCCGGCCGGGAAAGTTTACGTGGGACAGGAAGGGATGAAATGGATCAACAAACTGCATTACGTTCCCAATGACAAGATCCGTTACGGCTCCGTATCTCAGATCCAGGAAGACTGCATCGCTTACGCCTCCCTGTACTATCTGGCTAAGGAATTGGGCAAGACCCAGGAGGCCAAAACGCTCTACGAGCGGGCGCTCTATTATCGCAACGTTTTTGATCATCAGGATCGCTTCTTCCGACCACGCAATGCGGACGGCAAGTGGGTCTCGAATTTCGACCCGGCGCTTGAGCAGCACCAGCCGGGTACGCCCCCGACCGGATTCATTGAGGGCTCGGGCTGGCATTACCAGTGGCTGGCGCCTTCGGACCTGGCGTGGCTGGTCCAAGCCATGGGCAAGGACCTCTTCAACCAGCGGCTGGAAAAATTCTTCAGCTATCCGAAGCCGGGATGGTACGGGGATTATTACAACCCGTACAACGAAACCGACCTGGAAGCTCCCTTCGAGTTCAACTTTTCCGGCATGCCCTGGGAAACGCAGCGCGCGGTTCGCCGGGTTTTGAAAGAAAACTACACTACGGCCTATGACGGCATTCCGGGCAATGACGATTGCGGCGAAATGTCATCGTGGGCGGTTTTGAGCATGATGGGGATCTACACGGTGGATCCCGCGAGCCTGGCTTACGAACTGGTCAGCCCGGTGTTCAGCAAGGTCGTCATCCGGTTGCACGCCCCGTACAAGGGGAAGGCCTTCACCATCGAAGCGTCGGCAGACCCCGGAACTAAAACCTACATCCAGAGCGTAAAACTCAACGGGCAGGAACACACGCAGAACTGGATTCCATTCGGGGCCATCAGCGCCGGCGGCACGATGCAGTTTGACCTTGGTACAACACCCAACAAGTCCTGGGGTTCGGCGCCGAGCGACGCACCGCCCTCACTGAGCGAACAACGACCCTGATATTTATCTGTGACGGTTTACTTCGCAAAAACAGCGATGTGGGTGCCATCCGCCGTAAAACGAAAGAGGCGACCAAAACGGCCGCCTCTTTCAAAAACCACGTGTTCTTTACGGACACGCCTGATAAGCGGTTGTAGAATAACCTAACGTTGGGTTTCTGTCAAGGCAAAATAGCGTCGGGGGAAACTGGCGGAGAGCGGGGGAATCGAACCCCGAGGCTGCCATGCAGCCCCCCAACGCTTATCAGACGTGTCCAGTACCCACACTGGTAGTGCTCTCCGAAACACGCCTAATGGCCCGAAAACTAGCATATTTCAATGTCTGAAGTCTACAAAAAACGAGACAGTAATCGTTTTATTATGCCCGAGCTGGTATATATCCCCAGCAACGCTCTCCCTTCTGGTACGCCAAGCTCCAGGTTGAAGGGGCAAAAGTCCACAAGTCTACCGGAGAAACGGTGACGAAGAAGGCCCTTAACGCCACATTTGCCTGGCATGAATCCCCGCTACGGTGCAGCTTCCAAGGCGGGTAGGGAACCTATGAGGGTACCGGCAGAGTCAGGGAAAATTTCTCCCGCCCGGCAGTAAAACTTACGTTAGTGCGCCCCCGCGCAGCGATTGAATTGCCTGCCTTTTCAAGAGGTTCCATCCGCCCTCTGACTATGGCGAGTCGCTTGCTCGTACAACCACGCATAACCTTGTCTAAAGGAGAAGAACAGTGAATCTTTCACTAAGAAGCGTCAAAACCCTGTTCCAATGTCTGCTGCTCCTTGTTCCCCTTTTCCTGGCCGGGGGACTTCAGGCAAGGAACGAGGTGCTGGGACAAATCAATTTTGTCGCGGGGAACAAAGAGGCCAAAAGCTCGGGTGTATGGGTCGACGGCCAGTACGTCGGCTACCTGAAGGAATTGAAGGGGTCAAAAAAGGTTCTGCTGCTCCCCGGAAAGCATAAAATCGAAGTTCGCGAAGCCGGCTACAAGGACTTTACCCGCGAGGTCACGCTGGGGCCGGGAGATGAGAAAACGGTGACGGTGACGATGCAGAAGGACCTCGGCATCCGCTACGGGAACGAAACGGCGGAAGTGAAATTATCCGGGCAGCCGGAGCGAGCCGCGGTTTTTGTCGATAATCAATTTGTGGGCCACGTCAATCAATTCAGCGGACGCGGCCAGGGGATGCTGTTGACGCCGGGAAAACACGAGATCAAAATCTCGCTGCCCGGATATCAACCGTTCGATACTGTAGTCAACCTCCGGCCCCACCAGAAACTGAAGCTTAAGACCGATCTCATGCCTGCCCGCACTGGGACATAAGGATAACGTCGCGTCTGAATGGTGCGCCAGTTCCGGCAGGCGATCGCCGCAAGTAGCACGGGGTTTATGCCCGCACCCCGCCCTGAAGTGTCGCGCTGCAGGTCGACGTCTTCCCAATCACAACACGGACCCTTCACGGTGCTTCAATAGCGGCCGCTGAAGCTACCGTTCACGTACGCATACCCGAAAGTTATCTCCGCCGGCAACCACCAGCGTTACACTAAAAAGAAACGGGAGATGAAATGAAGGCTTGCGTACTGAACTCAACTGCGAAAATTGAAACGAATCCTCTTGCGATGTCTGACGTATCCGTCCCTGAGCCCCAAGGCGACCAGATCCTGGTCCGGGTTTCGGCGTGCGGAGTTTGCCGCACCGACCTGCACGTGATTGAAGCGGAACTGCCGCAGCGAAAGATGCCGGTGATCCCCGGCCACCAGGTGGTAGGCGTGGTGGAAAAAACCGGCGACAAGGTGACGCGATTCAAGCCGGGCGACCGCGTGGGCATTGCCTGGCTGCACCGCACCTGCGGCAAGTGCGAGTATTGCCTTGCTGGAAAAGAAAACCTGTGCGACAACGCCACGTTTACCGGCTACACGGTCGATGGCGGTTACGCCGAATACGCGTTGGCGGCCGAGCAGTTCACCTATCCCATCCCGGAAGGTTTTCCCGACGAGCAGGCCGCGCCGCTGCTGTGCGCGGGCATCATCGGCTTCCGCTCCCTGCGTCTTTCCGGCATCCAGCACGGAGGCCGGCTGGGATTTTACGGTTTTGGATCCGCAGCGCACGTCGCCATCCAGGTGGCGCGGCACTGGGACGTTAAAGTTTACGCGGCCACGCGCGACGAGCGGCATCAGAAACTGGCGATGGAGCTGGGCGCCGAATGGGCGGGCGGAACGCTGGCCGAGCCCCCGGTGAAGCTGGACGCAGCCATCATCTTTGCTCCGGCGGGCGAAATCATTCCGGCGGCGCTGAAAGCTCTGAAAAAAGGTGGCACGCTGGCGCTGGCGGGAATTCACATGAGCCCGACGCCGCCGATCGACTACGATCTGCTCTACCACGAGCACGTCATTCGAAGCGTGGCCAATAACACGCGCCAGGATGGCGAAGACTTTCTCCGCATCGCCGCCGAAATCCCCATCAAGACCCAGATCGAAACTTATCCCCTGGGCGATGCCAATCACGCTCTTAATGCTTTGAAGAACGATGCCATCCGCGGCTCAGCGGTACTGCAGGTGGGTTCGATACAGAGGTGAGAGCGCGCCGCCTTCCGCAGAAGCGGCGGCGCGCAAGATGAAGGAACGTTGCGGTTGATTTCTCCCTTACTCCAGCTCTTCAATCGAGACCAGGAACCAGCGAAACAGCCCCTCCCGAAAATAGGTCACTTTGTAAGTTAACCGGCAACGGACTTCCCGGTTTTTCTCGCGCCGGTAAACCATTGCTTCAACGATTTCAGTTCTCGGGCTCATAGAAAACACCTCGAGCCGGGAGAACTCGGAGACCGGGCCGCCGGTCAGGCGATATGGGGCTGCGACCAAGCTCGAAGCGCCCGATCCCCGAATTCAGGGTCCGGCCTGTCAAAGAGCAATCGGCGCGCCAAAATCCTGCGTGCGAATGCATCTGGCAGATTTGAAAAAAGATAGAATCCAAGCCGGCGGCAACTCAATTAGACGTCACAGACAGAGCGTCCTCATTTGTTGACACATGCTGCCCAGGCAATGGGAAAAATGGTACCAGTGGGCAGAGGCCCGGCCCGGGCTCGCTTTCAGAATCCGCGACCCGCCGGCTTTCTGACGGTGCCGTGTCACGAAGAAAAAGTCTAGCTTTTTGCTTTCTGAGTGCCGGGCTAGTGGCAACCACCGCGCTGATTTTTGGAAGATCCGCTTCGGGCTTCGCCGTAGCGGCCTGCGGCGGCGGTCCAAAAGCGCCGGCCGTAACGCTCGATCACACGCGCGCCTCCGTGCGCCTGCAGGTCTGCCAGAGCCTGTTGCACCTCGGTGGGGGTCCAGCGGTCCAGCGTGCGCATTATTTCCTCTTCGCGCATGGGATGGCGGGTGATGATGCCGACAACGGCGTCCACAACGTTCGCGTAACCCGACAGATCAAATACGCCTTCCGCCGGGTGGACAACGTGGGCAATCTCTCCCAGCAGGGCCGTTGCGCGCATCAGGCCTTCTTCCTCCGGAGGCTTCACCCACGGCTCGGCTGGGGGCCGGATGGGCAGGTTGATGTGGACTTCGTCGGGATGGATGCGCTGCAATACCGCCGCAAGTTCGCGCAGAGCTTCCTCCGTGTCATTCAAGCCACCGACCAGCATCACTTCAAGCCACAGCCTGCCGGTGTAGACGGCGCGGAAAGCAATGAGGCCGTCCACCAGGCTGTCGTAGGTCAGGGAAGGATGGGGACGGTTAATGGTGCGGTAGAGTTCTTCATTTCCGGCGTCCAGGGTGGGCAGGACCGCGTCGGCCGCCATCAGTTCTTCACAAACCTCCGGCTGATACAGCAGCGACCCATTGGTGATGACGGCCACGGGGACGGAAGTCATGCCTTTGACTTCTCGGATCATCCATCCCAGACTGGCATGCAAAGTGGGCTCGCCCGATCCCACAAAGGTCACCCAGTCGATTTCTGCCGCCTGGCGAGACTTCAGCGCCTCGCTGACCTCGGCCACAATCGCCCGCGGCGGGAAGTAATTGCGTCGAACATTGGTGAGAGGCGTTGTCCTGCCCAACTGGCAATAGACACAATTCCAGTTGCAGGTTTTGAAGGGGATGGGATCAATGCCCAGTGAGCGGCCCAGGCGTCTTGAAGGGACAGGACCGAATACGTGCTTCATGGCTCTCCCCGCGCGTGCCGGAAAACCTCAAAGCTTCCCTGCTTTAAGCATACGCCGCCTTCAGGGCGGGGTACACCGGAAGCGGAGAATCTGGGTTTTACGAATCGGCAAAGGAGGCTCGTGAAAGGGCTCCGACTTGTCGAAGCCCTTTCGCGGAGAACGCAGACCTACCGCTCGATCTTGAAGCCGATTTTGACTTTGACTTGAAACTCTTCGAGCTTTCCTTCCCTGATCCTGGCGCTCTCGCCAACAACTTCAAGCCAGTCCATGTGGCGGACGGTCTTCGCGGCTTCGGCAACGGCGGCCTTGGTAGCTTCAGCAAAACTGACGGGTGAGGTCCCAACCAACTCAGTGATTTTGTATACGCCTGACATCTTCAGTGATCTCCTTTCTGCGGTTCATCGTAGGGTGCGCGGCGATTTTCGCGCAGATCTTCGCCCTTCACCAAGTATACATCCGAGGGCGGATAGCCAATGCCTATCCCGCATTCGCCGCCAGGACTGATACAATGGAAATTCTTTCATGAGCGAACCGAAACCCATTCTGGTAACAGCAGGAATCATTCTTCGAGAACAGGACATTCTGATCTGCCAGCGGCACCACTCTGACCCTTACGGCTTGCAGTGGGAATTCCCGGGCGGGAAGGTCAAGGACAGCGAAGGGCTGGAAGCGTCACTCCGGCGCGAGCTCAAAGAAGAACTGGGAATCGACACGGTGATCGGCGAGGAAGTGTACCGCCTGCGACACCGCTATCCTGACCGTTATGTCGAGGTCATCTTCTTCCGCGTTGAGTCCTATCAGGGCGCGATTGCCAATCGCGTTTTCGAATCCATCGAATGGGTACCGCGCAAAGATCTGCCCGGATACAACTTTCTTGAGGCCGACCGTCAACTGGTCGATCAGATTGCCCAAGGAGCCATCATTTGAGGACCATTCATCGATTCAAAGACAGCCGATTGAAGGCAGCCGCATGCAGTGCAGTTCTGGCGGCTTTTCTCTTCAGCGCTTCAGCGTTGTGGGCACAACCGCCTGCCGGGCAGGCTGAAACCGTGCCGGGCTCTCCACAAAACTTCGTGTGGGTAAACAATGGGCGTATCGACGGTCATTTGTCAGTGAACTCCTCCCCCGACGGAGCGTTTTCGCCGGACAGTTCGACCCTCGCCGTCGCCAACGACGACAAAGTGGTGCTGGTGAACCTTGCGAAGGGCAACATTGAAAAAGTGCTTCACCCCAAGCTGCCGAATCTTCACGACCTGAATATTCAATCCGCAAATTACCTGGATGCGAACACGCTTTTCCTGCTCGGAACAGGCATCGTCCGAGAAAAAAAGCAGGCGGCCCACGCAACTCCCCTGCTCGGATTTGACTGGAACACGCAGCAGGATGCACTTGAGGGAAAAGTTGAAATGTTCGGGGCTCAGGGGGGATTCGGACGCCCGCGCTATTTTCCGCTAATCAAGCACCTGGGAATGTACAAGAACAGTTCCTTCATTCTCTGGAGCCCGGTCGATCACAAGGCCGTGGGGGTCAAGATTCCTGAGCTTACGCGCGAGCCGCATCTTTACAGCTTCTCGCCCGACGGCCACTGGCTTCTGCTGGCGCAGATTGCAGGCGGCGGCTCATCAAATCCCATCGTCGTCCGCTTGAGTGAGCATAAGTTTGTGGACGTCTTGTCGGGATTCCAGGCGACCGTCCTGTGCCTGCGCTTTTCGAGCGACGGCAAGAAGCTTGTGACCGCGAGCGCGGACGGAAAAATCCGGATCTGGTCGGTGCCGGGATGGAAACTGCTCGAGACGCTTTCGGGCCACAAAGGTCCGGTGCGCTGGGCGGAGTTCTCGCCGGATGGGAATTGGGTGGTATCCGGTGGAGAAGACGAGACGGTCCGAGTCTGGTCAGTGGACGATGGCAAGCTTGTGCAGACGCTCAGCGAAAGCCACGCTCCGGTGGACACCGTGAGTTTTTCTCCCGACGGAAACTACCTGGCCGCAACCACCGACAACAACGTGCTGATCTGGAAGAAGACGCCCACGGACCCGTAGTGCAAAACCACGATGTGTTAGAATTTTTCTGTCAACAAGATAACTTGTTGAGACGGGGTATGAAACACTCTTATGCCTAAAGTCGGAATGGTCAGCCTGGGCTGCCCGAAAAACCTGGTGGACAGCGAAGTGATGCTGGGCCTGCTGGCGCGGCAGGGATACGAATTGACCCCGCGCGCCGAGGATGCCGACGTGCTGGTGGTCAACACCTGCAGTTTTATCGAGCCCGCAAAGCAGGAGTCGGTGAATACCATTCTGGAAATGGCAGAGTTCAAGAAGTCAGGAAGAGCAAGAAAACTGGTCGTGGCCGGATGCCTGGTGGAACGCTACCGGCAAGAGATTCTGAAAGACATTCCCGAAGTCGATTTTGTAATCGGCACCAACGAGCTGGAGCGCGTTCTCGAGGCTTGCCAACTGGACGGCAGCGCGCGCGAGTCGCAGCAACCCGTCGAGCCGTTCCTCTATCACGAATTCACGCCCCGGATACT
>JARRJI010000128.1:8751-14662 GCA_037379595.1 Acidobacteriota bacterium | reverse complement strand
ATTACCGGCCAGCAGGTACGAACCCGTAGGGTCAATGGCAAAATGGCGCGGGATTTTCCCCTGGGTGGGCGCGCGCTCAACATGGGTGAGCGTGCCCTTTTTCGAATCCACCGCAAAGACGGCAATGCTGTCATGGCCCCGATTGGAGCCATAAACGAACTTCCCGGAAGGGCTAACCGCGACCTCGGCGCCGTCGCTTTGTCCCTTGAAACCTTTGGGTAGGGTCGAGATCGGTGCCGGCGCGTTGCTCAAAGGCGGTTATTTTGCCGAGGCGGCCGTCGCTCCGCACACGAATCACTTCCACGCTGCCGCTGCCGTAATTCGCCACGAGGACAAACTTCCCCGTCCTGTCCATTGAGACGTAACAAGGAATGGTGCCGCCGGAAGCCACTTCGTTGAGGAAGCGCAGCTTCCCGGTCTTCCGGTCGATCGCAAAGGCTTTGACCGCTCCGCTCTTCCTGCCTTCATGCCGTCTGACTTCTTTGGTGGCGTAAAGGAATCGGCCACGAGGATCGGTGGTGACAAAAGTGGGATTCACGGCCTCGGTAGCCAGCCCCAGTGAAGTTAACCGGCCGGCTGCAACGTCAAAGCGAAAGGCGTGAATCCCTCTGCCCTTCGCCTTGTTGTATGTGCCAACGTAAACAAGATATTCGCGCACACATCACCCCCGATCAACGACCTGACTGCTACGGCTCAAGGGGATGGAGTATAACTCCATTGCGAACCGTGTGGAAAGTAAGCTGCGGTTGCTGTGTTGAAAAACGTGTTACTGCAGGTCGTTCGTTCCTTCGTACGGCGGGCTCGTTCCCGCTTCGGCGTGCCTGGAAGCGCCGGTCGCCATCAGTTGTGCGAGTTCTTTCTGGAAAGGAAGACTACGAAGCGGTTAAGCGCACAGTGGATCTTCCGCGAGCGCGTCGCCGGCAGTAGAAGCATTCCATTACGCCGTTGTTTTGCCGCCACCGAGGCCCAATTTGGCCAGCACCTGAGGCGGGCACCCATTCCACTTTTCCTGCGGTTCGTTGCCGATGTAAGGCAGATCCCGAATGCCCATGCGGCTGGTGAAGAAGCCGCTGATCATCAGGTCGCGAAGGGTGTTGAAAAAGGCGACAGCGCCGGCATCCGTCGGGGCTGCCTTCTCAGGGTACGCAATACGGTCAAGAATCTGTTTTTGCCGCACCGTCGAGCATTCGGCAAAATCATACTTGAACAACCTGTTGGATTCCATGTCGAGCCACGTCAGCCCGCCACGGATTTCGTCCAAGAGATTTCCCTGCTTCACGTTCACCCAGTCGTCGATGAATTCCGGCACGCCAACCTGCGTTGCGCTGCCGGAGCGATCGTCGGCGGGCAGGATCAGGTCCGAAAGAATGCGAAGCGTCCTCCACTCGTGGGGAGTGAACACTTTGGGCTGATAAGTTTTCGGATTGCTCTGAGCGGCGGATTGCTGAGGCGCCGCTTGCGCGACTTCCGATGCGAGCGGCGACAACGACACCAGCGCCGCTGCCGGCATCGTCGTCATCAGCTTGAGGATGTCACGACGCTCGAAACGGGCTCCACTATCGGTTGTCTTCTTTTTCATGTCTACTCCTTACACGGTAGGTGGTATGTGGTAGATGGCATATGGGGTGTGGCAGGCGGTAGATGGTAGATGGCACGTGGCATATGGGTCTCATATTGATCAGCTACGTACGGATCGGATCAGGCCTGTCAGCATCCGGCCAGCCTGGTCGATTCGCTCCGAAAGGTGATCCGGCTCCATCTGAAAACCGAGGTCCCGGCAGAGAATCAGGTAGTACCTCAGCTCTTCAAGCGAGCTTTGGGCCATGTTGTAAAAATGCTTCTTGTCCGCCACACCTTTCCTTTTGAATCCTTCGGCAATATTGCCCGGCACGGACACTGCGGCCCGTCTCATTTGTGAAACCAACCCAAATTTTTCTTCCGACGGCAGCCGCGCCGAGCCTTTATAAACGTCCAGCACAATTTTGTGAGCAACTTGCCACACCTCCAACTGCTCAAACCGCTCAATGCTCATGCCGTATCCACATCCCCCACCTGCCACCTACTACCTGCCACATGCCACCTGCCCCCTACACATTCCCCTTCTTCACCTGATCCGCAATGTAATCCGACGTCCGCCATGCAAGAGCCATGATGGTCAGTGTCGGGTTCTTGTCTGCAAGCCCGACGAAAGGCGCGCCATCGGCAACGAAGAGGTTCTTGCAATCCCACGCCTGGCAGTGCGGGTTGAGGACCGAGGTTTTTGGGTTATCGCCCATGCGAGCGCCGCCCACTTCGTGGATGCCCTGCCCTCCGACTGAAATCCCCCACTGCTGGTCGGCCCCGTAAGATTCGATCGCCTTGCCGCCGGCGGTCTTGACGATATCCTGAAACGTCTCCTGCATATGGCGCGCCATGAGGATTTCATCCTGGCCCCACTTGAAGTGAAACTTCAGAACCGGAATCCCCCACTGGTCCAAGACATTGTTGTCGATTTCGCAGTAGCTGTCTTCATTGGGGATCATTTCCCCGCGGCCGTGCAAGCCGATGAACGACCCGTACAACTTGCGGCAATCCTCTTTCAGTTTTTCGCCGTATCCTCCACCCACCAGTTTCTCCGTTCCGCTCAGGATGCCCGGCATCGGCATTCCGCGTCTCCCTCCGCCGAACTCGATGTGATATCCACGCGAGAAAGGCAGCTCATGCTTCGCCTGTTTCTGCAGGTTCCACCAGGGCATGTAGAGATGCATTCCGCCGACGCCGTCGCCGTTGTGCGCAGGCAGGTCCATCATTTTCGGTACAAACCCCGTGACGTCAGACATCACGGTGTCCATCAGGTACTTGCCCACCAGCCCGCTTGAGTTCGCCAGGCCGTCGGGGAATCGGCTGCTGCGAGAATTCAACAGCAGGCGCGCCGTCTCGCAGGAGCTTGCAGCCAGCACAATCACTTTCCCGAAGACCTGAACCTCTTTTCGCGTCTTCTTGTCGATGTACGAAACACCTTTAGCCCGGCCGTCCGGCCCCGTCAGGATTTCGCGCGCCATGGCGTCTGTTCGAACTTCGAGATTTCCCGTGGTTTGAGCGGGCGTCAGCAGCACAACCGGAGAAGAAAAATTGGAACCGAGCCGGCAACACCGGCCGCATTGCGAAACGTAGTGGCACTCCGGCCGCCCGTTCAGTGGCTTTGTCAGAATCGCCAGGCGGGACGGGATGCAGGGGATGTGGAGTTTCCCGCAAGCCTGCTGGACGAGCAGTTCATAACAGCGCGGGGCAGGCGGCGGCAGAAACTTGCCGTTCGGCAGATTCTCGATGTTCTCCATCGAGCCGAAGACTCCAATCAGTTCTTCGGTCTTGTCGTAATAAGGCGCAAGGTCGTCGTAACTGATAGGCCAGTCGAATCCCTTGCCGTCCCGGCTGTGGGGCTTGAAGTCATACGGACCGTTCCGCAGAGAAATCCGCCCCCAGGAATTCGTGCGCCCTCCCAGCATGCGAGAGCGAAACCACATCCATTTGGACCCGGGAGCGGAAAGGTAGGGCTCGCCGGGAACCTGCCAGCCTCCGACCGCAGCCGTGAAGTAATCCATCGGGTCGATGAAATGT
Source organism: Acidobacteriota bacterium (assembly GCA_037379595.1). Taxonomy (GTDB): domain Bacteria; phylum Acidobacteriota; class Terriglobia; order UBA7540; family UBA7540; genus SCRD01. The sequence goes on along the minus strand of JARRJI010000128.1, from coordinate 11,065 downwards.
CCGCCGCCGCGATGGGGCGCGTCGTACACCCACTCGAGCCACCGGGAATCCCTGGCCGCGTCGTACCAGCCGCCGGCTTCGAGCATCAGGCACTTCGCGCCGGCCTTCGTCAGGTTATAGGCGGCCATCCCGCCGCCGGCCCCCGAGCCGACAATGACGACATCATAAGCATTGGAAGTGGACATCGAATCTTGCATCATTTTTCTCCTGAATATCTACTTCGACCCTGTGATGTGGCGCCCTCAAGGCGCTGTCTGTTGAAGGCGAACGATGTAAACGTCTGTGCGGTTATTTCCCTGATCATCAAAGGTGATCGTTCCGGAGACTCCGGCCAGGCCGCGTGCGGTAGAGATCCGGTCGCGCACGCGGGCGCGGTTTGGCCCGGCTTCACGCACCGCACGCGCTACAAGCCGAACGGCGTCGTAGGCTTCAGCGGCCACGGGACTCGGGAACTTCCCGGTCGCCGACTGGTAACGGCTCACAAAGCTTGTTCGCGCGGGCTCTTCACTCTGCCTCGACTGTACCGCGTAGACGTCAACGCCTGTAGGATCCTTTTGTTCTCCGGTGCTATGCCGTGGGAAGCTCAGCCCGGAACCTTCCTGCGCGGCCTCTTGTGAAAGATAGATCGGAGTGTGGAATCCTTCAGCCCGAATGGCCTGGATCAACTTTCCGGCATTCTCCGGCTGCGTCCAGATAACAATTGCCTGGGGCGCCTTCGCTTTGATGAGGGCCAGCAACGAATCAGGATCCGGTTGCAACGGATTGATCACCAGAGAAGCCGGGGCCGGAGCCCCAAGCTGTTGAGCGGCATTTTTGAATTCCTGGCCACCAACGTGTCCGTCGTGATTACGTCCGGTGACCAGAATGACGCGTTGGAAGCCCCGTACCCGATAAATGTTCCGGGCCATCACCTGCGCCTGCTGCTGGTCACTTGGTCCCAGTCTGAAGATCCACGGCATGTTGATTTGAGTGGCGGTCGGATCGGTGGAAAGGGTCAGAGTGGGAACGCCGATCTTGTTGCCGATTTGTTCGCTCAGGTGCGCGGTCACACCGTCGGCGCAGGTCACCATGGCGATGGCCTTTTGCTGAACGATGAGGTGAATAATCTCGTCGCCGAGAAGCCCCCAGGGCGGGACGCTTTCATCGGCAACGGCGAGAACCAGATGCAGGCCCCCCGGCAGCGGGTCCTTGGAGGCATCCTGGAGCGCCATCTGCGCCGCCGCGATAATGGCCTTCCCGTCAGCCGCCTGCGGGCCGTGGACCGGCGCGAGAACACCGATCCGAATTGTCGGTCCCGGAACGTCGAATGACGCTTCTCTCCCCGGCCCGTCGTAGCTGACGCCATCCGATCCGATAGTGGCATATGGGGCCGGTGCAGCCTTCTGTTGTGCGCCGGCCGACGCGGCGACTCCCAGCACTGCAAGCACGCTTGCAAGTCCCAGAAGGTTTCTCAAAATGCTGCGAAGCGATTTTCCCATTTCGAGTTCAGGGTGCCCCAGAGGCCAGTGGATCGGGCTGGAGCGGTGCCGACCTCACCGCATGTCCGCCATCGGCTCACCCTTCCAGTCGGTCCGGTGCTCGGGCCAGTAAACAAAGTGCCCGTTCTTTACCGTGGCAAAGGTGACCGGTGCAATGTTGTTCAACGTGTAATCAAAAAATGCCGTGCCGCCCACACCCAGGTAGGACTTCATTTCATACTGTTTAAGCTCGTCCATAATAAGGGCGCGGTTCAGGCCGGCTTTGCGAATCGCCGCGATGAGCATGTTGGTGCCGTCGTACGCGTAAGCAGCGTACGCGTCAGGCTCTTCGTGATAGCGCTCGAGATATTGGCGCCGAAACGCGAGCCATTTCGGGTTGTGCCCATCAGGATTGATAGCGGAAATCGCAACCAAACCGTTCGCGGCCGGACCGGCAATCTTGATGACTGCCGGATAAGCCACTCTGCTGCAACCAAAAACCGGCTGCTTCATTCCCATCGCTCGCATCTGCTTCAGGATCAACCCGGCTTCGGGTGCGTTACCCCACAGAACCAAACCATCAATTCCTAGTTGTTTAAGCGTTCGCAACTGCTGCGAAAAATCCGTAGCCCCAGGTGTATACTTCATCACCACGACGGGCTGCTGTCCTATACGGCGGGCGTCTTTGAAGAATTCTTCGAACCCCATACGACCGTAATGGCTGTTTTCGCGTAACAAGCCGATGCGGTGGAGCTTAAGCTGGTTAAAAATATAATCGGCAAGAGCGTAACCTTGCTGGCGGTCGTCAGGATAATTGTGGATCAGCCATGGGATGCGGGTTTCGGTTACCGTCGGGT
>JARRJI010000128.1:0-8706 GCA_037379595.1 Acidobacteriota bacterium | reverse complement strand
ATTGGAGCTTCAATGTAACGCGCAGCGCGATGTGGGTCGAGGCTCCATTAATTGCACCAAGCATCGCCCAAACGTGCTGCTTGTAATACATGTCCACGATGGCCATCGACGCGCTCCCCCAGAGTGGCGCATCATCGTAAACTTTCAAAGAGAATGGTTTGCCTTTATAACCCCCGTGGGCGTTCGCGTTGTCGATGGCCAATTCAGTGCCATGTAACATGTGAATCCCGTAATGTGAATTGGGATCTCCTTCACCGAGCAGGTTGGAAGGTACGCTGGGCGGCCCGTTCCATGAGCCCCCATAAACTTTGTAGCGGGTGGGGGATTGTCTTAGCGGGCCCAGAAAGCCGATGTTAATCGTCTTCAGCGTGTTCAAGGCGGGCTTTGGAACTTTTCGTGCCACGCCGTTATATTCCAGCGTGTTGGGCCGAACGAACCATTCGTAGTAAGGCTTGCGGAATCGTCCAAAGGGCACAGCCGCAGGCGGCATGTTGGCATACCGCATCTTGGGTGGCGTCTCTTTTTGAGCGTTCTGGGCTGGGGCAGACTGTGGCCAGGCAGGAATTGCCAGTAGGAAAAATAGAAATGCTGCAATGATTCTAGCTTTCATAATCGCAACCCTCCATCCGTATTCCCTGATGTCTGCGCTGCCAAAGTCCCGAAGATGGCAGACCGCGTTTTGAACGCCAAAGTCATCCGTGGTTCGAAACGCTTACGCTACACCCGCCTTTAACACAGGACTGTCCACGCGTCCGCGCGCGAACTGGACAATGTTGGCCAGGGTTTCCGGGCCAATGGCCTGAATGGCGTCACACTTGGGCGACGAAGCGGGATCTGCGACTTCGATAATCAGGCCCTGGCTACCAAACTCCAGCGCCGCGCGGCTGGCGGGCTCGACCATCGAGGCGACGCCCGTGGCGTGGCTCGGGTCCACGATCACCGGCAGAAACGTGTGAGCCCGCACCGCAGGAATCACATTCAGGTCAAGAACGTAACGAGAGTATTCGCCGCCTGCAAAAGCCTTGATGCCGCGCTCGCACAGCACAATATCCAGGTTGCCCTGCTGGGCAATGTATTCCGCGGCCCCCAGCCATTCGCACAGGCTGGCGGCCATTCCGCGCTTCAGCAGGACGGGTTTGCCTGAACGCCCGGCTTCAGCGAGCAGAGCATAATTCTGCATGTTGCGCGAACCGATCTGGATCATGTCGGCGTGTTCCGCCACCTGTTCCACCAGGCGTGTGTCCATCGCCTCCGTGACCACCGGCAGACCGGTCTCTTCGCGCGCGGCTCTCAGAATGCGCAGCCCATTTCGGCCCGTACCCTGAAAGTCGTGCGGCGAAGTGCGCGGCTTGTAGGCGCCTCCGCGCAGCAGGTCTGCGCCGGCGCGCCGGACCGCGCGGGCTACGCCGAGCGTTTGCTCCTCACTTTCCACAGCACACGGGCCGCCAATCACCACCGGACGCCCGCCGCCGAAGCGCACTCCTCGCACTTCGACGACACGGGTCTCTGTCTCGCCATATTCCGGATGGGTCGTGCGACACAACAATGGGCAGATCCGCGGCAGATCAGCAAGGCTGACTTGTCCAGCGATTTTCATGGCTGCCCTCCGTCCCCCCAGATTCGATACTCCGAAAAAAACAACCGCAGGAATCGAGCTCAGCGCCCGAGTCCCGGCGCCGCCGCAGTTTCAGGGCGTCGCCAGGGCCTCATGACGCGAAAATCTTTAACTAACCCTGGTGGTTCGAACCACGATCAGTTTCAAAAATTGCAATGGCTTCCATCTCAATCAGCAGATCGGGCCGGCACAAAATAGCCTGGATTCCTGTGGATGCCGGCAGCGGGTTCAATCCCTGCTGCTTGAAGAATTCCGTACGAATTTCGTTAAAGGCGGCGTAATCGCGCTCGATGTCCCGAAGATAGCAAGTGGTTCGAACAATATCCTTCCACGACGCTCCCTCCGCCTCCAGCAGTGCCGTAATATTCTGATACGTCCGCCACGTCTGGGCCCGGAAATCTCCTTCATGGATACTCCGTCCGTATTCATCCACACTGGCGGTCCCTGAAATCATAAGGATCGTAACGCCCTTGATGTCCAGGCGCAAGGCGCGCGAGAACGACGAAGGACGCTCATAGCAGTAAGCTTCATTCAGGGCCTGAGGCGCACTGATGGCCTTCTTGGAGACGGGTTTGTGGGTTTCTTTCACCGTGGTGACATCAGCGCCGGTTTGTGGCTGACTCATTATGTTGTTCCTCCTTGTTGGGTTGTCGGAAACCGTGGCTCACGCCATCAGCCGTGGCAACCCAGATCGTGTTACCTTGAAATGCTACGTTCAGAACGTAGTTGTGCGGAAGGGACGTCGGCGTTTCCATCCTGGTCTTCTTGCCGTCCGGCCGCGTGATGAGAATCTCTCCGCGATGGGCCTTATCCGGCTTCGCCGTATCGAGGGCACGCCAATCCGCGGGGCGATAGGTCACCCATGTGTTCGTCTTGTAATTGAACTCGCAGAGGCCCTTCTGCGTGGACACCCAGACAATGTCGCCCTGCGTCTTGACTCCGTTAACAAAGTTGGAGGCCAGCCCGCTGTCCTTGGTCAGGTAATTATGCCAATTCCGACCATCGTAGCCACTCAGTCCAAAATACGTGCCCGCCCAGAACATCTTGGCTTCCGGGTTATAGGCAATAGAGCTCACCATCATACTGATCAGGCCCTGATTCCGATACAGAACAATTTCAAAGGAATCATCTGGATCCGTGTAAGGCCTCCAGTAATGTTGTGCAATGTCATAGACTTCGACGCCGCCGCCCCACAATGCCAGATACACCTTCTTCGAGCCGACGGCGATACCATATCCCCAAGGCTCTGTAAACGGAGAATTCTGATTGTTGAAAATCTTCCATTCGCCCGTGTAGGTGTTCAGGCGGCTGAACCCCCCAGCCGTGGCGGCCCAAACGTATTTCCCCTGGATTGCCACGGCGTAAACCAGATCGTTTGCGAGTCCGCTGTTCAGGTTCGTGTAGCTCCTGAATTGGCCGCCGGAGAACCGGCTAAGCCCGCCAAAGGTTCCAGCCCACACCTCGCCGGTCTGTTTGTCTACCGCAACCGCTAACACGGCTTGGCCCGCAAGCCCGTCGGCGGTGGTGAAGACCTTCCTTACACGACCGTTCTCAATCAACACGAGACCGTTCTCGGTTCCCGCCCAGATCTGGTTTCCGTTTACGGCTAGGGAGTAATCTTCCCCCTTCGGCATGCCGTTGGCAGTCGTGTAATTCACCCATTTCGTGTAAAGCGGAGGGGTTTGGGCCACAGCGATGCCTGACGCCACGACGAGCAAGCCGGCGGTCAACAAGAAGGATGCGCGTAACAGTCTTTTCATCGTTCCCTCATAAGGCTTTCAAAAATTCAATTAAATCGCTCAACTGGATCTTGGTCATGTCGGAAGTAATTCCGTGTTTGTCGTCAGGGTTGTACTTGGTCCAGATTCCTTCCAGCGTCATCGCCTCGCCGTTGTGCAGATACGGAGCCCTCATGTAAGCGCCCTGGAGCTGCGGCACATCCCAGCTCTTCACCGTGTCGTACTTCGTTGATGTCCCAACATCCATCAGAACTCGCGACGTGTAATGGGTCAGCGGAGAATGGCAGTAATAACAGCGGTCGTAAAGAGGAATAATGGTCCCGTTGTTCGTCTTTGTCCTAAAGAAAAGCTTCCGTCCCATTTCCTGCGCATGGGTCAAATGCCCATCCGGAGCAAGGTGCGGATTGGGCGGCAGTTTGAGAGACCGGATGTACGTGACCAGGTCCCTGACCTGCGTGGGGCTGAAGCCTTGCGACCGGAAAATCAGCTCGGCGGTTCGCGGGCCATCCTGGGTCTCAAGATCGGGATTAATGCCTGGCCAGTCAAACGGAGAAGTCCCGGCAATGTCCAGCAGGGTCCGGTTTTCGACCACGTCGCGGCCCAGTTCCGGCGTTTCCAGACTCCAGACCAGGCCGTCTTCGAACCCGACGTGCGGATGGCAGCTCGCACAGGCAAGCTGGTCCTGGTAGCAAAACCTTGCGTCAAAGAAAAGCTGCTCGCCGCGGCGCTCGACCGTGATTTCTCTTGGCCCGCCCAGGTTGATGGTTGACGCAACCTTTAACTGCTTCAGATCAACAACGGTTACCGTGTCGTCAGTGCGGTTTGCAATGTAAGCGAAATGGCTATCGGGCGAAATCACCACCGCGGTGGGATTCCGTCCCGTTTTGAGGCGGCGAACCACAAACTGGCGCGCCGAGTCCAGGCGGTGGGCCAGCGCTTCGGGATCGGATGCCGGCACCTGTTTCAAAAGCTGGTTCAGTTTCGCGATATCGATGACCGAAACGACGTTGGCGCCCGACGCCGTTACCAAAGCCACCCGTCCGTCGGGCGCGCAGGCTGCGCCGAATCCGTCGGCAAAAGCCTGGTCAATGTTGTCGAGCAGGACTTCCATGACCCGGGCTTTCTGCGCATCGGTCCGCGGCTGGCGAATAACGGCCATCCCGTGCGACATGTACCAGCCCTGCTGGATCTGAACCAACGGAACCAGGTTGTGGGGCTGCTGAAACGGGATCAGCAGGTAACCGCCATCCCGCGCCGGAACTTGCGCGATGTGGCGAAGCTGAATGACTCCGGGCACCATGATGTGGTTGGTGACGATCTGTTTTGCGGTGCTCACCACGGTCAGTTGCGAAAGCGGCGGGTCATCGGGTGGAGCAACTCGCGCCAGCAGATTTGAAACGTAAACCCATTTGCCATTTCGGGAAAGAGCGACGTATTCGGGAAAGTGTCCGCCCGCAAGGCGTTTGACTTCCTTGCCCGTGGCAAGATTGATGACCGAGATGTCATCACCCAGCGTATTGGCCGTGTAGAGGAACTTTCCTTCGCGGCCGGTCGTCACGCCTACGGGATTCCAGCCGGTCTTCAGCGTCCGGCGAACATGGAACGAGCTGGCATCAATCTCGCTGACGCTATCGCTCCATTCATTTGTGACGTAAAGGGTCTTGCCATCGGGCGAAACCGCAATTCCTTCAGGCTTGCGGCCAACCTGGACACGCCCCACGACGAACCGGGTGCGCGTATTGACCGCAAGAACAAGGTCGCGGCCCGTGCAAACCACGTAGAGCCGGCTGCCGTCGGGCGAGAGCGCGAGGGCCACCGGATCCAGATAGCGAATATCAGGATTCCAAAGCGCATTCGCAGGTGACGCCGCGCTGCGGGTTTCGCGCAAACCCAATCCGATCGCGGCCAGCAGAAGAACGATCGCGACCTTCAAGAAGTATCCCCGTCTCCGGTTTGCTTTGACTTCCCTCTTCTCAGGATGCATAGTCACTTGCCCTTTTTTGTGCTTGCGACTTGCTGCGTGCCGGCCGGTTCCTTGACGGTCAGAATCTGATCAACCTTAACGTGTTCAAGTTTCTGGACCGTTCCACTGGGCCAGCGAATGGTTAATTCATCCACTTCGGTGTGTTGTCCCAGCCCGAAGTGCGGCCGCGGGTCGCTCTGAGAAAGATAGCCGCTTCCAGAAACCGCCTGAACGTACTGGTGCAGGTTTCCAGTCACAGCTTCCAAACTTGCTCCGTAGCCATCACGGTTGCTGCGTGTCCCCACCAGCTTGACGGTCAGCCAGTGGTTGCGCTTTCCGGGAGCTGGGGTGTTGTGCAGCAGGATCCCTTTGGAACCGAGCGTAGTGATGTAGGCATCGATGTACCCGTCATTGTCATAGTCAGCGAAAGCGGCGCCGCGGCTGACGTGCCGGTCTTCAAAGAAACTTCCGGCCTGGGTGGAAACGTCCGCAAAAGTGCTGTTACCGTTATTCCGCAACAAGGAGCTTTCCATTGGAATCAGCCACCTCAGACCGCCGTTGACAAGAAAGATGTCTTTCCAGCCGTCGTTGTCGAAATCGAAGAAACCGTCCCCCCAGCCCGTGTATTGCCCGGACACCTCGCCAACGTCGGCTTCATTCGTCATATCCTGAAAGAATCCTCCGGCTTTGCCGGGGTTGTGGAACAGGCGATGGAAACGAGCATCGGAAACAAAGATGTCCTGCCAGCCATCGTTGTCATAGTCGCCAAAAATAGGCCCCATGGCGGTGGTCGCTTCGCCGTTTTGCCCGTAAGCTACATTCACTTCTACAGCCACTTCCGTAAAAGTGCCGTTGCGGTTGTTGTGGTAGAGATAGCTCGGCATCGTGTCGTTGGCAATGTAAATGTCCGGCCAGCCATCGTTGTCGTAATCCCCCACGGTTATGCCCATGGCCCGGCCCGGCTTGAGAGAAATTCCCGATTCCTTTGACACGTCTGTAAATGTCCCGTTGCCGTTGTTATGGAAGAGCCGGCTGAATTCGGGATTGTAGCCCAGGGGGCCCGGGTAGTGCATGGCGGCGTAAAACTGCCGGTAGCTGGGATCAAATTTCAGATAGTTGCCGACGAAAAGATCTAGGTGGCCATCGCGGTCGTAGTCAAGAAACGCTGCTCCAACACCAAAGAAAGGATTATCAACTCCCGCGTCTGCTGTCACGTCGCTGAACGTCCCATCACCGTTATTGTGATAAAGGATGGAAAAATTGTACCCGGTCACATAGATGTCTGCGTAACCATCGTTGTCAAAATCGCCCACTGTAACGCCGGTCCCCATTCCCTTCCCCGGCACGCCGGCCTGCAGCGTGACATCGGTGAAAGTCCCGTCACCGTTGTTTCGATAGAGGTGGTTTGTGGCGTTGTCTCCATCCGGAGAGGAGTGGTTCGTCAGGCCTTCGACGAAGCGGCCGTTGGCAACGTAAAGATCGAGCAGTCCATCGTTGTTGTAGTCGATCCAGGCGCAACCTGAACCGACGCCTTCAAGAATCGAGCTCAATTCCTTTTCGCCAAACGAGTGCCGGAAATTAATGCCGGACTTTCGCGTGACATCAATGAATTGAGGAATTGCTGTGGCAGAACCTGTTTGCAGCGGCAGACCTCGTGCAAACAGTCCTCGTGCCGCCCAGAGCGGTCCTGCGGCTGCAGCCAAGGTTACGAATCGTCGTCGGGAAATCCCCATGTATCCCTCAATGTTTCTGTGGTTGTGAGTGCGAAGGCACACCCACGGGAATTGGTGCATCAAGGCGCTTCAGCGCAAGCGGAAAATGATCCGTAGGCACCAGAGCTTTGTTCTCATGGCATCCCAGGCACGGCACGTCTTCGCCCGTGCGTGCCCAGGTCCAGCTCTTCTGGGCACGGATCACAGAGCCTTTGGCACTGAGCAATTCAAACCGGATGGGATGGTCGGCAGGAACCTTAATATAGAAGGAACCGTCGCTTTCCACCGGAGCCTCGCCGAGAACTTTTTCGCTGTGATGGTCGGGCTGGAGAGTGATGACCCGCACTCGCGCGATAGGGGTTGTCAGACGGCCATTGGGCGCCCCTGCAGAGATGTAAGAGTCCAGGCAGACAACCCGGCCATAATCGCGGTCCGGATGGAGAATGCTCCAGTAATACCTGGGAATCGCGCGCGATTCCACGGGCACCGCCTCGACGCTTGAAAACTTCGGGTCGTTAAAAATTGCTTTTCCCACGGACTTGCTTGCCAGGTTGAAGACGTAAAGCCCGAAATGGCCTGCCTTCGATGAAGAGCCGGAGTTCTCTTTTGCCACCACCAGCCTGTTTCCATCCAGCGCGCGGACCGACCAGTAAACGGAACTCGGCGGCGTGACCACGGTGTTGTGCAGGGCCCCGGGCCGTATCCAGGCGAGCTGTCCGCCGGCCTGCCGCCCCGCGGGGTCCCGCCTCTTCACAAACATCACCGTGCCGTCGTTCAGCTCTTCCGCTCCGGTTCGAACGTAATTCGGCTGATGATCCCAGCGGAACAGATTCAGTCCGGACCCATCCGTTCGCAACGTATAAAACACGCGGGAGTCATCGCCTTTGCTGCCGGCAACCAGCGAAGACCCTGCCGAGACAAGGATTCGACCACTGCGAAGAACTGTTTCAACCTGGAAGTTGCCCGGGCCGTAGGTAATCCGGTGGGCGTCTGTGCCATTCTCCTGGGCAACGTAGATGGCGGAATCTCGGCCGGGTCCCTTGCCGGCAATGACGGTATACACAATCTGGTTTCGAGGGAGAAAATCAGGCTGGAAGCAGTCTGCCGAACCGTGCGTAATCTGGCGCTTGCTCGAGCCGTCCACATTCATTTCCCAGATTTGCCAGCTCGTGCCGCGCTTCTTCTGCGCGGAAAAAAGCACCTTCGCGGCATCGAAGGAAATTTGCGGATCGGCGACCGCAAAGAATCCCGCGGTCAGGTTAATGGCGGAAGCGGCCGGAGCTCCCGGCAGGAAACGCGCCAGATGGCTCCCTTGCGGAAACCGCTCCGCCAAGGGACCGGGCACGGCCGCGGGGGCTTCAACAAAAATGATGGCGGGCAGTCGATTGGCGCCGGTCGATTCGGGTCTGGCCAGAACCGTTCTCAGCAGGCCAAACACGAGTCCAACGGTCAGCAGCTGAATGATCAGCAGAATGGTCCGGGATAGTTTCATCAAATTCAGGTCCGTTCAAACCCGCCTGAAGCAAGTTTTGGCTCTGCCTTCCCGCGTCCTGATCCAACGCGTTACGGAAGAGAGCGCTGACCGGAAAATGCTGGTCACCTGCTTCAGTCTCACGCCCAAGAACGCCGACGAGAACCTTACATTAGGCAATAGGAGTGTGGGAGTCGATGACACAG
>JARRJI010000127.1:0-8724 GCA_037379595.1 Acidobacteriota bacterium | reverse complement strand
TTTCGATTTTGCGGGCGGCAACGGTCCCTACAGAAAATCGCAGACCGCAAAGAGCAGGGTCTGCGCCAGCCAACGAATTTCCACCCGCCACATGCTACATTCCACATACCGCCTACCATTTGTTATCTGCCCTTTGCCGCCTGCTCTTTCCCCCACCAGGTAGTGTAAAATTCTCGGCATGAAAATTGGACTGGGATTTTACCGGCACATGCTGACGGCGGAGAACTTCCGCTTTGCCCGGCAGGCCGGCGCCACTCACATTGTGGCGCACTGGGTGGACTACTGGGGGACGGAAAAGATCCCTGCAACCGACGGCAAGCAGAACTGGGGCGTGAGCGACCGGCGGGGCAAGCTGTGGACTTACGAGGAATTGCGCGACCTGAAGCAGGCTGTCAACGCCGCGGGGCTGGAGCTCGAGGCCATCGAGAACCTCGATCCCTCGCACTGGTACGACATCCTGCTGGACGGCCCCCTGAAGAAGCAGCAGCTTGAAGACGTCAAGACGATCATCCGCCGGATGGGGAAAGCGGGGATTCCAATCCTGGGCTACAACTTCAGCATCGCAGGCGTGTGGGGACACGTGCAGGGGCCTTTCGCGCGCGGCGGAGCGGAGTCGGTTGGCTTCCTGGGCAAGGATGGGCCGGAGGAGACACCCATCCCCAAAGGGCAGGTCTGGAACATGACCTACGATCCCGATGCGCCGCCGGGAAACGTGGGCCGGGTGACTTCCGAGCAATTGTGGCAGCGGCTCACGGATTTTCTGCAGGAAGTGGTTCCTGTCGCCGAAGAAGCGGGAGTGCGGCTGGCCGCGCACCCGGACGATCCGCCGATGCCGGAGATCCGCGGCACGGCGCGCCTGGTCTACCGCCCGGAACTTTTCCAGCGGCTGCTTGACATTTACCCCAGCCGCTCAAACGCCATCGAATTCTGCCAGGGAACCACGGCGGAAATGGCCGGCGGCGACGTTTACGAAACCATCGACAAGCTCACCCGGCAGCGCAGCATCGCCTATGTGCACTTCCGAAACGTGCGCGGCAAGGTGCCGAAGTACCACGAGGTCTTTCTCGACGAGGGCGACGTGGATTTCGTCCGCGCCATGCGGATCTATATCCGCAACGGCTACGACGGCGTCATGATTCCCGACCACACGCCGCAGATGAGCTGCGCGGCTCCGTGGCACGCCGGCATGGCCTACGCGCTGGGCTATATGAGGGCGCTGATTCAGGCGCTGGAATCGGAAGGGCGGTAGCCGCGGATAGAGGTCCTGCCGCGGCTATCGCGGTTGAGAATGGCTGGCAGGAGACTGCATGAAACGCGTCATGTGGATTGAATATAAGGGGCAAAACATTGTTGGCCCTGCAAGGATCGGGTGGGTCACGGTCAAAGATCGTGGAAAGAGAATCGATTACCGGGGCCGGTCGTTCAGAACCTTGGCGGGTGCCGGATTCAAGGCCAATTTCTACGACGTAGAAACAGGAGAGCGCTACTGGATAAGCGGCTGTAGAAAAGATGGACGCGACGCCCTCTATAACACCGACGTCGAAATCGACGAAGACGCCTTAGAAGAGTATTGGCTGAACATTCGTAAGAAACCCGAGAATTTGAAACTTAGAAAGTTGAGGGCGCAAGGTAAGTGCAGGTAGCCCAGCCTTGTTCTTGAAGATTGCGATTTTCGTCACGCAAGGCAGAGAACTGCATGGTTTGCGGAAGAAACTGCGCTGCATTTCTCAGGCGGTGCGGGGAGATCCCGCAGCCTCGCGGATCAGTTGGTCTTCGAACGAGAAGTCAAGTTTCCGATGCGGACCCCACTCCGCATACCACTTGTACGTCTCCCGCAGTCCGGCTGCGAAGGGTGTCAGGGCAAGGTTGAGTTCGCGCTTCACGCGGTCCACAACTTCTGTAATCGGCGGAAGGTCGAAATACTGTCCGAAATATAAGGGATCGCTGAACACATTTCCGCCGTTGCGCTGGATGATTTCGCGCGGCACGCGGATGATCGATGCCTCTTTGCCCAGAGCGGCGGCAAACTGGTTGACCGCCGTGCCCTGGGTCACCGGCTTCTCGTGGGCGACGTTGAACGCCCGGCCTGGCGCCACCGGACTCTCGAGCGCGGCAAGGCACGCCTCCACCAGGTCATGGACATAGACAAATTGCATCAGAGTGTCCCCGTTGCCGGGGACGATCACCGGACGGTCGAGCCGGATGCGGTCCCAGAAAAACGCTTCGCGGTAAAAGGGATTTTCCGGGCCGTAAACGAACGGCGGCCGCAGGGTCACAGCCGGAAAGCCCGATTCGCGGTGCAGGCGGAACAGTGCTTGCTCGCTTGCTGCTTTGTTCCGGACGTAGTCGATGGGATGGCTTTCGGGAGCGAGCGGATCGTCCTCAACATGGTTCAAACCCTCGCCGTAAGCCGCGACGCTCGACATAAAGATGTATCGCGAAAGGTCGCCGGGAATGGCCGTAGCCGTAGCTTCGACTTGCTGCCCGGTGGTGCCCCGCTCCCAGTCGTAGGCGATGTCAAAGACGGCATCAAACCTCCGGCCGGACAGCGCGCTTCGAATCGCCGCTGCGTCGTTTCGATCCGCGACCGCGTTGTTGACACGCGGGCCAAAAGGATGCTCAGCCTTGCGGTGAAGAATCGTCACCTCGTGGCCGGCCTCGAGAAGTCGCGTGACGAGCAGTTTCCCGATAAACAGCGTTCCGCCAATCACAAGAACTCGCATGGTGCGTTCACCTCGATCGGTCATTCCCTGGGGATCTTCAGCGGCAATGTTCGCAACCTGATGAGGGTTGGGCACTCCCGCAGCCATCGTCGACACCTCGATTGTACTGTCTGAGGTGTCGCGAAGCGAGAGGTTCTCGCGGCGTTTGCTTCCGGCGATCATAGATTGCCGCTTCAGCTCTCCCGGCACTGAACAATTCCTCCCGGGAGCAAAACGCGTCTTTTGTGTTTGACGATTTTGAGCAATACTCTATGTCCTGCTGTACGCTGATCGATCGGAGAACAGGGATGAGGCGAAGGTCGTTTTTGAAAAGTTCGGTGATGGGATTGGGTGGAATGCTGCTGAAGACTTCAGGGGCATTTTCCGCGAAGCCATCTTACGACGTTATTGTTTACGGAGCGACGGCTTCAGGAGTGGTTGCTGCGGTGGCTGCAGCGCGCCAGGGTGCGAGTGTGGCGCTGCTGGAGCCCGGCATGCACCTGGGCGGAATGGTTTCGAGCGGCCTTGGGCACACCGATACTGGCAGGAAGGAAACCATCGGGGGAATCAGCCGGGAGTTTTTCCGGCGCGTGGGGCGGCACTACGGCAAGCCCATCGCCTGGAACTTTGAGCCACACGTGGCCGAGGATGTTTTCGACGAGATAGCGAGCCTGGCCAGGGTTGACGTGCTTTATAACAGTCTTCTCAGCGAGCGGGGCGGCGTGCAGAAAAAAGGAACGCGCATCACCAGCATCAGAATGGAAAGCGGAAACGTTTTCTCAGCTCCGGTGTTTATCGACGCTACTTACGAAGGTGACCTGATTGGTCAGGCAGGGGTCACGTTCGCCTGGGGGCGCGAAGGACGAGACCAATATGATGAATCCTTCGCGGGTGTCCGCGACAGCCACAAGTATGCCAGTCACTGGTTCGAAGTACCCGTCTCCGCTTACGATGATCATCATAGGCTGCTGCCGAATATCAATCACGGACCACGCGGGAAAGCCGGTGCCGGCGACAAAAAAGTACAGGCGTATAACTTCCGCTTGTGTCTCACCAAGGTCAGGGAGAACCGAATTCCGATTCCCAAGCCGTTCGACTACAACCCGCGCGATTACGAATTGCTTGCAAGGCTGATCGAGGCCACGGCACAGAAGCACGGAAGCGTTCCCCGGTTAAGCCAGTTCATCTCGATTTCTCCCTTGCCCAACGGCAAGACGGACATTAATAACAACGGAGCGTTCTCGACCGACTACATCGGCAAGAATTGGGACTATCCCACGTCCGGCTATCAGCGCCGGGGCGATCTGTGGCGGCAACACGCAAACTACACGGCTGGATTTTTTCATTTTCTCGCCCACGATCGACGCGTGCCCAAAGAGCTGCGAACGGAGACGGCGGAGTGGGGTCTGGCCGGGGACGAATTTGAGGATTCCAACAACTGGCCCTTCCAGCTTTACGTTCGGGAGTCGCGCCGCATGATCGGCGGGTACGTGATGACCCAGCACGATATCGAAACGGATGTGACCAAGCCCGACCCCATCGGAATGGGTTCGTACAATACCGACTCGCACAACGTCCAGCGCTATGTGCAGGCGGATGGCAATGTCCAGAACGAAGGCGATACGGAAGTCCCGACTATTCCGTACCAGATTCCCTATCGCGTTCTCTTGCCCAAACCGGACCAGTGCGGTAACCTGCTGGTGTCCGTGTGCGTGTCCGCGTCGCATATCGGCTATGGGACACTGCGCCTGGAGCCGGTCTACATGATTATGGGGCAGGCGGCGGGGGTCGCCGCCACAATGGCAATTGATCACAGACGGCCTGTGCAGGAGGTCGAGCCTGCTGCGCTGACGCAAGAGCTGAAGAAACAAGGCGCCGTGATGGAGTGGACAAATCCCGAGCACCTGAAACTGAAGCCCGTCAGTTAGTGAGCAGCGTGCTTCGAGCCTGGCGCTACGGCCGCAAGGGCGAATAGCCCATGCACGAAAAAAGGAGGCATTGTGCCAGGAATTTTTGAACCCCAAATAGAGGCCTATATCAACTCGCTGCTGCCCGTGCGGGACGCGGTGCTACGAAAGATGGAGAGGTACGCCGACAGGCACAAAGTTCCTATTGTCGGCCCCGCCTGTGCCCGCGCGCTTCAGCAGTTGGCGCTGCTGATCCGGGCGCGCCGAGTGTTTGAGATGGGTTCGGCCATCGGGTATTCGACCCTGTGGCTGGCCCGGGCGGTAGGGCCGCGCGGAAAGGTCTATTACACGGACGGCAATCCGGCGAATGCCGAGCGTGCCAAAGCTTATCTGCGAGAGGCGGGCGTGGCTGAGCGCGTGGAATTCATGGTGGGCGATGCGCTGGAATCTTTCCAGGCGACCCGGGGGCAGTTCGACATGATTTTCAATGACGTCTCAAAGAAACAGTATCTCGAAGCGCTCAAGCTGGCCGTGCCCAGACTGCGCGTGGGAGGATTGTTCATCACTGACAACGTTCTGTGGTCGGGAAGGGTTACCTGCGAGCCAGCAAAAAGCGATCGGGACACGTTGACGATCCAGAAATTCAACCGGCTGATTTCCAGATCGCCCGAACTGCTGACGACGATCATTCCACTGCGCGACGGCCTGGCGGTGTGTTTGAAAAAAGGGTGAGCGGGATCGGTTGGGTTGATGTCTCAGGCGGCCAGTGTCGCTGTGCGACCTAATTCATCATCGCCTTGATCTGGCCCAGCACCTGCAAGACATCCCTTACTTCAGGGTCGTCTTTTGCTCCAATTGCAAGGTAGGCTTTGAGCTCTTTGGCTGCGTCGCTGTATCGCCGCATGGCGAAATAGACCATTCCGCGGTCGCGGAGATTGGGGAGGATATCCTCACCCGTAGCCAACGCAAGGTCGATCATGGTGAGGACCTTGGGGTAATTGTTCCGCCGGAAATACGACCCTTTCAGATTGTTGAGCATGCGCGCAAGGATCTGCTTTTTGGTTGCGGACGCGAGGTATTCCGGTTTGAGTTCGGCTTCCGATCCGAAGTGCTTCCTGAGCAGAGCCGCGCAATCGCCGGAGGCCAGGATGGTTCCGCGATGGTACGGGTCGATCAGGATCTCCGCGGGCGGTCCGGGATGCTTGACCAGGAAATGGCCGGGAAACCCTACCCCCACCAGCGGCAGTCCCCTGCGCCGCGCCACTTCGGTATAGACCAGCGAAAGGGTGATGGGTATGCCCGTCTTCCGCTCGAGAACGTCGTTCAAATAGCTGTTGCGCGGGTCGTCGTATTCCGCTTCGTTGCCTGAGAAGTTCTCTTCGTCGAACAGCACTTTGTTGATCGCGGCGATGTTGGCCAGAGCGGAAAGCTCTGGACCGGCTTCTACGCGGCCAGCCAGCCGGTCGAGCGAGGACAGCCAAGGCGAGGGATCGAGGGCGTCATATTCAGTGGCTGCGATCGCCAGCGCAGCTTCCGCCAGGTTGATCTGCTCGTCCTCTCCTTCTACGAGGTCCCGAAACCGTCGAATTGGATCCATTGGGGGCAAATCAGGCTTTCCTTTCAGAATGACCCTGCCAGCGATGAAAACAGGATTCCGGCGAGTTCACGGTTTCCTCTTGTGACGGCGAGGTCCGCTTGAGCAAAACGATTGAAACGCGCCATGACAGCAGCAGAGGCAACGTCCCCGCGCGAAGGGAGGAACGTCTGCGGGAAATTCTGATCAATCATTTTGCGTGGGAACTCTCAGCCTGCAAAAACCTTTCGGCGTCAATCGCCGCCATGCACCCCGTCCCCGCAGCGGTCACTGCCTGCCGATAGACGTGGTCCTGGCAGTCGCCCGCTGCAAAGACACCCGGCACGTTGGTTCGTGCACCGTCGTGCGTGACCAGATAGCCGACTTCGTTCATCTCAAGCTGGCCCTTGAAAAGCTCGGTGTTGGGTGAATGGCCAATGGCGATGAACACGCCGTCAGACTCCTTGACGGATTCTTCTCCCGTCTTGACGTTCTTCAACCGAACTCCTGTTACTTCACCTTTCTCGGGGTCGAGGACGTCGGTGACGACCGTGTTCCAGACCGGGTTGATGGCTTTGTTATCGAACATCCGTTTTTGCATGATCTTGGAAGCCCGAAGCTCGTCTCGCCGGTGCACGAGATTCACTTGCTTGGCGTAACGGGTCAGAAACAGCGAATCCTCAACCGCGGTATCACCGCCTCCCACCACCACCACTTCCTTGCCGCGATAGAAATAGCCATCACAGGTCGCACAGGTTGAAACACCACGGCCCAGAAGCTTGCGCTCGGATTCCAGGCCGAGCAGCTTGGCCGAGGCACCCGTCGCAACGATGAGCGTCTGTGTCTCCATCTTATCCTTGCCGATCTCGAGCGTGAAAGGACGCTGCGACAGGTCGGCGCGTGTGACGTCCCCTTCCAGAAATTCGGCCCCGAACTCCTCTGCCTGCTTTTGCATGAGTTCGATCAGTTCCGGCCCCTGGACGCCTTTGGGGAAACCGGGATAATTTTCAACCAGCGTGGTCAGGGTCAGTTGCCCTCCCGCCTCAGTCCCGCGGATCACCAGCGGGTTCAGATTGGCCCGGGCTGTATAAATGGCAGCAGTCAGTCCTGCACATCCCGAACCGATAATCACCACATTTCGCATATCTTCAGGCCCCTTTATCGTCATTTCCGTTTCGGCAGAAAAGATATCTTATCCTATGCACCCATCTTCGTACAGCCGGTCGCACACTGATTGGTGAAGACTTTACCTTGCTGCCTGGGCAAGACTCGAAACAAATCGGTCTTGCGTATCACTCCACTTTGATGCTACAAATCCCCTGCAGTTTCATTCCCCGTCCGCAGCGTCGCGCTTCGGTGTAAGGGTCATAGAGTAACGATGGAAGCAGTATGTCTCGAGCAGGTCACAAAGCGCTTTGATTCCTTTGCTGCGGTAAGCAGCCTCACCATGGGTATCAAAGAAGGCGCCGTCTTCGGATTGCTGGGGCCTAACGGCGCCGGCAAAACGACGACGCTGCGGATGATCGTGCGCATCCTGCTGCCCGATGAGGGATCGGTTCGCGTCTTGGGCCAGCCTTTGAGTGAGCGAACCCAGGAATCGATCGGCTACCTGCCGGAAGAACGAGGCCTCTATCGGCAGATGCGAATCCTCGAGATCCTGGTTTTCCTGGGCGCGCTAAAGGGCCTCTCGGAAACAGAGGCGGAGCGCCGGGCCCGCGCGTGGCTCGAGCGGCTGGGCCTTGCCGACCGTGCTGGCAACGAAGTGAATGACCTGTCGCGAGGGATGCAGCAGAAAGTTCAGTTTATCGCGGCCATCCTTCACCGGCCGTCGCTTGTGATCCTCGATGAGCCCTTTACGGGGCTTGACCCGGTCAACGCTGTCGCCATCAAGGATGTGATGCTCGAGCTTCGCAATGAGGGCACCACTATTATCCTCTCGACTCACCGCATGGACCAGGTGGAGCAGATGTGCGATTCCATTTGCCTGATGAATAAAGGGCAGAAGATTCTGGATGGTGACCTGAAAACCATCAAGAAATCGTATGGCAATAACACGGTCCGGATTGAATTCAGCGGCGATCCTGCTTTCATGCAGCTTCCCGGCGTGATTGAAAGGACAAATTCCTATGGTGAGGTCGTGGAAATCACCCTGCGTCCTGGGGCCGATTCCCAGCAGATTCTGAGGAGCGCTGTCGAGCGCGGGGTCCAGATTCGCCGCTTTGAGCTGATCGAACCGCCGCTGAACGATATCTTCATTCAAAAAGTCTCGGAGCGCGATGCGTAAGATCTGGCTCATTTTCAAGCGCGAATACATCACCCGGGTACGAACCAAAGCTTTTGTCCTCGGAACCCTGGCGCTGCCCCTTCTCTCGGCCCTCATTCTCGGAATTTCTGTTTTTGTCTCCGGTGGGACCTCCGGATTTACGGTCAGGATTGCCATCGTGGACGAAGTGGGGGGACTTGGACACGCGGTTGAGAAGAGCCTGAAGGAGAGCAAGTCTGAATTCCAGCCTGAAGTCGATGTGGTAGAGGTTGTCGATCA
>JARRJI010000126.1:0-12546 GCA_037379595.1 Acidobacteriota bacterium | reverse complement strand
CGCCGCGCCGCGGCTCCTGATGACTTGACCCCTTTTTCCCTGGCTTGCGCCATGGGCTGAATTCTTACGGCCCTCCAGGCCTGAGTGCGGCGAAAATGGCGCGATGGGTAGCGGCGAGTTTACCTCGCCACGTCCCGGCTCTGATGGCGGGATCATCCCGCCGCTACCGCATCGCACCCCATGGCGGAATCAACCCGCCGTTACCACATCAGGCCCCTGATGGCGGGATAAACCCGCCGCTACAGAGCTTAGACGGCGGTGGCGAGGGCGCCGAAGCGGCGCTCGCGGGCGTGGAACTCTTTGAGCGCGGCGGCGAGGTCTTCGGCGGTGAAGTCGGGCCAGAGGACGGAGGTGAAATAGAGCTCGGCGTAGGCCGATTCCCACAGCATGAAGTCGCTGAGCCGCTGTTCGCCGCCGGTGCGGATGAGCAGATCGACTTCGGGAACGGCGTCGTCGCCGGGCTGGTGAAGGAGCCGCTCGAACCGGGCTTCGGGTGCCTCGTTATCCGAGTCCGCTGCGTTCAACCGTTCGGCGGCGCGCAGAATGGCCTGGCGGGCGGAATAATCGATGGCCAGGCGCAGGTGGAGGCGCTGGCAGCCGGAAGTGGCGTTTTCCGCGTATTCGATGGTTTCAAGCAGCGAGGCGGGCACGCGGTCGCGCCGGCCGATGACCGTGGCCCGGACGCCCTGCTCGATCATTCGGGTCGGCTCCTCGAACAGGAAGTCTTCAAAAATCCCGAACAGCGAAGCCACCTCTTCCGGCGGGCGCTGCCAGTTGCCCGAAGAAAAGGAGTGGAGCGTGAGGGTGCCAACACCCTGGTCGAGCGCCGCAGCAATCACCCGCCGCACCGCCTCGACGCCGGCGCGGTGGCCCTCCGGCCGGGGAAGGCCGTGCGCGAGCGCCCAGCGGCCGCTGCCGTCCATGATGATGGCCACATGAAGGCCGTTCAGATAAGACCGGGAAGAATTTTGCATCATCAGCCAACCTCCGGAAAATCGCCGCCTGCGCGCGGACGACCCGCGCGTCCCCCTCCCGCAGCAAGCTCAGCTCATAATGAGATCATCGACGACAAACCCGGGAATCCCTGTCGCAAGCTGCGCGGCGGCCGCATTCTGCCTGGCCAGAGTTTCTACGGGGGTACTTTGCGGCATAAAGTCGCTCCACAAAAAAATTTTCGCGCTCAGCTCTCGCGCGTCGCCCGGATCAGCGCTTCCATGTGGTCCAGGTAGTTCTCCAGCGCCTGGCGGCCTGAAGGCGTCAGGCGATAGATCGTCCGGGGCAGACGGCCGTCGAACGATTTGATGCACTCGATGTAGTCCGCTTCTTCCAGCTTGCGGGCGTGAACGCTCAGATTGCCGTCGGTGGTCTTGAGCAGTTGCTTCAACTCGTTGTGGCTCAAGGCGCTGTTCACCGCGAGCGCGCTGACAATGCCCAACCGGATGCGCTCATGGATCAGGCGATCAAGCCGCGAGGCCCGGCTGACTTTCTCGCCGCGAACGGTGCGGCTCTCGCTGCCGAAGCCGGCCTCTTCCGCGCGCCGGTCGCGTACCCAAACGTTTGTCTTACCCACCATACCTCCAGGCGATAATCGCTCCGAAAATGAGATGCAGGCCGCCGAAACCGATGGCCATGTAAATGTCGCCCCAGGCGGAGGGCGAAAAAAGCGCCGCGGCGCCCAGAACCATGAAGGCCACACCCATCGCCGGAACCACTCGGACGGAAAACGCGCCGCTCGTCACCACGCCGGCTCCGTAAAGCAGCAGCCAGAGGCCCGGCAGGACGGCGAACGATCCGATGCGGAAAAGGAAGAGCGTGAGCAGGCCTCCGGCCACCAGCGGAGGCGCCAGGCTCAGTGTAAATCGGCGCCCCGGCTGCGAAAACAGGGGAGTGTCCGCCTTGCGCGCCTTCTGCAACATCGCTACCGCGCCAATCAGGCAGGAAACCGCCGCTTCAACAATCCAGATGCCCAGCCACAGGGCCGGAGTCGGCTGAAGAGACGCAATAAAGGCCGCTACCAGCGCCGTGACGCCAATCATCATGCCGCCCAGGCCTGGAACCGCCGTGAACGAGGCAGCGCCCTCCATGGTCTTGCGGATGTAGCGGAGGTTGTCCATGGCGCGGGCTTCGAGCGCCAGGGGATCGTCAGACCGTGGGCGAATGGGGTGAAGGCTGGCCATGAGAAGATAAATACTCCGGTTGCTAAGCGTTGTCAAGTACTGTGTGATACAAAGTATTCGCCCACTTGTGCCCAAAAAGTGTCTCTATTTCGCACATTTTCGCCTTTTCAGGCATCGAAAAATTTGTGACGTGTATCATACTTTTGATGTAAAGTGCCGATACCTTCACAAGCCCCCTAGCCTCGTCGATTGCGCTGGGAGAGTCGGAATGATGACCACAAAGGACTGGGAAAAGAAGCTGCACGAGGAAGGTTTCAGCAGGACCTACGTCTGGCAGGATGGCCCGGGAGCCTTTTATCCCGATCATACCCATGCGATGACCACCGCTCATGTGATCCTCGATGGCGAAATGACGCTCACCTCGGAAGGCGAGACCCGCACGTACAAGACGGGCGACCGTTGCGACGTGCCGGCCGACACGGTCCATTCCGCTCGCATGGGACCGCAGGGCTGCCGCTACCTGATCGGAGAGCAATAGGCCCGCGCCGGCTGAGCGTTGCATTTAAGCCGCACGCTCATAGCACACCCGGCATGCGGACGTTTGCCTGCCGGAAATACTCTTCGACTCTTCTCAGGTCGTCTTCCGTATCCACTCCAATCGTATCTTCCGTGGTCTCGACCACGACAATCGGGATGCCATTCTCAAGAAACCGAAGCTGCTCGAGCGCCTCTGCGGTTTCAAGCTCTGAAGGCGCAAGCGTGCTGAAAACCTGAAGCGCCTGCGCGCTGTAAGCATAAAGCCCCATGTGCTTGTAGTAGCGCGTCGTAGCGGAGCCTGTGCGGTCATAAGGAATCGGCGCCCGGGAAAAGTAAAGCGCCCGCCCGTTGTTGGCGGTGACCACTTTGACGTCGTGGGAATTTGCGGCCGCTTTCGGAGTGATTTCGACTTTCAACGTTGTGACCGCCGTGCCGGGCCGCTCTCTGAACGGAGCGACCAGCAGTTCCATGTGATGGCCGGTCACCATGGGCTCATCCCCCTGGATATTGATATAAAGGTCCGCCGGCACGCGGCTCATCACTTCGATCACGCGCTCGGATCCCGAGCGGTGTTTCGACGAGGTCAACATGGCCGGGATCTCGAGCTCGCTGCAATGCGCCGTCACTTCTTCGGAATCAGTAGCAACAAGCAGGCGCGAGAAGCCGGGCCATTCGTGCGCGCGGCGATACACCCACTCGATCATCGAGTGCCCGTGAATCAACCGCAGCGCCTTGCGAGGAAGCCGCGTCGCTTCCAGCCGTACGGGGATCACACCAACGACCTTGCTCATAGTTTCCAAGAGAGCGAGGTTACCCTTTCCCGCGAATCCTGGCAAGAGTCTGTGGCAAGAGTCTGCCGCCCCCGGATTACGAGAGGGCGTCTGGCCCCTCGGCTCAAAGCGCGATATACTCGGCAGGCGATGCCGCGATCAAAACCGATTCCGGCGGGTAAACTTCCTCCGCGCCTGCTCGATAAGCTGCTCGAATCCTGCGCCGTTCCGCCCTCCTCCGGAGTGATTCTCGGGCCGCGATACGGCGAGGACGCAGCGGTTCTGGAGACGGGTGAAAAGTATCTCGTCGCCAAGACCGATCCCATCACCTTCACAGCCGAGCGTATCGGCTGGTACGCGGTCAACATCAACGCCAACGATCTGGCCACGCTGGGCGCGCGACCTCGCTGGTTCCTGGCCACGTTCCTGTTTCCCGAAGGGCGCACGACCGATGCGCTTGTGGAGAAGATTTTTGGCGAAACACTGAAGGCCTGCCGCGCGCTGGGCATCACGCTCTGCGGCGGCCACAGCGAGATCACCGTGGGGCTCGACCGCCCGATTGTGGTGGGCCAGATGCTGGGCGAAGTGGATCGTGACAGGCTGGTTCGCAAGGAGCGGCAGCGATCGGGCGACCTGGTCATCGTGACCAAAGGCGTGGCCATCGAGGGAACCACCGTCCTGGCGCGCGAGAAAGCTGAAACGCTGCGCGGACAGATCGGAGCGAAACATCTAAGACAGGCGCAAGGGCTGCTCTTGAAACCCGGCATCAGCGTAGTGCGTGACGCGCAGGTGGCGCTGGAGCACGGCGAGGTCCACGCCATGCACGATCCCACTGAAGGCGGCTTGCTGACCGGGATCTTCGAGCTGGCGCGTGCGGGCCGCGTAGGCATGCGGGTGTGGAAGGAGAAGATTCCCGTGCTGGATGAAACTCGGCTGCTGGCGAGGGTGCTCGACTTTGATCCGCTCGGGCTGCTTGCTTCCGGAGCTTTGCTGATCGTCGCCGAGCGCTCGAGCGCGCCGGGCATTGTTACAGCGCTTCGGCGCCGCCGCATCGCCGCAGCGATCATCGGCGAGGTTCGCAAGCCGAAAGACGGAATCATGATGGTCGAACACGGTCGCGCGCGCCCCCTCAAGATTCCCGATCGTGACGAGATCGCCCGCCTGCTGGAAGGACCGGCTTGTTGATCTTACACATGTCATTCCACTCCCGGGTGGTCGCACCCATCGCAAAAATCGCGAGGCGTGCGCCACCCGCGAGCGGAGGTTGTTGAAGACTCCCGGACTCAGAACATAACCTTCAAGCCCAGTTGAATGATCCTCGGGTCGTGAGTGCCGAGCACTCGCCCGAACGTGCTGGAGTCCACGTTGGTGCCGACCGACGAGAACGAGGTGTGATTAAACACGTTGAAGAATTCCGCGCGGAATTGAGTGGTGAAACGCTCGGAAATGCGCGTGTTCTTGAACAGTGCGAAGTCCCAATTGTTAAACCCCGGCCCTGTCAGGATGCCACGGCCGGCTGTGCCGAAATGTCCGACGGCGTCCGTGAAGGCTGCTGTGTTGAACCATTCCTGAGGGGTCTTCGGTCCCGAAAGAGACTGGCCTGACACATAGTCAGGACGGGGAGAGACCGCGCTGGGATCGATGCCGATGCCCCCATAGACGTCGAAAGGATCGTTGTACTGGAAGAAGGTGAGGGGGAAACCCGATTCAATTGTGGTGATGCCGGAGGTTTCCCATCCACCCAGGACGTGGCCAACGAACCCGCTTTGGCTCCGGTAGAAGGGCAGATCGTAGATGTAATTGAAGATCAAGACCTGCGGGATGCTGTAGCTCGCCGCTCCATAGTCAAGCGCACGATTGTAGGTGTCCAGGGAAGCGGAGCTGCGATCCGTAGAGTTGTTGGCCAACGTCTTCGACCAGGTATACGCCACGCCGAGGTTCAGACCACGGCTCACGCGCCGGTTGACGGACACCTGGAGCGAATTGTAGTTCGAGTCGAACATGGGAGCGATCGCGGTAATGGCACTGTATCCAGGATAGGGCCGCAAGGCATTATAGCTGTCGCCAAGGTTGGCCATCCGCACGTCCACCGGCACCTGGTTTGCGTCGTATGCTCCCAGCAGATGCGTCCCTTTCGAGCCCACGTAAGCCACCTGGACTGTTGTGTTGGGGATGACTTCCCGCTCGACCGAGAAGCTCCACTGCTGGTACGAAGGCACCTTGAAGGCAGGCGTGCCCGTCGCATGCAGCCGTCTCGGGGAGAGGCTGACTGAGGCGGCAGTCGCCGAAGGATTGTCGAAGCTGGGGTTCGGAATGTAAATGCTGCTGACAAATGGAGGATTCTCGAACTGGTTCTGTTCCCAGATGCCGTTGAGCGTCCGGTCGTAGTAAATGCCGTACCCGCCACGAATGGAGGTTTTGCCCGTGTTAAACGGGTCCCACGCAAATCCGATGCGCGGAGCTATCGCATTGTCGTAACTCGGGTTGACTTGCTTGCCGTACGGCGAGTTGACCGTACCCACGATGATACCGTTCACGTAGTTTGCGGGCATCAGGGGCTGGCCCGCGGCGGTTAGCGTCTGCTGCGCCGCAAAGAGCCCGGTTGTCGGGTCGATGGTTGGAACGGCGTTGGGATTGAAAGTCGCTGGATCAAAATTGTCCAGGATGTCTTTCACGTCATAGGGAGTCGGCAGATAGGAATAGCGGACGCCGAGGTTGAGGGTGAGATTCGGCCGGATCTTCCAGTCGTCCTGGACGTAGGCTGCAAAGTTCAGGAAATGCAGGTCCGGGATGATGTCACGGCTGGCCTGGCTGAAGCTGTACGCCTGACCCAGCAGGAAGTTGGCGAATGCAGGATCTCCATTGACGGTGTTGAAGGAGAAAGAACCATTTGTCGGATTCACCGCATTTTCGCTCTTTCGCATCCACTGGAAGCTTACGCCGGTTCGGATGGAGTGGTTTCCGCGGACAATCGACAGGTTGTCATAAGCCTCTTTGTCGATGTTGCGCTCTTTGTAGGGCGAAACTGGAATTGCCACGCCGGTGTATCCGGAAATGGAGAGTCCCGGGACCCGGTGATAGGGATCCGAGTAAGGGAAATTGCCAGTCGTGATGGCACCCACGAAACTGGGATTCGTGATGTCCCCCGTAACATTGCTGTTGATCGCTCCCCAGGAATAATTGAAGGCCACTTCGTTGACCACGGTGGGAGAGAATTCCTTGGTCAGGTGCAGGACCAGGTTCCGACCCGGAGCGTTCGTTGATGTGGAAGAGATGCCGGGCAGCGGCTCGCCGGCAAAAAGTCCGCCAGGCTCGCTAGTCGGCACATTGTCTTCCATGTAACGCGCGAAGGCCTGCGTCTTGTTGGAGAGTACCTGATCAACGCGGATGATCTCCTGCCGGTAATTGTTCAGGCCGGTCGGGGAACTGATGAACTGCGTTGTCCCCGGAACGTTGGAGCTGAACTTCGAGTAAACGTTGGCGATGTATGCCTTAGCATTCTGACTGAAGCACGAAGGGCTGATTTGTGAAGTGTTGCTCGCAGCATCATAAGTGACGCAGCCCGACGGTGCGACAGGTACCTGCCCGGCAATGGTGCCCTGAAGTTCGGCCGCCGAGGGAAGGGTTGCGTTATAGCCATAAGGAATCGTGTTGCGCCGGAATTCCTGCGACCAGAAGAAGAACGATTTGGTCCGGCTTGTGTTGTAGACGCCCGGGATGTAAATGGGGCCGCCAATGGTGTAGCCGAAGTCGTTGTAGCGGTAAGGAGGCTTCTTCACACCGGCCGCATTGTTGAGGAAAGAGTTGGCATTTAAGACGTCGTTGCGGTCAAATTCGTAGACATCGCCATGGAACTGGCTGGTCCCGGATTTCGTCACCACATTGACTTGCCCGCCGCCGCTGCGCCCGTACTGGGCGT
The DNA here is from genome assembly GCA_037379595.1 of Acidobacteriota bacterium. GTDB lineage: Bacteria > Acidobacteriota > Terriglobia > UBA7540 > UBA7540 > SCRD01. The sequence goes on along the minus strand of JARRJI010000126.1, from coordinate 5,203 downwards.
CGTAAGTGCTGCGGGCCAGCGTGAATTCGCTAAGGGCGTCAACGCTGGGCACGTTGAGCAGCGTGAGGTTCGAACCGCTGTCGTTCACGTCGGCGCCATCCACGGTCCAGTTGTTGGCTCCGGTGCGGGCGCCGTTGACGGAAATCGCGTCGGTGTTGGTGATGCCGAAGCTGATCTGGTCCGGCAGGTTCGAGGCAACTCCCGGCTCCAGAGTCACAAGCTGTTCGAAATTGCGGTTGTTCAACTGCAGTTCACGAATCTGTGTCCCCGTAATGGTTTGTTCCTGTGCTGCAGTTGTGGTTTTCACGGGCGTCGCAGTTGCCGTCACCGTAACGTGCTGCGTGACCGCGCCGGGCTGCAATACGGCATCGAGGGCCCGATGCTCCCCCACGTGCAGGGTCACCTGATTGGCTGTGAAGTTCTTAAATCCGGTTTTCTTGATGGTAACGGTATAAGTTCCAATAGGAATTAGTGTAGCGGTAAAAACGCCGCGCGAGTCGGTCGTTACGGTGCGGACGTTCTGTCCGGTAGCATCGTTGTGCACAATCACTGTCGCATTGGGAACCACTCCACCGCTGGAATCGGTCACGGTTCCCGTGAGCGAAGCCGTGATGTTCTGCGCCCGGCTCATGGATGCAGCAAAGCCGAATGCAAACACCAGGGCTATAGATACGAATACCCTTCTCATCTGTATCCTCCGTTCATTTTTGCGTTGCTGAAAACCCGTGAACCCGACGCGCAGTAGTACGACAGCCCGGTAGACACACGTACAGCGGGCTGCGCAAAGTCAACTGAAGGTCACTTTCAGGCAGGTCTAGCCTGGTCTCTTAACTGAAGAATCCTGAAGTACCCGGTCCAGCTATGGTTGTTCTCACCGGGTATTGCTGAATCCTTTCGGCTTCTGCTTTTGTGTGGATTCCTGCCCCTTTCTTACTCTGCCCACAAAGGCCGTGGGGTTCGTGATTTCCTGCCCCTCCCCGAACAATCATTGGATGTCCTTGCCCCCATCGAAGTTGCTAGAACGGGCAAAAAAAGAGGCTGCACAGGTCAACGCCGACAGCCTCTCCCATTTGCGAGCCGTTTCTCATAGAACATCAGGCGGTTAACATGCCGCGTAACCGTGTCTGTCTGCTGACGGGCTTCCGACTTCTCCGGAAATATACCATCCGCATGAGGCGACGGGCCAATTCAACTTTTTGATCGCAAGGATAAGCACGGCGGGGCACACAAGAACCGCGCTGAGGTCCGGTCACTGGACTTCGATGTAGCCCATCGAAGACACCACTCCCACAGCAGGTCCGCGGCCCATGTGGGCTGCGTTACAGGTACCGGGCGCCGGCTTGCCTCATTTTTCCGGTTGAAACGTCGATATAGGGGCAGGAGGTTTACCATGAAGCGGCAGCATCTTTCTATTGCCTTGGCCCTTTGCCTGGCAGGGTGTGCGTCTTTGTACGCGCGCACCGCAAAAACGCAAACGATCACGGCCGAACAGGCGAGAAACCACGTGGGTGAAACCGCGACAGTCTGCGGCCGGGTGGCGAGCACTCACTACGCTCCCCGAAGCCGCGGCCGCGCAACCTTTCTGAACCTGGACCATCCCTATCCCCATCAGGTCTTCACGGTCGTCATCTGGGGCACGAAGCGCGCCCGTTTCGGCCGGCCCGAAGAGCAGTACCGCAACAAGAACATCTGCGTGACCGGCTTCATCAGTGTGTATCACGGCCAACCGGACATGACTCTCCGCAGCCCCAAGCAGATTAAGGTCAAGTAAGACGCCTGGCTGGCAGCGAGTGAGCCCGAGCAGGCTGGCCATCCGTGATCCCTTCCTGGCCACAATCGTGATCGCGTGTGTCGCAAAGACTGCGACCTCTGCGTGACGTGTGGCTTTTTGTTCGTGGCAGAACCCGGAAGCGTCAAAAGCTCTCTCAGACAAACTCAGTCGTTGCAGGGCCTTTCAATGCGGTCACATCCGGATGTGCCCATTGTCACAGACAGTATCCCCGTAGCGAAGGAGGATCAAAAGATGGGGGAGCTGGCGTAACGAAGAGCCCGGGGGGCCACCGAATGCTTGGACTTATCGCGTCTGGGATGGCGCTGAAAGGAGCACAACAATGAACAGAATCTTTTGGTCCATGGTTGTGATGGTCCTGGTCAGCCTGCCTGCGTTTGCCCAACAGAAAGAAAACAATCGCATTCAGAATGCCGGCCAGGTAATGAGTGAGATTCTCAAGGTTCCCGACAACATTCCGCAGAGTCTTCTGAGCAAAGCGGTCTGCGTCATTGTGTTGCCTTCGGTAAAGAAAATCTCATTCGGATTCGGCGGCAGTTACGGTCGCGGCGTGATGACGTGCCGGAGTGGCGAGAATTTCAAAGGGCGCTGGAGCGCGCCTACCATGATGGCGCTTGAAGGTGGGAGCTTCGGCCTGCAGTTGGGAGGCCAGGCAACGGACTTTGTCCTGCTGGTGATGAATGAGCGCGGAGCGAATTCGATTCTCTCCAGCAAAGTCAAGCTGGGCGGCGACGCGTCGGCTGCAGCCGGACCAAAGGGGCGCACCACTTCAGCAGCCACCGATGTCGCAATGAAAGCGGAAATCCTGTCGTATTCGCGCGCGAGAGGATTGTTCGCCGGTGTCTCACTGGAAGGATCAACTCTTCGTCCCGATGGTGGTGCCAACGAGAAGGTCTACGGGAAGGGAATCTCGGCAAAGGACATTGTCCTCAATGGCAAAGTTCAGCCGCCCGCCTCGGCGGAATTGCTGCTTAACACTTTGCACAAGAGTTCTCCAAAGGAGACGGCCGGCAAGTAAGGGCCGAGTGGCGCATACACCAATGGTGGGTCGTGTGAGCGGGGTCAGGGGCACGCAGAGGGACTGCTACGTGCCTCGCCGGCTAGGCCGCGGCCAGGAAACGTAGGGGGATGTCGCATGACATGGCGGAACGCGTTCCCTGACACCTGGCACTTCAGTCCCGGTAGTTAGTGGGCCCGTGGGCCGAGGCTGGATGTTAATCGAGCCCGCGCACTAGACATGTTAGCTAGCCACCTCTCGCCGGAGGACTCCGCCGGCTGAATCCTATGGTCCGCCGGTGGCCAACCCGGCGCCAGAAGAGCCGCGGACACCTCGATTCGCAACCTTCCACTCTGAAAAAGCAAAAGCCCTTCCGGCCCCCGACCAATTCGGTATAATAGTTGCATTCATAATGATTCTGCCTTTGTCCAAGCGTTTGACTTCATGACTGGAAACCGAGCCTCATTGGAAAGCCGGGCAAGACCTCATTGAAGGGCCACACGGAGGGAATTTGCCTCGCCGCGCCAGACAAACAGGATGGCCTCAGCAAGTGCACCCTTCGCGTTGGACGCGGCTCTTCGGCATGGAATGCAGCCTGTCCCCGCGGGTCTGGCTGAGGCGGGTGTCAAGAGCCGTGGTCAGCGACGCGTGCGAAGACGTCGCCGCTCAGATGTCCTATTTCTTTCTAATGGCCTTGTTTCCCTTTTTTGTCGTGCTGGCGGCCATTGTCGGCTACCTTCCGTTCACAGGTCTCTGGCCCCGGGTCCTGACCTCGATTACTCAGTATTTTCCCATTCGCGTTCAGCCTTACGTCTTCAAGACCGTCACCGGCCTTACGCAGGAGTGGGGCGGTTTGCTTTCCTTCGGTCTGGCCAGCTCTATCTGGATAGCGACTCGCGCCGTGATCAGCCTGATGGACGGTTTGAACATTGCCTACAACGTTCGGGAAACGCGCGGCTTCTGGAAAAGGCGGCTGCTATCCTGCGGCGTGATGCTGGTCTTTGCCCTCAGCTTTCTGACAGCGTTCGGGCTGCTGGCGTTCGGAGGCTGGATGGGGCGCTGGGTGGCAGCTCATTCCGGACTCGGAACCGCGTTTGTGGTGCTGTGGCACGTCCTGCGATGGGCGATTCCGCTGGCGCTCATGAGTTTTGCGGTCAGCTTTGCGAATCACATGCTGCCGAACGTCGAGAAGCCCTGGCGATGGGCCACTCCGGGCAGCCTGTTTGTGGTCGCCGTGTGGTTTCCTGCCACCATCGGCTTTAACGCCTTTATTCGCCACTTCACCACGGCCGGCGCTTACGGCGCTCTGGGGACCTTTTTCGTTCTGATGTTCTGGATCTATGTGACCAACTTCATCCTGCTGGTCGCGGCCGAAATGGACTCCGAACTGGAAAAGGCTTGCAGAACATTTCGCTCCGAGAGCGCGGCAAGTCGCCTGCCCGCTGCAAGCTGAGCGGGGCGTTTCGCATCGGCAAGAAGCCGGCGCTCACAAGGCTCCGCTACAGAAGACGGCCGCCTCTCCGTTTTGTAATCATCCGAATCATCCTCCAGGCAGGTTTGATACGGCGCTGCGTGGCGCGCTAACATCTAAGGAGAAGAGGTGCAGGATGCGCGCAAGGGCTTTGCGGGTGATGGCTGGTGTGGCGCTGCTTGGGCTGATGATGTTCCCGTCGCCGCTCAAGGCCACCATCAAGCTCTATCTGAAAGACGGCAGCTATCAGAACGTCAAGAGCTACCAGGTGATCGGCGATCGCGTTCGCTACTACAGCGAGGACCGCGGCGACTGGGAAGAGATCCCCAAATCACTGGTGGACTTTGCCGCAACGAAACGCGCCGAGGAAGAAAAGAAGGTCCAGCAGTCCAAACAACTGAAATCCGCCGAAGAGCTGCAGAACCAGCGCTTTGAGACGCCCACCTACAGCGGGTACCAGATCAAGCCCGGCGTCCGCCTGCCCGGCGAATCCGGCGTTTACGCCTACGACGGCTCGCGTGTGATTCAGCTCATTCAGGATTCCTCGAAGGTGGTGACCGACAAGAAGCGCATCGCGCTGATTATGGTGATGCCCGGTCCGCTGCTGAAGAAACAGGCGCTGGTGGTTCTGCCCGGCGCCAAGGCCGCTGTCCGGATCACCGTGGCGCAACCAGCCTTTTACATCCAGGGCAGCGACAACTGGGCCGAGCATGCCCAACTGCTGCCGCTGGTTCAGAAAAAACATGAGCGGGTGGTGGAAAAGGTTCAGTCCGGAATCGGCTTGGGAAAGTCCGGCGAATTGCGAAAGGACCTGCCGCTCGAACGCAAGCGCCTTGCCGCCGGTGTCTACGAACTCAGGCCTGTCCAGCCTCTCGAATCCGGCGAATACGCCCTCGGCGAACTCATCAGCGATAAGCTCAACATCGATGTCTGGGATTTCGGCATC
>JARRJI010000125.1:0-8860 GCA_037379595.1 Acidobacteriota bacterium | reverse complement strand
CCAGAGATCGGGGACGACGCTGCTGCCACGGATGAAAAAGCGGACACCGTTCAATTTCCATTCGCCGGTTTTTTCGTCCAGCGCAATGGTGCGAATGCCGAACGGAATCTCCTGGCTGTCGATCGTCGCGCCTTCCGAGGCGAGCGTCATCCGGCAGGTGTAAAGATACGGTTCTCCCAGATCCCACGTCCACCACAGGCGAGGGTTTTCGATGGGCAGCACGAGAAGCACGGATTTGCTTTCCTCGGCAATCTTCACGGACGACGTGACTCGCACTCCGCCGGCTTCGGCGGTCAGCACGTAGTTGCCGGGCCGGGCGGCGGTGATTTCCGCGGTGACGAAAATCTTGGCGTGGGTCTTCTTGTGGTCGCCCCTTTCTTGCTTCCCGTTGTAGTCGTACAGGAACGGCTGAATCTTGACGTCGCCCAGCCAGGCGCGGTGGCGGACTTCGAGCTCGACGCGGTTCCAGATGCCGGCGGTAGTGCCGTCCTGCCCGTGCTCCATGGAAGTGCTTCCAGGCTTGCAGTCCCAGTGTGAGAAGACGCCTTTGATCATGCGCTTATGGTCGGGCCACACCGTCCCCGGCTCTTCGAGCGGTGCGTCCACCGTAACCGACAGATGGTTGAGTCCGCGCCGGATGTGGGATGTGACGTCGAATTCGAATCGCTGGAAGTAACCTTCGTGGCGTCCGATCTCCGCGCCGTTCAGGGCCACCGTCGAGAAGTAGTCGACGCCGTGGAATACAATAAAGACCCGATCGTCCGGCGCCGGCTGGCCGGGGAAATCAAAGTCACGCTCAAACAGGACCTTGCCGTTAAAGTTCGGCAATCCCTTCAGGTTCCAGTTGGAAGGTACTGCCATCTGCCCGGCTGGTGGCAGGTTCGATTTGTCCTCGGTAATTGATCCGTCGCTGTGCAGCGTGGTGCGGGCAATCGGCCGGTAATGCCACTGGCCGTCGAGCTGAATTACTGTCCGTCCTGCCGTCCGGCTGCCCGGCGCTGATTCGGTCTGAGCCATGGTAACGGCTCCGCCGGCAAGCAGCGGACCTGAACTCAGCAGCGCAGTTGTTCTTTGCAGGAATTTGCGGCGTCCAAGAGTTTTCTGATCCACGATTTCTCCTCCGCTTCATCTGGGTTCGCGCGGCAGGAGTTTATGCCTGAGGTCAGCCCTGTTGCAAGTGGTTTTACGGGGTTTGCCTTGTGGGGTTTGGGGACGGAATCCTTTTCGGAGGCCGCAATCGTTTCGATCGCAGAAACGACAAGATCTCAAGGCCGAATGGCGATGACGCCCGGCGCGGAAGGGAGGCTGAAGTTTGTGCCGCGTTCCCGGTTCAATTTCAGGGTTGCAGGAATATTCAAATCAGCAATCGAAACTCTTTTTGTCCACGATCCCTGGCTCCAGTAGTCGGCGCTGGTGTAGATCGTTCCGCCAATGATGGCGTATCGTGTGATCTCTTCTTTGTGCCCGTCACGAAACACGAGCACGGCAGGCGGGAGCTTTGCCGGCGGCGCCTCCGCCGTCTCCAGCGGACTGGCGGGGCGCAGGCTCGAAGCTTCTGCGGGACCTTTCTTTTCGGTTTGCGCGCTGACCTCGGTTCGGCCGGAGTCAGTGATTCGCACCCAGCGATCGCCCTGGCGTTCCAGCACCAGAGCATCCGGCGGCGGAGGAGGTGGCGGGGCTTCGGCACGCGGCTGTGTGTTCTCTACAACAACGACCCGCGTAGGCGGCGCTTCTGCCGGGGCCGGCTGGGAATAGTAGTCCGAATAGTAAGATGGATACCAATACGGATAGATGAATGCGCCCGAGCGGCCATAACCACCGTACCCCCGGTAACCGCGGTAACTGCCATAGCCCCGGCGGCCTCTGGGTCCGGTCAGGTAACCTCCGCGCACGTGCTGGCCGCCCCTGAAAGGAGCGCGCGGTCCAGCCCTCATGCCTGAGCCGCGCCCGGTCAGAAAACCTCGCTGCGCATAGGCGGGCAGGACGAAAACGGTCACGCCCAGCATTGCGATGGATAGCGCGATTGCGAACTTGATTCTCATGGTTAGCATGAGCCAGCGCTTCGGACTGCCTATATCCCCCTTCCAAGCCTAGATATAGTCTCGAAAGGGCCGAAAGTCAAGCCGTGAGGGGACCTTAGACCTCCCTCGAACAGGCAGGGCGAACAAGTGACATTTCCTCTGGGCCAGCAGCCTGAGGGCGGAACTCAATGCGCTCGTTCTTTTCTCCCGGAGGTTGCACATCCGTGCCGTGCAGTCGTCCGGCGAATGCCTGGCGCGTGAAGCCTCCGCCGCAGGTCGCAACAATCCGAACGTCTGCGAATGAACACTTGTATGCTTTCCGGTCAGGGTGTAAAAACTAGCCCTGAGCTTTAGGTGATAGAAGTGACTCAACCGGCAGGAGCAAAACACATGGAATTCGAAAACAAAGTAGCGATTGTGACAGGAGGCGGTTCCGGAATCGGGCAGGCCTGCTCGCGGGAGTTCGCCGAGTGCCACGCCAAGGTTGCCATTGTTGACCGTGACCGCAAGGCGGGAGAAGAAACGCTGGCTGAACTCAGAGAGAAGGGAGGCGAAGGAGAATTCTTTTGTGCGGACGTCAGCAAGTCGGACGAGGTCCAGCGGCTGATGGCCGAAGTTGCCGCCCGGCTGGGCGGAATCGATATTCTGGTGAGCAACGCCGGAATCCAGCGCTACGGGACCGTGACGACAACCTCGGAAGAAGAGTGGGACGAGGTGATGGACATCAACTTGAAGGGCGCTTTCCTGACGTCGAAATTTGCGATCCCGGAAATGATCAAGCGCGGCGGCGGCTCCGTCGTGATCACAGGGTCCGTGCAGTCTGTGGCGGCGCAACGCAATTCGGTCCACTACGTGGTGAGCAAGCACGGCCTCTTAGGGCTCGCGCGATGCATTGCGCTGGATTACGGCAAGCAGAATATCCGGGCCAATTGCGTGCTGCCCGGCGCTATTGACACTCCGATGCTGCGCTGGGCAGCCGACCTGGATCCGCATCCTGAAAAAGTGATGGAGACCTGCGACCGCATCCACCTGCGCGGCAAGATGGGGCGTCCGGAAGAGGTGGCTCACGTGATCGTTTTTCTTGCCAGCGATCTCGCTTCATTCATGACAGGCTCGGCTGTCATGGTCGAGGGAGGGTTGCTGGTTCCTGTCGGCGGAATGGGCTTCCAGGAGTCAGGCACCGGGGCCGTGAAGCCCTAGCCGCCTTGCGTTGCTTACAGAGGATTGCAATTATCGTGACAGCGTTCCTGGCAGCGGCGCCGTCCACAGCGCCGAATGCGCCAGTGGGGACACCGGTGCTACAGTCGTCAGAGCTTCGCACCGCAATTTGCGATCGCTTGCAGCGCCTTGTCTCCCGCCTTCGTTCCATTGCAGGAGCGGAGCTTCATTGCTGCGGAGGAACCACCGGGGCTTTCGGCGTCTCGCCCGGCCGGTCCGCCGTCGGATTGAGCGGAATGCTTACCGGGGGACGACAAAATGTTTTTGGCGCGATACGCAAAAGCTGTGTATAAAGGTTAATGACTTTGTGGTACGCGCTCTGGAAAAGGGCGTCAAAGCCCTTGACAGAGAGGGGATAATGATGTCAAGTACAGTCCAGGCGCAGTGGATCAAAGGCCTTGACAGTTGCAGGGTTATTGCTTACAGTGACGCATTCCGGTCAAAGAAAGGGATTCCCAACATCTAAACTTCAGGAGAGGAGTAGCAAATGGCAAAAGTGATGACCAAATCCCAGGTGGTATCCCACTTGGCTGACAAAGTTGGGCTGCAGAAGAAAGCCACAGCCGCAGTGCTGGAGGAACTTGTGACCCTGGCCACCAAGGAGTGCAAGAGTGGCGGACAGTTTGTGGTTCCGGGTCTCGGCAAGGCCGTCAAGGCGAGTCGCAAGGCACGCACGGGACGGAATCCGCAAACCGGTCAGCCCATCAAGATTCCCGCCAAGACGGTGGTCAAGTTCCGCTTGGCAAAATCCTTTAAGGATTCCGTCGTCCCACCCAAAAAGAAATAGCGTATCGGTGGATTCAAAGGGACCTTGAACGAGCCGCTTTGCCCACGCAACCGGGTGGTGGTTTCGTTGGCGCCTGGTAGACGGTTTTTATTGATTCGAGTGCGGGAATGCCCCGGGAACAGCGGGCCTGCCTCCTGGGGCATTCTCATCATGTCTGTGGGGAGGAATTCACACCGAAATCGAGCCATTTCGGGATTCTGACGAAGGGTCCCGGATGGGCTTGGATTAGCGAACCAACAGTTCACAAATTTCGTGATCTCACTGAGGGGCAGAATCTCATTGAGCATCGCGTCGGTTGAGGTGTGCCTCAACTGTTCAACTCTTCGCCGCGGGACTCGCTCAAGCCGGCAGATGCCCGGGCTGGTTCACGTCTTCAAGCCTGAGAGGATTCTCAGGTGCCGCGCTCGTTGTGCCCTTTAGCCAGCTTCAAGAGCACGGACCTGGCGGTCGATTCATAGGAGGAAGGGCTCGGCGATCTATTCCCCATGCGAGTCATTTCCTCCATTTGCGATTACCAAGGAGCAACCGCCAGTCCCGGCCATTCAGCGTCACTTGCGGTCAGTGCGCGGTCCAGGTTGAATGCGGCGCTGATCAGGGCCACGTGGGTGAAGGCTTGCGGAAAGTTACCCAGGGCTTCGGCGCAGGGTCCTGTTTCCTCCGCGTACAGGCCCAGGTGGTTTGCATAACTTAACATCTTTTCGAAAACCAGGACGGCATGGTCCAGCCGTTGCCTGTCAACCCGCCCTGCGCGCGTCAATGCTTCGACCAGCCAGAACGTACACATATTGAAAGTACCTTCGTCGCCTTTCAGCCCGTCAACACCAATCCCGGCGTTGTAACGATAGGCGAGACTGTTCGAAACCAGACCGCCCTTGTCTGGAGGGCGGTTGATGGCGTCGATAGTTTTCAGCATGCGAGGATCGGTGGGGGACATGAAGAAGACCAGTGGCATGATCAGGCTGGAGGCGTCAAGGCAGTTGCAGTCGTAGGACTGCACGAAAGACTGCCGGCTGGCGTTCCAGCCTTTGCTCAGGACCTCTTCGTAGATGGCGTCTCGCGCTTTCAGCCAGCGTTCCCGGTTCGCAGGGAATGAGCGTTTATCGGCCAGCCGCAGGCCGCGGTCAAGCGCGACCCAGCACATGACTTTCGAATAGACAAAATGTTTGCGGCCGCCTCGAACCTCCCAGACCCCGTCGTCGGTCTGGTTCCAGTTGTCGCAAACCCAGTTGAGCAGGTCGCGCAGTTCAGACCAGAGTTCATAAGAGATGGGACTTCCGTACTTGTTGTAAAGATAAACGGAGTCCATCAGTTCGCCGTAGATATCCAGTTGTAACTGGCTCGAAGCGCCGTTGCCAACCCGGACCGGGGCAGATGCCCTGTAGCCCTCGAGGTGTTTCAAGCTGAATTCGTCCAGCTCGTGCCGGCCGTCAATGCCGTACATGATCTGGAGCGAGCCGTCCTCGCGGCGCTCGTGGCACCGTGCTTCCAGCCACTGCATGAATTTAGCCGCTTCCTCGGTGAAGCCAAGCCGCATCAGGGCATAAAGGGCAAACGCCGCGTCCCGAATCCAGGTGTAGCGATAGTCCCAGTTGCGTTCGCCGCCGATGTGTTCGGGAAGGCTGCAGGTCGGCGCCGCTACAATGGCCCCGGTCGGCTGGAAGGTGAGCAGCTTCAGAACCAGTGCTGACCGGTACACCATTTCCCGCCACCGGCCTTTGTACCGGCAGCGCGAGAGCCAGCGGCGCCAGTAGTTCACGGTGCTCTCAAAAAGTTCGTTTTCGCGGGCCTCCGAGACAGGTGACCCGCAGCCCGCTCCGGGCGGCATTCCCTGGAGCAGGAAGACGGCGCCCTCTTCCTCGCCAAGCGTGAATTGCGCGCTCACGCCTCCCTTGCCATTGTCTTTGAGAGGGACGTCAGTGGCGAGTCCCAGGTGCAGGTTTTGCGACTCGAAACAGGCTCCCTCGGAGGAGATGCGCAGCTTGTGTTTGTCGCGCGCGTAGTTGAAGGCCGGTTGGCATACCATGCGAAACGGCATCGATCCGTGGACCACTCGCACCCGCCGGATCAGTTGATGTTCGCCTTCCCACACGCCCTTTGCTTCAATGGGCATGTAGTCGGTGATTTCCGCCACGCCCGCGGTGGACAGAAAGCGTGTGACCAGCACGTTGGTCTCGGGCCAGTAAATCTGCTTGAACGTAATCCCGTCAACCGTTGGAGCAATCTGGAACCGGCCGCCCTTCTCGTTGTCCAGAATCGCCCCAAAGATGCTGGGCGAGTCGAAATTCGGAAAGCAAAACCAATCGATCGACCCGTTCATTCCGACCAGTGCGATCGTGTTCAGGTCACCGATGATTCCGTGGTTTTCAATCGGTTGGTATCCCAATTTGAACCTTCTCCTGCCTGGAATTGATTGCGCCCCAAAAAGCTGAAATGTCGGATTCCCGCTGCGCCGCCGTAGGGAAAATGCGGCGGCAAGTCATAGCCTCGAACCCTCAGGGGAATCGAGGTCGCGCGCGTTACCTTCCGGTTTCTCAGAACGGCAGAGACTTCAGAGTCGCCGGCGCCCACAGTTCCAGAAGCGCTTTGCATCGTGGACTGCCGCCAAAGCCACATCCTCCGGGCTCTGGAGAGATGAGGCCATGCCGCTTTGCCCCAGGCCCCTCAGGGTGATCATCATAGCACATCACTGCTGGAAGGACCGCCGGGCGGGGCCATGAAGCGGTTTCTTCAGCAAGGGGACTTGCCTGGCGAGGCGGTAGGGAATTTCGATTGGGTTGAACCGGCAGACTTCCGGTCTGGAAAAGGAGTTGTGCCGCTCAGGCTACGGTCCTACGACGTTTCTTTGGAGCAGGCTTTCTGCGGCGCTTGGGCTGGTGATTCAAGTCAAACGCTGAGATTTTGCGGCTCAGAGTGTTGCGGTGGATCTTGAGGGCTTTCGCGGCTTTCGACAAGTTTCCATTGCTGCTTTCGAGAACCTTCTTGATGAACCGCTTTTCGAACTCGCTGACAGCATCCGCAAAAAGGATGTCGTGTTCAATTAGTTGATTGATAAGGGCGTCCAACTGGTCCTTCACCGAGCCACTCCGATCGTTACAGTTCCTTGTCCGCTGTTGATTGGAATCCCATCGCTTTCTTATCGCTCTGAATTAGTGTCTTCCTGAACTTCTCAAATCCGGTGCGAAAATCATTTCTCATCTCGCCGGGCATGGCCAGCGCAATCACCCGGGATCCGGCCGTGATGTAAGGGGCCAGCACTGACTTCTGCACGGCCTTTTGCTCGATCGCAAATGCCATCAGCACCAGCAGCAGGATGCAATCGAAAAGCAGCCCCCGAACCAGGCCAAAGGCCCCGCCAAGAAAGCGATCAAACCACTGAAGTTCGGCTTTCCGGATCAGTTTCCTGGCAATCGCTGAAACCACCGCTCCCACCAGCAGGGTTCCGACAAACAACAATAAAAAGCTGACTGCCAGCGCAACCTCGTGGGACCGCGTAATACTCCCCAGCAAGGGGGCCAGGCGTTCGTAGCCGACTGCTGCAATGATCAGCCCCACGATCAGTGAAGCCAGCGCCACCAGTTCAGCGACGAAGCCTTTCCAGATGGCGGTCAATACCGAGGCAATAACAATCGTTGCTAAGACCCAGTCGAGCCAGTTCCAGTGTGCCATGCTGCTTCCGGGCCCTGAAGCGTCAGGGGTTCAGCGTCTTCCCAGTCAACAGACGATAGGCTTCCAGATATTTTTGGCTGGTCTTTTCGACAACCTCGGACGGAAGTGGCGGAGGGGGAGGCATCTTGTTCCAGCGGATTGATTCCAGGTAGTCACGCACAAACTGCTTGTCAAAGGAAGGCTGCGACCTTCCGGGCGTATAGCCCTCCATCGGCCAGAAACGCGAAGAGTCCGGCGTCAAAACCTCATCAATCAGGATGATCTCATTTCCAAGCTGGCCCCATTCGAATTTCGTATCAGCAATAATGATGCCCCGGTCCTCCGCGTACTTCCGTGCCTCTGTATAAAGCCGAAGAGTCAGATCACGAAGTTTTTCGGCTGTCGGCTTCCCAATCCGCGCCGCAGTTTCCTCAATTGAAATGTTCTCGTCGTGGCCGGACTGGCTCTTGGTTGCCGGCGTAAAAATCGGTTCGTCGAGACGGGAGGATTCGAAAAGGCCGCCGGGCAGTTTGATTCCGCACACCGTGCCGCTTGCGCGATACTCCTTCCATCCCGATCCCGCCAGATAGCCTCGCGCAACACACTCGATGGGAAACGGTTTCGCTTTCCTTACCAGCATCGACCGCCCCTCGATCTGATCCGCAAAGACCTGCAACTCCTTGGGGTATTCCGCCAGATTTGCCGTCAGGAAGTGCGTGGGCACCAGATCCTTGAAGCGCTCGAACCAGAAGCACGAGAGTTGCGTCAGCACCCGTCCCTTGCTCGGAATCCCCACGCCCAGAATCACATCAAATGCTGAGATGCGATCGGTGGCAACAATCAGCAGCTTATCGTCTGCAATCTCGTAAATGTCACGGACTTTGCCGCGAGATAAAAGCTTTATCCCTGGTAGGTTGGTTTCCTGGATGACCAAATTCTTTGTCCCTTGCTTAGTGGAAGTAAACAGCCACTAATTTTAAGGCATCAGAAAATGATGTCAATCGAAAAAGCGGAAGTACATTGTTCTGCACGGTGCATCCACAGCCAATGCGGCGCTTTGCTCCATCCAACCCCGCACCCTGCAAGGGTGCCATACAATAGCCGGTGGCAGCGCCACCGGAACCGGAAACCGTCGTCCCATCCCCCAGCGACCCTGAAGGCGTCGCAGAATCCTTGCATTTGACCTGCC
>JARRJI010000124.1:2529-15501 GCA_037379595.1 Acidobacteriota bacterium | reverse complement strand
AAAGCGGAAACAAAGCTAGCGAAGTTGTTGAAACCAATAGATAAGCCCAAAAAACAAACCGAAAACAAACCGGAAAACAAAGCAGGCCATCTTATTGAAAATAAAAGACCGGCAGAAAACAAACCGGAAACAAATCGACGAACAATGCCCACCCTTGCCGCAGACTCTTGCGCCCGTCGCAGACCGGGCAGCAGGGGCTACATTCCTCTGCCGCCGGCCTGCGATCGGTTCCCAGGGCCCCCTCTACACAACCTGGCCCGCTTCCCATCATCAGGCGGATCTCAACTACTCTCCCGGCACCGATGCTTCCTGCCGGGGATGGACTTGCCCACCGGCATTCCGCCGGTTGCGCCCGCAGCTCACCCCAGAAAACTGCGGCGTGAGATCGCTTTCCTGTCCATGAACCCTTCCTCCTTGATGAAAGCAGGAATGACGCTTTGCCCCTGAAGTCCGGGTGACGCATGAGTGTATCGCCGTCAAATGCGGTGTGCAACCGTTTCTTCAAAAATCAGGCAAGGATTTTCAAGGCGCGTTTTGCTGCTTTGCATAGATCCGAACCCACTGGCCGCGCCCGTGAAAAGTAGCCACCAGATGCAGTTGGTACCTGAAGGCCAGAAAACGCGGAACGATGGGCGGCGAATACTTGTCGGCTCGTGCCAACAGCGGGCGGCGCCGCAGCCAGTTGTTCGGCGGGTCCCATTTCCGCGAGTAGAGGTAAACCAGATCAAACGAGCTGGCGGGGACGTTCCTGAAGGTGGGCGCGGCAAAATCTCGCACTCCGACCACGTGCAACGGCTTCTTCACATAGCCCAGCTCGGGATGGCTCAGCTCATCGGTGGCGGGCCAGGCCGTGAGGATGCGCGGATTGCCCGGCTGCGCAGAAAGCCATTCGGCCGCCTGTTGATGCAGATGGATGAAATCCGCGTAAGCCAGATTATTCTCATACGCAAACGGATAGGGAGGATTGATGAACCACGACCCTACAAAGCAGCCTGCGACCAGCAGAAGAGCAATCCGCATCGCTCGGCGGGGCAAAGCTTCAACCAGCAGAGTGAGCGCCAGGTAGAAGCAGGGAAACATGGGCAGCAGATAGCGGTTCTGCTCGATCTTGCGCTATCTCCATCTGTCTTTGCTTGAGCCCTCTTCATCCGTAAATAGCCCACGAAAGCTACTACCACAAGCAGCCAGTTGAATCCGGCGATGAAGGTCTGGTAAAGGCGGCGCAACAGGCTGATGGCAATCCTTCCGGGTTCGAGTGTGGAATACAGGTTGTACTGAAGATACTGCGGATTGCCGGTCCAGAAGCCCGTCACGTGATGGTAGTAACCGGCCCAGGCGGCCAGCGGCAGAACCGGCGAAACAAGCCACAGCCAGTCGCTCTTGCGAAGATCTTTTCTAAGGCGCCAGCCGAAAGCCAGGGCCACTGGAACGATGACGATGGCAGTTTCCTTGGTCAGCACTGAGAGCGATGCAGCCACCGCAAACCAGGCCATGCGGCGCCGGAGCAAGGCCCAGACGGCGACGGTGGTGGTGAAAGCTGCCGGAAGATCCAGGAAGGCCAGCGTGCTTTGAGCAAAAAAGAGGGACGACAGCGCCAGCAGAATGCAGGCCCACAATGCAGTTTCGTGGCGGGCCACGGTTCGGCCCAGCGCGTAGAGAGCGACCAGCGTTCCGGCTGCAAAGGCGACGATGGTGAGCCGGGTGACGATCGGCGCATACCCCAGCAGCCACCATGCCAGCGCGAGGGAGGCGGACACCAGCGGCGGGTGGCCGGTCGGCACAGTGTTTTGGGGGACGAGAAGCCCCTGGCGAAACAAGTCGAGCGCCGCCGGGATGTAATAGCCGGCCTCGTCCCAGTAGTAAGGCAGGCGCAACAGCGGTTCGTGCAGCAGGGCTAAGGCGCCAAATGCGCCGGCGAAATACAAGCCGAATGCGAAGCGGAACTTTGAAGGAGCTTTGTTCATGTGAAGAGGCATCTTACAACGAACTCTGGGCACATTGTTTCGAATTCAGGGTAGAATTGGAAGACTTTTGCGCGGGTGAGGGGTCGAAGCTCATGCTCTCCGGGACTCTTCAGGCGTTGTTTTAACGTGTCATCCAGTATTACGATGAGTACCTTGAGGCCTGAATGCGGCCAAGCCACTAAGACCAATTCGAGTTGTTGAAGGGAGAACGATGAAATATCGAAAGTTCGGACGGACAGGCTGGAAGGTCAGCGAAATGGGTTACGGCATGTGGGGCATGGCCGGCTGGACGGGTTCCAACGACGAGGAATCACTCCAATCCCTGCAGCGGGCGGTGGACCTGGGCTGCAACTTTTTCGACACCGCCTGGGCTTACGGCGACGGTCACAGCGAAGAACTGCTAGGCAAATTAGTCCGGGCAAATCCCGGGAAGAAGCTTTACACTGCCACAAAGATTCCGCCCAAGAACCTCGAATGGCCAAGCCGAAGGGGATTCACTTGCTCGAGAGTTTTGACTTGATGCAGTTTCATACCTGGGAAGACTCCTGGGTGGAGGACAGCCGCTGGTACAAGGTGCTGAGTGATTTGCGCTGCCAGGGCCTGATCAATGCGATCGGGATCAGCATCAATCGCTGGGAACCGTGGAACGGCGTGCAGGCGGTACGCAGCGGCCTGGTGGACGCCGTGCAGGTCATCTACAACATCTTCGACCAGAATCCGGAAGACGAACTTTTCCCGGCTTGCCGCGAGACGAACGTTGCCGTGATTGCCCGTGTTCCGTTTGACGAGGGCACTCTGACCGGCAATCTGACGCTGGATTCGACCTGGCCTGAAGACGACTGGCGCGCCACTTATTTCGTCCCGGAGAACCTGAAAAGCAGCGTCGAGCACGCGGATGCCCTGAAGCCCCTGGTCCCGGAGGGGATGACGATGCCGGAAATGGCGCTGCGGTTCATCCTTGGCAATCCGACGGTCAGCACGATCATTCCCGGGATGCGGAAGTGCAGCCACGTCGAAGCCAATGTTGTCGTGAGCGACGCCGGTCCGCTCCCTCCGGAGTTGCAGTCCGAACTCGTCAAGCATCGTTGGGTGCGCCAGGTGACCGATTGGTCGCAGTAATCGGAACTCGTTGTGCGACCGCAGAGAATGGCGGGCCTCTCATCTTGAATCTTGAGGACGAACTCGGGATCAGGTTGGAAGACTCAGGGAATTTGCCCACTTTAACCATTAGAAACGCAGGAGCTTGAGCAAGGGTTGGATGATCGGGGAGAAACTGCAGAACAACTTGCCTGCCGGCACGCTAGGACCTTTGAAATGGGGCATCCCCGGCTGGCATTTCAGCTTCAAAGAAAAGACAATTAAAAGCAAGGAGGCAGTGTATGAAAGTTTTGAAGACTCGGACCTTTTGGGTGACGATTCTGGCGATTTGCTTCCTCGCGCCTCTGCTGCGCGCTGACACGTTGAAGTTCAACAACGGGCGCACAATCGAAGGGAAGTATCTGGGCGGCACGGATTCCCAGGTGACCTTCTACACGAACGGAAGGCTTGAACATTTTGCGATTGGAGACATCTCTTCTATAACTTTTGGCAGCCGGACTTCTTCTTCGACTGCTGCGGCCCCGCCAGCCCCGCCCGCGCCGGCGACCCCAGCCCCGGTCGTAACACAGCCTCAGACAGCCGCTCAGGCCGCCTCACCGAACGCGCCCGGAGCCGACGTTCTGGTTCCTGCAGGCACACACCTGGTGGTGCGGATGATTGATGGTATTGACTCGAACCGAAACAGCGTGGGAGACACTTTTCAGGCCAGCCTGGAAGAGCCGCTGATCGTGAACTCGACGCAGGTCGCGCCGAAAGGGACGATGGTTTATGGCAAACTCGAGCAGCTCAAATCCGCCGGTCGCATTGAGGGCCGGTCAGAACTTCGACTGGTCCTGACGGGCATTGTGCTTGACGGTGCAACCCGCAACATCGTGACCGGCGACTATAGCGTCCAGGGCAGTTCGCGCGGCCGTCAGACGGCGAAGCGCGCTGGAATTGGTGCGGCGGTTGGCAGTGTGATTGGAGCGATCGCTGGTGGTGGCAAAGGAGCAGCCATTGGCGCCGGAGTTGGTGCGGGCGGCGCGGGCACTGCGGTCCAGGTCATGACCCACGGCCAGCAGGTCCACGTGCCGAGCGAAACAGTGCTGAACTTTACGTTGGAACAGCCGGTCAGGCTTCCGATCTCGAGCAGCTAAGCCCCGGCGCGCTGATCTATTTTGCTGGAGACAACCCGGGCGTTCGAGAGTCTTGTGGCAATCGAACCCGGCTGGGCGATGGAGAACCAGGAACCAGAAGCTGGAGACACGCCCGTTAGAAGAGCGTTGTCTCCTCAACGGCGTAGCGGGTCTTCTTGGGGTTGCGAGGTTTGCTCCCGGACGAAGGCCCGTAATCGTCTCTGCAGTTCATCCCTCGCGCGGCGAAAGGCATCCAACCGCTCTTCTTCGCTTCCCTTGACTGCGGCCGGATCTTCGATGCTCCAATGAACGCGGTGCGTCCCTGATGGAAAAACAGGACAAGTCTCCCTGGCGCTGTCACAGACCGTGATGACGTAGTCGAAATCCTGTCCCAGAAACTCATCCACCGATTTTGAGTGATGGCCGGAAATGTTGATTCCGGCTTCACGCATGACGGCGATGGCCTCCGGCCGCACGCGGGTAGGCTTTGTGCCGGCGCTGAAAACCTCGCAGGAAGTCCCGGCCTCGTGGCGCAGCAGCCCTTCCGCCATCTGGCTCCGCGCTGAGTTTGCTGTGCACAGGATCAGGACTCTCATGTTCAACCTTCTTCAGCGAGAAGCTGGGATTCATTGACGTGGGCGCCAAAATAATAGCGCTGGAAACGCAGAGAAACATTGACCAGCGTGATCATCACCGGAACTTCAACGAGGGGGCCGATCACCGCGGCAAAGGCCGCTCCGGAATGGATTCCAAACACGGCAACGGCGACGGCAATCGCCAGCTCAAAATTGTTGCTCGCCGCCGTGAAGGAGAGCGTGGCCGTATGGCTGTAATCGGCTCCAACCTTGTGGCCCATCCAGAACGAGACCAGAAACATGACGACAAAGTAGATCAGAAGCGGGACCGCGATCCGCAACACGTCGAGCGGAAGCCGCAGAATGACGTTCCCCTTCAGCGAGAACATGATCACGATCGTGAAGAGCAGGGCAGCGAGGGTCAGAGGGCTGATGCGCGGCACGAACTCATTCTCATACCACTTGTGGCCACGCGCCCGGATCAGGATAATCCGGGTGAGCACTCCCGCGATGAACGGGATGCCGAGATAGATGAACACGCTGCGGGCGATCTCGGCAATCGAGATGCTGACGACGGCTCCTTTCAGCCCGAACCACTGGGGAAGCACGGTGATGAAAATCCAGGCATAAACGGAGTAAAAGAGCACCTGGAAAACTGAGTTGAATGCCACCAGCCCCGCTGCATAATCCGTATCCCCTTTGGCCAGTTCGTTCCAGACAATGACCATGGCGATGCAACGTGCCAGGCCAATCATGATCAGACCGGCCATGTACTCGGGATAGCCCCGAAGAAACACAATTGCCAGCACAAACATCAGGATTGGCCCGATAATCCAGTTCTGAAAAAGCGACAGCAACAGCACTCTGCCGTTCCGGAATACCTTGCCCATCTCCTCATACCGGACCTTGGCCAGCGGCGGATACATCATCAGGATCAGCCCGATGGCGAGCGGGATGGAGGTGGTGCCATTCTGGAACCTTGTCACCAGGTGTACAAAGCCTGGAAGCAGATTTCCGCAGGCGATGCCCGCCGCCATGGCCAGGAAGATCCACAGTGTCAGATAACGGTCAAGAGTCGAGAGTCTGCGTCCAATGTGCGTGCCCATCGTCGTAGTCCTTGTGCGAACAGTCTCCTGGTTTGATGAACTCAGCGCTGCGGCTTGCGCGCGCGAACGAAGGCGCTGATGAATTTGCCGTCGATCAGTTTGGCGAGGGAATCCACGTCGAGCCCCTGTCCCGTCAGGAATTGCCGCGCTTCCTCGGCCCGGTAAACACGGGTCGGCTCAATGCCGATCTCCTCGAATCCGGCGGCCGCCAGCAGTTTTCGGTATTCAGTCTCGTGCAGGGCTCCCGCGACACAACCCACCCAGAGTTCAACGTTGCGCCGGATGTCGGCGGGGATTTCGCCTCGCACGACGATGTCTGAGACGGCAAACCGCCCGCCCGGCTTCAGGACGCGGAACACTTCATTCAGGACGCCGGCTTTGTTTGCTGAAAGGTTGATGACGCAATTCGAGATGACCACATCGACCGTGTTATCCGGCAACGGAATGTTTTCAATTTCGCCCTTAAGGAACTCCGCATTGGTGACGCCCGCCTTCGCCTGGTTCTGTTTTGCCAGTTCCAGCATCTCGTCCGTCATGTCCAGCCCGTAGGCCTTGCCTGTGGGTCCCACGCGCTTGGCAGAGAGCAGCACGTCGATTCCTCCGCCTGACCCCAGGTCCAGCACCACCTCGCCGGGGCTCAGCCTGGCCAGCGCTGTGGGATTGCCGCAACCGAGCGAAGCCAGCACGGCTTCCTGCGGTATTTCACTCGTCTGGCTGGGGTTATAGAGATTAATGGTGATCGGGTCGGGATTTCCGGCCCTCGGACCACAGCACGATCTTTGCCCGGCGACTGCCTGCTTTGCCGCCTGCCCGTATTTTTCTTTAACCGCTTCCTTCAGATTTTCCATGCTCATCGATGCTTTCCTTTCGGGTTTCCCTTTCCAGTGTGCCCCACCGTGACCAGTTCGCCTGGTTCAATCGCCTTGCTGCGCGTGCAACACTCCGCGTACAGGAAGGTGATCAGTTCCTGAAGCGAGTCCGTGTTGGCCGTGTACCAGAGAAAGCTGCCCTCGCGCCGGACCCGCACCAAATCCTCGTTCCGGAGTTTGTCGAGATGATGGGATAGCGTAGAGGCCGGAATGCCCAGTTCACTCTGGATTTCGCCGACGACAAGTCCCTGCGGGTGAGCGGTCAGCAGAAGCTGCATAATGCGCAAACGCGGCTCCGCTCCCATCGCGGCAAACATGTCGGCGTACCGGATCACTTGTTCAGGCGTAATGGCATTGCTCATTGATTCGAGTATTCCAAAAATGTCGAAATGTGTCAAGGGACTCTTCGGCCGGCGACTTTCAACTTTGTGGCATTGGTCCTTTGCTTGATGCGAGGTGCGTGGCAGACGCTGGTGCTGAGGATGCCTGCGCGAGGAAGGTTAAGTCCGCCAGCAGGATCACGGTTCGTGACCAGCCGGTCGCTCCTTCTTCGATTCGTCGAGCCTCTTGAGGAGCTGCTTTCGCCAGCCTGAAGGGAGAGCTTCCACCTGCAAGGCCTGCTCAATCTGGCGGACATCCGGATGCGCATGATCGAAACGGAGGTGAAGGATCGTCGAGACGCTGATCTGGTTCGGATCCCGCACAATTCGTTCCACGGTATCCCCTTCGCCAAGTTCGCCCTCTTCAACAACCGCGAAATAGAAACCCGTGCGGCCGCTTGCCAGGAAGCGATCCGGCATGTCTTCCCGGCCGAATTTAATCCCCAGCTTGTAGCAGGGCAGACGTGGCTGAGTAACCATCAGAACGGCAGTTCCCATTCGAAAGCGATCGCCAATGCAGGCGTCGTCTTCCAGCAGGCCCTCCAGGGTGAGGTTTTCTCCAAACATGCCCCAGGGAAGTTCCAGGTCAGGGAACTCGTTTCGCCACCAGTCGTAATGCTCGGCAGGATAAGCGTATACCGCTTTGTTAGCTCCTCCATGGACGGAGAGATCGGCCTGGCCGTCACCCTCCAGGTTGAGTTTGCTCACTTTGACTCGATGCTGGACCGGCACTTTGAAAATCCCCGTCGTGACGGATTGGCCGTCTGAAACGATTTGCCGGGGAAGACCAACATTGACTGAGAGAATCTTCATTGCGTTAACCACGCGATGTCCATGGGTTCCATGCCTCCCAAGGACCCTGCAGAAACAGGCAGAGTGCGGCTCCCTTGCAGGACCGAAGAGTTTTCATACTCTGCATGCCTGATTATAATGGTTCAGCGCGAAAGTGGCGGAATTGGCAGACGCGCCAGACTTAGGATCTGGTCCCGCAAGGGGTGGGGGTTCGAGTCCCCCCTTTCGCACCATCACTTTCTTTCAATAAACTGGGGCTTTTCGGACCATCCTGATGTAGCGGCCGATGTCGGGGTGGATTACCTTGATAAGAGAGTGCATCGATAGCACGGCCGGGGGGTGACTAAGTCCTTGAGGGGGCATCATGGTTTGCTCACTTCTGCGGCGCCTCTTCGTTCGAGACTCGAAGAATGCGGGCTGGTGCAGCGGCCGGAGCGCGTCTTGCCGATTTCTCGTCCCGCCTGACCACCCGCCCGGATGAAGGCCTGTGATGTGAGGGACGGCGGCTCGGATAAGGCTTTTTCTCATGATAAGAGTGGGCAAGCTCAAGATAGACTCCCAGGTCGCGGTCCAGATCGGAGTGTGTGCCGTCAAAGTAGAAACTGCGGACCGGGATGCCACCATAATCGCGGCTGACTCGGGGATAAACGGCCTCACTGACGGTGCCGTTCATGCACGCGAACGGGCTGATGTCGATGACGCCGTCGGCGCCATGTTTCGCGTGATAGGCCACCAGCCCCACGCTTAGAACCATCTCGCCGGTCACCCCCGATGCCGGCAGATAAGGCCAGGCGAGCTTGACAATTTCTTCCGCCTGAGGTTCTTCATAACCTTCAAAGTCCTCGCGCAGTGGAGCGAGCAGTGCTTCTTCATCGGCGTGGCGCACATGCGAGCGCACCTTCGCACTCAGCATTTCCAGCGAGAGTGTCCGCCCGAACATGCGGAGTCCGCGTTCCTCTTCCAGGCTGGTATAGCCGACCCATTCGGCAACGTGGCTGAGAGAAGCCTCGGCGCCGTGAGATTCAAGCCTCCGGATCAAGTCTTCATTGGAAAACGTATTCAACCGGCAAAAGATCTCGCCGATTACACCAATCAGGGGAAGCGCATGGTCGTATTTCGTTGGCACGTTGCGAAAGCGGTCGCGCGCACGCTCCATCGAGGCGACCAACTCGCGCAGTTGGCAGTTTACGTTGTCACAGGCGGATTCGATGGTCTTGCAAAGGTCTTGCAGGCTCTCCTGGTAGGCGTTGTCGGCGGATCCTGCCTCTGTTTCATAAGGGCGGGTTTTGAGCAGCAGGCGGTGAAGCGAATCCGAGGCCACAACCCCCCGCCAACCCAGTCGCATAAAGACATCGACGGTATCCCCGAGTTCGGCATAGCTGTGTTTATCCGAGGGAGAAATGATCTCAATCTGACCATAGCCCGATTCGCGCAGGACTTTCTTGAGGTACGGAACGTATTGTCCAAACCGGCAGGGGCCATCGGAGGTCGGCAGGAAGACCACCGAGCGGGCAGGTTCGAACCCGGGTTGTTCAATCACCTGGAAGAGGTCGCCAATAACGACTCGGGTCGGATAGCATTCGTCGCCCTGGGTCACCTTGCCGCCTAACTCGAGCGTTCGCTTGCTGGAAGGCGGGGTCACGTGTGCTTCGACGCCCAGGCGGCGAAAGATAGCCGCGAACACTTCGGAGGATCCTTCTGCCATGACAGGCAAATAGACCACCTTGCCATGCAGCGGATGATTGGAGTCAATCATGTGACTTACACTGCAGCGGTGCGCGAACGACATCTCAAAATCCCTTTACTCTCAAGATAGGCCTCACAACGAGTGATGAAACCCGCGTCGTTTGAATGGCCGTCAAACTGAAGTACCAGCGAGGGCTTGCCAGCAGCCTCGTTCAGAAACGACTTAATGAAGGAGTCGGGACCACACTTGAAGTTTGAGATATAAATCAGGTGAAGGTTCGGAAACCGGCGAGCGATCAGTGCCGCTGCCAGGATTCGCCGGCCTGAATTCCAGAACATATTCTCATTGACCTCGGTGACATCCTCGGTGTCAAGAGCCAAAAAGTCCATGGGGAGGACGTTTACACCGTAGGTCTTGCGCAGCTTTCGCGGAATATCACAATTGACGCCGCGGTCGTAAAGGTTATAGGGACGCCCAACCAGGATGATTCCCGGTTCGCCTGTGTCCATGAGAGTGGCGAATGAACGCTCGCCAGCTCTGAACAGCGCTTGATCAAAATCGTTCTGGGCCGCGTAACCCGCACGTGCAGCGAGGTTGCTCCTTCGGGCCGAAATTCCAAGTCCGCGGGCGAACTTTGCCAACTCTTTGGCCACAAATTTCTGGCCGAAACGGAAATGGACTGTGGGCGCGAGAAACTTGACCTGGGCTTCCTCCATCTGGGGTACGACTCGTACGACAAAAGGCAGCGTTTGATTCCACGGGCACAGATGCGAAGGGACCGTGGAATCGGGGGACTCAGCATTGACGGTGTTGGGTAACAGGACAAAATCAATCTTGCTTTCCATTAATTCCTGCACGTGGCCGTGGGCGACCTGGACGGGGAAGCAGGGCTGGGCGATTGCCATCTCTGCGCCCGCGGCGGCTGTCTTACGATCAGTGGAGGAAGACACGACGACGTTAAAACCGAGCGACTGGAAGTAAGCGCGCCAGAAGGGAAATCGATCGTAGAAGTACATAGCCCGGGGAATGCCTACTGTAGGCCGCCCGTCCACCGGGTCCGCCGGTCGTGCTTCCAGCAGCTTTTCCCGGAACTCGATGAGATCCTCGACAACCGGCTTGCGGTCGGACTGAGAGGGTTTACGAAATTTGTCGGAGCACTGGTCACCCCAATAAGTCCGCTGGCCCTCGATATTGAACTCCTTGATATCGCAGTAATTGGAGCAGGCCCGGCAGACGAAGTCTCGCGCGGTGAACTGGACTTGTCCAAGGTCGTAACCGCGGAACCGGCTGGGATGGTCCGATCCTTTCATCCGGTCGCGGGCGAGCAGGGCAGCGCCAATAGCTCCCATCACGCCGTTGTGGGGCGGCACAATGATGCGCTTGCTGAGGATCTGGGAGAAGGCTGCTGCTACAGCATCGTTATATGCTGTCCCTCCCTGGAAAAAGATCACGTTGCCAATTTTGCGACCGCGCACCACCCGGTTTAGATAATTGAGAGCAACGGAATATGCAAGCCCCGCCGCAAGGTCGCCCACTTTGGATCCCTTCAGCAACAGCGCCATGACGTCCCGTTCCATGAAGACCGTGCAGCGCTCACCCAGGCGCGCCGGGCCCGTCGAGTCGAGCGCCAGCCGCGCAAACTGCTCCTTGATAGAGATTCCCATCTTCTCGGCCTGTTCTTCGAGGAACGATCCGGTACCCGCAGCGCAGGCTTCGTTCATGGTGAAGTCAACCACGACGCCCTTTTCGATCCTGATAAATTTGGAGTCCTGGCCACCGATCTCAAAAATGGTGTCGACCGGCTCCATGCCCATCTGCTCGGAGACAAACATGGCTCCGGTTTTGTGCGCTGTGATTTCATCATTGATCGTGTCTGCTCCCACCAATTCTCCGATCAGTTCACGGCCGGAGCCTGTCGTTCCCACTCCCCGAATATCCAGCGAAGAGCCGAGTTCGCTTTCGATCTCTTTAAGGCCTCGAGTCACGACCTCAATGGGACGGCCTTCCGTGTAAAGATAGATTTCCTTGAGAACTTTCCCCGCATCGTCGATTGCCACCAAGTTGGTGCTTACTGAACCAACATCGATGCCCAGGCAGGCGGGAACTCTCCTTCCAGGCGGAGGCGGCTCAACGCTCTCCGCTTGATTGCGCAGGAGGAGCACGTTTGCCAACGACAGGGGCTCGCTGCTTATCATGCGTTCGACAATTTCCTGTTGCGAGCGCGGGCGCCGGTGTTTAGGCAGGGGCCTGGCCTGCTCTTCGGCCTCCAATATGGCCGCGCCTGCCGCTCCAATCCAGCCGTAGAGTTCAGGGACAAGGAAATCGCCATCTTCTAATTTGAATGCTTCACGCAACGCATTGCGGATGCTCTGGTTCAGGGCCACGCCCCCGATGAAGGCTACCGGTGGCCTCACCCGGCGACCTTTCACAATACTCGACTTGAAATTGCGCGCCACAGCCTCACAAAGGCCGAGCAGGATCTGCTCCGTTGTGTATCCTTTTTGCTGGGCGTGGATCATGTCCGTTTTGGCAAAAACGGAGCATCGGCCGGCGATCCGTGCCCCACACGCCGCGCTGCAAGCCGCCGAACCAACGTCCTCAATCGAATATCGCAATCGCGACGCCTGCTGATCGATGAACGAGCCGGTGCCGGCTGCACACTCTCCGCTTGCCTGGTAGTCGATAATCCCCACATGGTTCGAATTCGCCGTAGGGTCAAGGCGCAAAAACTTTGAAGTCTGGCCGCCCATCTCGAACACGGTTCGAACTTCCGAGTGAAACATCCGTATGCCCCTGGCGATGGCGCGGAACTCGTTTTCCGCGCGACTGCCAAGCACCTTGCCGATCAGCTCGCCTCCACAACCGGTAACGCGGATTCCTGCAACGCGCTGCTCCGGGACGTAAGCGTAAAATTCCTTGAGCAGATCGAGCACTGCTTGAATCGGATTTCCTTCTATTCGGCGATATCGCGAAAGCACCAGGGGGCAATTGGCAAGGGATGTCCCCTGCGGGAACTGGCTTCTGAAGAACTCCCTTGACCTTTCAGTGAGGGCTGTAAAGGCTGAATCGTCTCCGGAGTTTCCCACCGCAGCAAGCTTAAGACTGACAGCACCAATATCGAGGCCAACGTTGACGCTCAAACAGAGTCTCCTCTCTTAGGGCGTGCAAAGTTTTCCGTTACTCACCTGTACATCTGAAGCCTCACCAATACTGTGACCATGGTCACACTTTTTCGTGAACAATTCAACTGCCGACTTTTTGGCACGAAATCGCCTTTCATTCCTGTTCACGACCATAGGCCAGACCCAGACAGGTCACCAGAGAGAATGGCGGATTTGAAGGCTGTGGAATGCCTTAAATGGATATAATGCGCTGCTTTGTGAATA
>JARRJI010000124.1:0-2512 GCA_037379595.1 Acidobacteriota bacterium | reverse complement strand
AAGCAGAGCGGGCCCGGATTGCAGCTCGAATGAAGATGTCGACAGCACGTTGAAACCGGGATCCGGGGCTTCCTGCCACCCGTCACCTCTGAATCGAGCTTCCCGCTGACCGCCGGGAAACTAACGATCGTCAACGAGATGATGGTTGACCGCGTACAGGGCCAGTTCCAGGCGGTTCGAAACACCGAGCTTGTCGAAAATATTCCCCAGATGGTGTTTAACGGTCTGCTCCGCAATGGAGAACTTCTCAGCGATGTCTTTGTTTGTGTACCCGTCGACAATGGCCGCGATAATGTCGCGTTCACGGGGCGTAAGGTTATAGGGCCTTTTGCGAGCCCCCTGCTCGGGAATTGCTGTCAGATCTCGAATGATCCTTACGAGATCGGATACGCTTTCCCGTCCTACCCAATACTGCCCTGCCATGACACATCGGATGCTTTTGAGGAGCAGTGTTGTGGCCGATTCTTTGAGAACTACGCCCCGCACACCATTGTGCAGAGCATCCACAATCTGGTCGCGGTCGATGGCAGCCGTCAGAAGAATAATTTTGATGGCCTCAACGGAATTCCGGAGTTCACGAACTGCCTCAAGGCCCGGAACGCGCGGCATCGCCAGGTCGAGCAGCAATACGTCGGGTTTAAGCCGTTGGGCCATGGAGATAGCTTCTCCGCCGTCAGCGGCCTCGCCGACAACCTTGAAGTCGCTCTCCGCTTCAAGCAGCTTGCGAAGGCCATCGCGGAAAATGGGATGGTCATCCGCAACAAGTATCCGGATCGATTCTGAAGATTCATCCACCATAAGTGCTTCTCGCTAAGCTGACTTCTATTCGTGAGCCCTTGCCCGGTACTGATTCTACGACAAGTTCGCCGCCAATGGAGCGAACTCTTTCCTTAATCACATGCGGGCCTTTCCGAACGGCGTCAAGCTCAGAAAGCCCGAGGCGGCCGGAAAACGCAAAGCCGCTGCCATCGTCATCGATTGCCAGCTTCAACCGGCCGTCCTGCTGCCCGAATTGCACAAGCACATTCTGAGCCCCGCTGTGTTTTCTTGCGTTCACAAGCGCTTCCTGGGTGATACGTACCAACTGGTTACAAATCCGCGGAGGCAAGGAGACTTCAGACAGTGTCGAAACGAAGTGGCTGGAAATGCCTGTATCGTGCTGGAACTTGTCGACGACGCTCACCAGATGGTCCAGCAGTTCTTTGGGGCGGATCTCGACCGGCCTCATCTGTTGCATCAGTTCTCGCAGGTTGAGAACCTCCTGCCGGAGGATCTGCTGAATTCGAGTTAATCGATCCACGAACGTTGTCTGAGACGTGTTGGGCTGCCTGCGGAGGACGTCTACATCCATTTCCAATCCTATCAGGGACTGAATGACCCCATCGTGTAATTCCCGCGCCACCCGTGCCCTTTCAATAGCTCCCGCTCTTGACCGTAGCCGGGACGTAAGGAACGCGGAGTAAACGGCGGGACTCACTTGTAAAGCCAGGGCTCGCAGGAACCGAACGGCAGCCTCTGAGCTCGACCGAAGCTTGGGCTTCAGGAGAAGCATCACAGCTGACCATTCATCCGCGTAGCTGATACATACTCCCAAGCAGGAATGCAACTCCTTTTCGCCTACCAGAGCACGAGGCGGTGACCATGTTTCCTCGAACAGCCTTCTCCCCTGTTCGTCCAAGGCCAGGATATCGTATTTCCTGCCATTGGACCTCTTTCTGCTGCGGGTAGCATACCAGACGTGTCCGGGCGTTTCAAAGAGGCTCTTTTCGCCTTCGCGTGAGTGCAGTTCCCGGGTTGACAAGGTTATTCTCTGGCCTGGCTTTTGTTGCTGCGCATTCCAGACAAATGCCCGACCCGAGTTCTGGTCAAGCACCGCGAGGGTGGCCTGGCTAGTGCGAAAGAGACCCAGCATCTCGCTGAACACAGCCTCAAGCGTAGCGCGCATGCCGACCTCGGCGCGTGCTTTTGTCATGAGCTTGGAGATCGAATTGGTTTCTTCGCGAAGCTGCTTCTCTTCTTCCCCCAAATACCCCAGAAGGTAACCCATGATGAGCAGGTAGATTCCCTTCATGACAAACGAGTTCAGATCGTAGGCTCCTTTGAAGAGAGAGGGAAGTGTATATCCGTTGGCAACTGTGAAAAATGATTGCGAGATGAAAAGTACTGTCGAGACGAGAGCAGTTGCCAGAGTGGCTTGCAGCCCCCAACGGTAGGCCGCTTCGAGCAGGACGAAAGTATAAAAGAGGTAGAATGGGCTGTTCGGGCCGGCAGTAAATATCGAAATGAGAGCGGGCCACAACACATCGATTGAGTGTACGGCCAGCCGAAACCGCGGCGAAGAGGTCCTTTGAGTCCGAAAAAGTACAAGAACCCCGTCAGATTAATGGACAAAATGGGCATGAAGTCCATATACAATCGAGGCATAATGACGAGGTTCCGTCGGATCGATCCAGATGATGAACAACGAGGCCAGTGCCAGAAAAGCCCTTGTGGCCGCAAGAATGCGCTCAAT
>JARRJI010000123.1:0-9882 GCA_037379595.1 Acidobacteriota bacterium | reverse complement strand
TCCGGTGGAAGATGTAGCCACCCTTTCTCATTGGGCTAAGCTCCTCCCCGTCTGGATTATGGCGGGCCATGGCACCGCCGGGGCCGAACAGTTGGAAGGCCGGGGGTTTGAAAGAGTTCTCTTCCGTCCGCTCGATGTAGGAAAGCTGGTGCGGGAGATTAAAGGACGGCTGGGGGACTGAAGACGCGAGTACCCGGATTGGCCAGAAGGCGTCTCTGCGCTTGTGCGTTGCAAGATTTCACACAGAGGGCACAGAGGGCCTCAGTGCTCTCTGTGTGAACCCTCTTCGATGGTCACGGAGGACACGGAGACAAGAAAAAGCCTGCGGCATACAGAGCATGCCGTGGCTACCATCGTCATGCACGCGCGGGTTGCTGCTGGGTCAGGCAATGGAGGGTGCCAAGGCCCCAGACGAGATCGACGGCGTGAATGCCGACCACAGGGCGATCGGTAAACAATTCCGCCAGCGTGCCAAGCGCGATGCGGTCCTTCGGATCATTGAAGGTGGGAACCAGCACGGCTGCGTTGGCGATGTAAAAGTTGGCATAGCTGGCCGGAAGTCGCTGGCCATCGAACACGACGGGACTTGGCATCGGCAGCGCGACCACCTCGATGCGCGAGCCATCCTCCAGGCGCATTCCTTCGAGCCGTTCACGATTTTCCTGGAGCACCGGGTAATTGGGGTCGCGGGGACTGTCTTCGCTGCACAGGACAACGGTTTTCGGGTTGACGAAGCGGCACAGGTCGTCCACGTGGCCGTGCGTATCGTCGCCGGTGATGCCGCGCCCGAGCCAAAGAATGTTTCGCACGCCGAGATTTTCGCGCAGCGCCGTCTCAATCTCTTTTTTGCCGAGGTCCGGGTTCCGCACCTGGATTTTCGGATCGAGCAGGCACTCTTCCGTGGTCAGAAGCGTCCCCCGGCCATTCACATCGATGCTGCCGCCTTCGAGCACAAAGTCGCGCCTTCCCGCTCTGGCCGGAAGCAGCGGAAGATTGAGCGCTCGGGCAGTGCGCTCGGGAATCGCGTCGTCCTTGCGCCATTCGGGATACTTGGCCCAGGCATTGAAACGGAAGCGAACGATCGCGATCTTGCCAGACGAAGCGTTTCGCTTCAAAAAGACGGGGCCAAAATCGCGCGTCCATCCGCGGTCGGTTGGGAAGCGGAAGAATTCAATGCGAGCGAGATTGACACCGGCGCGCTGGAGAACGCGCCGGGCGCGGGCTTCGTGAGTTTTTGAATTAACGAGGATGCGGGCAGTCTCGCCGGGCGAAAGCTTGCGGACGATTTCGCTGTAAACCCAGGGGATGGGAGCAAATCGGCCCGGCCAGTCGGTCAGATTGTGCGGCCAGCCGATCCACGTGGCTTCGTGAGGTTCCCACTCCGCGGGCAGGCGATACCCGAGGGCTTGTGGTGTCCGGACCACTAGGCTTTCTCGCTCCGTGTTGTCACCCCTAGAAATCGCCGGTCGAGTCCCTGGTAGGCATCGATACGGCGGTCGCGAAGGAACGGCCAGTTCCGGCGGACGTCCTCAAGGTGCGTGAGATCGACTTCGGCGGTCAGAACTTCTTCGCGGTCCGTCGAGGCCTCCGCAATCACCACGCCCTGAGGATCGGCGATGAACGAAGAGCCCCAGAACTCGATTCCGGCGCCGCCCGCTACCTTTTCGTGCCCGACTCGATTGACCACGGCAACGTAGACTCCATTGGCGATGGCGTGGCCCCGCTGGACGGTTTTCCAGGCATCACGTTGCGCCGAGCCGTAGCGTTTCTTTTCATGAGGATGCCACCCGATGGCGGTGGGATAAAAGATGACGTTGGCGCCCTCCAGCGCCACCAGGCGCGCGGCCTCCGGGTACCACTGGTCCCAGCAGATGAGCGGCGCAACCGGGCCTACACTCGTTCTGATGGCATGAAAGCCCAGGTCGCCGGGAGTGAAATAAAACTTTTCGTAGTAGCCCGGATCGTCGGGGATGTGCATCTTGCGGTAGAGGCCCGCAAGCTTGCCGTCGCTGCCGATAACGGCCACGCTGTTGTGGTAAACGCCCGCCGCGCGGCGCTCAAACACGGGTGCGATGACGGCAACATGGGCCTTTTTCGCTGTCCGGCTGAGGGCTTGCGTGATGGGGCCGGGAATAGGTTCGGCCAGATCGAAAATGGAGGCATCCTCGCGCTGGCAGAAATAGGTGGAAGCGAAAAGCTCAGGAAGGCAGACAATCGCCGCCCCCTTGCGGGCCGCTTCGGCTACGCCCTTGATGGCCCGGCGAAGGTTCTGGCGCGGGTCTGGGCCACAAGCCATCTGGACCAGACCGATCTTGAATTGCTTTTTCGAATCTCGTGGCATCGTTCAACAGAATACATGAGTCTCGATTTTCCTCCAAGATTCTCATGGAAATGAACAAGCTCGAACCTCCGGGCAAGCCCCACTCATCCAAGATATTGATACCTTACGTTTTTTGCTTTGAGCCGGAAAGAGGTGTTTTTTCCGCCGAAGCCGGGTGAGAATAATCTTCAGAGCTTCCCGGTTGGGACAAGAGGATTTTCCCAGATGGATGAGACTCTCCGCTTCATTCTGCACCACGGTTACCTGATTCTGGCGGCGTGGGTTTTTGCCGAGCAGTTCGGTTTCCCGATTTCATCAGTCCCCTTGCTGCTGGCGGCTGGCGCTTTGGCTGGATCGGGCAGCCTGACGCTGGCAGGCGTCCTTCTTGTCCCGGTGGCAGGGTCACTGCTGGCGGACAGCCTCTGGTATCAGATTGGACGCTACAAAGGGTCGCGGGTGCTCAGCCTGATATGCCGCATCTCGCTTGAACCGGATTCCTGTGTCCGGAATACGGAAAACCTCTTTGCCCGCCAGGGCGCCAATGCGCTGGTGGTGGCAAAATTCGTACCTGGACTAAGTATGGCCGCGCCGCCCCTTTCCGGGATGCTGGGAATGCGGTTGACTCGTTTCCTGCTGTACGACGGGGTGGGGGCGCTTGCTTACGTCGGGGCGTTTGTGGGGCTTGGCTTTGTTTTCAGCCATCAGCTCGAAAAGATCGCACAAATCGCGCTCGGCCTTGGCGCGGGGCTCCTGGTGCTGCTGGTGAGTGGACTCGCCCTTTACATCGTCTGGAAATTCCTCCAACGGCGGCGCTTTCTCCGTTCGCTCCGAATCAACCGCATCACACCCGAAGAGCTGAAACAGAAAATAGAGGCGGGCGAAGATGTGACGGTGATGGACCTGCGGCACTCAATGGATTTTGAGGCCGATCCCAGCACGATTCCCGGGGCACTTTACGTGCCCTCAGAGGAATTCGACCAGCGGTACCAGGAAATTCCGCCGGACCGCGAGTTGATTCTTTACTGTACTTGACCGAATGAAGCGACCAGCGCCCGTGTGGCGCTGATGCTCAAACGGCGTGGCATTACGCGCGTCCGGCCGCTTGCCGGCGGTCTGGCAGGCTGGAAAGAAAAAGGGTTTCCGCTGGAAACGCGAGAGGCTCCCAAGCAGACGGCCGCAAAGCGTGAGGTTGAGACGGCGTAACGTGGCTTTCGCTTATCCGCAGGGACTCATGCCGGGCGCGAAACCCGGCATGCGTTTCAGTATGGCAACAGATCAAAGTGCCATGAGGACGGGATTCTCAAGAATCTGTTTGAAAGTTTGCAGGAACCTTGCTCCTGTTGCACCATCGACCACGCGATGATCGCATGAGAGCGTCATTTTGCAGCGCAAACCGACGGCAATCTGTCCTTCCTCCACCACGGGTTTTTCCGCCACCGAGCCCACGGCCAGGATGGCGCCCTCGGGCGGATTAATGACGGCCGAGAACTCCTCAATGCCCATCATGCCGAGATTCGAGACGCTGAATGTGCTTCCTGCGTATTCTTCGGGCTTCAACTTGCGGGTGCGGGCCCGGGCGATCAGGTCCTTGGATTCTGCCGAAATCTGCTGAAGGGTCTTGCGATTGCAATCCCGGACAACAGGCGTGATGAGCCCGCCGCCTTCAATGGCAACCGCGATGCCGACGTTGACGCGATTGTAGTAACGGATGGCATCGCCCGTGTAGCTGGCGTTGGTATCTGGATGCTGGGTCAGCGCTGTCGCGCAAGCCTTCACAATGATGTCGTTGTAAGTGAGTTTCAGCTCCGAGTTCAGCTTATTCGCGGCTTCGCGCAGTTCCTTGGCCTTTTTCATATCCACTTCAATGGTCAGGTAGAAGTGGGGTACAGGGCCCAGGCTCTGGGTAAGCCGAGCCGCGATCGTCTTACGCATCTGGCTGAGGGGTTCGTCACGATATTCGACGCCTGGCGGAACAAGTTGAGGACCGGCGGGAGCGCGCATCGGAGCGCCCTCGGCCAGTGCCCCTTCCACGTCGCGGCGGATAATCCGCCCGCCGGGGCCGGAGCCCTGAATGGCGGCCAGATCGAGCCCGGACTCGCGCGCGATGCGGCGGGCCAGCGGCGAAGCCAGAATACGCCCGCCGGCTGCGACAGCCACGGGCCTTGCCAGCTCGGGTGCCGGGACGGCCGTTGGTGCAGCCGGAGCCGGTTGAGCGGCTGGAGCTTCTTTCTTTTCGGCAGGAGCCTTGGCTGGGGGAGCGCCGCCGTTGGCCGAAACCAGTGAGGAAATGTCTTCATCGGCCTTGCCGATGATGGCCAGCATCTGGCCGACGGGAACGGTTTCGCCCGCCTGAACCAGAACCTTGCGAAGGACTCCGCCCGCCATGGATTCCACTTCCATGTCGACTTTGTCGGTCTCAATTTCGACCAGGGCGTCGCCGGTGGCGACCTTCTCACCTTCGTTCTTGAGCCACTTCAGGACCTTGCCCTCGGTCATAGTGTCACTGCCCTTGGGCATGAGTACACGAGATGCCATGCTTAAACCCCTTGAGGAAAATTGACCGGGCTAACTCTTGTACGTCACCCGGTGAACGGCGTCAATGACGCGGGCCTTGTCCGGCGCGCAAAGGTGTTCCAACGGCTTTGCATAAGGCATCGGAACGTCAGCACCCGTTACCCGCAGGATGGGCGCATCGAGATAATCGAAAGCCTGGTGCTGAATGGTGTCAACCACCTGGGCCCCGACGCCGCAATAAGGCCAGCCTTCTTCCACGACGACGGCCCGGTTGGTTTTTTGGATGGACTGGATGATGGTTTCTGTGTCGAGCGGCCGAAGCGTCCGAGGATCAATGATCTCGGCATCGATACCTTCCTTTTCGAGTTCCTCGGCGGCCTGCAGCGCCACATGGACCATCTTGGCATGTGCAATCAGGGTGACGTCCTTGCCGGGACGCTTGATTTCTGCAACGCCCAAAGGAATCGTAAATTCCTCTTCCGGAACTTCACCCTTCAGGCCGTAGAGGACTTCCGACTCGATGAAAACAACTGTGTTGTTGTCGCGAATCGAGGACTTGAGCAGGCCCTTGGCGTCTTTGGGCGTGGACGGGGTTACCACTTTGAGGCCTGGAACGTGGCAGAACCAGGCTTCCAGTGCTTGCGAGTGTTGGGCGGCAAGCTGATGGCCCGCGCCACCCGGTCCCCGAACTACCATCGGCACGCCAACCTGGCCTCCCGACATGTAAAGCATTTTCGCCGCACTGTTCACAATCTGATCGAGAGCCAGCATGGAAAAGTTGAAAGTCATCATCTCAACGATCGGCCGCAAACCTCCCATGGCCGCACCCACGCCGAGCCCCGTAAATCCCAGCTCCGTAATGGGAGTGTCGAGGACGCGCTTGGGACCAAATTCATCGAGCAATCCTTTGCTGACTTTGTAGGCGCCGTTATAGGCGCCGACTTCTTCACCCATCAGGAAGACACGCTCATCACGCTGCATTTCTTCGCGCAGCGCCTGATTCAATGCCTCCCGGAATGCGATAACTGCCATTGGTATCCCTCTTTTTTGTGGCGGCGGTCGCCGGCCCGGCAAAAGCTGACAGCCGCAGAAGCCTTGGACGCCGCAAGTTGATGACGCTAAAAAATCTGTACTCCGCCTGCCTTATGGAAGGTAGACGTCCGTGGTCAGCTGGTCTGGTGTCGGGTCGGGACTTTCGTCCGCAAATGCCACGGCCTGGTCGACCACTTCATGAATTTTGTTATCGAGGTCGTCGATATACTCCTGATTGATAATGCCAAGAGATTCCAGCGTGGAACTAAAACGTTTGATGGGGTCGCGTTGCCGGTGCTCGGTGAGTTCTTCCTTGGTCCGGTAGACGCCATGGGCGGGATCGGACATCGAATGGCCCATAAAGCGGTAGGTGCGCGCCTCAATCAGCGTCGGTAGATCGTCTTTGCGCGCCCGCTCGACCGCTTCAGAAACAGCCTCGTACATTGCCAGAACATCCATGCCATCCACAGCAGCCCGCGCCATGCCATAAGACCCGCCTTTTTCCGAAAGGTCGCGCAGGGCGGAAGTCTTGAGAATGGGCGTCCCCATGCCGAACTCGTTGTTTTCGCAGATAAAAACGACCGGAAGTTTCCACAACTGCGCAAGGTTCAGCGATTCGTGGAACGAGCCGATATTGATCGCTGCTTCGCCAAAGAAGCACAGCGTGACGCGCGACTGGTTCAAATACTTGGCGGCAAAGGCGACGCCCGCGGCCAGCGGTATCTGTCCGCCCACAATGCCGTGCCCGCCCAGGAATCCCACTCGCGGGTCGAAGATGTGCATGGAACCGCCCTTGCCCTTTGAGCAGCCGGTCTGCTTGCCAAAAAGCTCGGCCATGATGGGTCCCGGGTCCATTCCGCGAACCAGCGCGTGGCCGTGCTCCCGGTAAGAGCAGAGAACTGCGTCCTGAGGTTCCAGGGCTGAGATGGCGCCCGTGGCAACCGCTTCCTGTCCGATGTATAGATGGCAAAAACCGCCGATCTTTCCGAGCGTGTACATCTCGGCAGATTTCTCTTCAAAACGCCGAACCAGCAACATCTTTTCCAGAAGATCCTTCAGAAGTTGCGGGTCCGCCCGGCGGGCGCGCTCCTGTTGTTGGACCAACTGCGTTTCTGCAGCATTGGCCTCCGAAACATTCACGGCGCTTCGGCTGGAATTGCCGGATTTCATATCAAGCCTCCTGCTATTTTCCTGTTTTCCCCTAAAAAAGCGAGCCCTGTTAGTGTAATCTGTCGTGGCGAGACAGGCAAACGGCTAATCAGGTAACCATACATTCTACAATAAGCCTGTGTTTTTGGGCAGGGGTGGCCAACGGTTGACCCCCCGCCTGAGGAATGCCGAACTCATAATAGGAGGCTGATGCCCTATGAAAGCGTACACGCAGTACCTGTGGTTCAACACAAAGAGGAAGCGCGAATTCATCAATATTACGGCGGAGTTGGAGAAAGCACTTTCGTCCGCCAAAATCGAAGAAGGCCTGGTCCTGGCTTCTGCCATGCACATCACGGCCGGAGTCTATATCAACGATGCCGAGGACGGCCTGATCGCCGACATCGACGAGTGGCTGGAGAAACTCGCTCCCTTCCGCGCCAACTATCGCCACCACAGGACTGGCGAAACCAACGGCGATGCCCACCTGAAAAACCTTCTGATTGGACACCAGGTGCTGGTTCCCGTGACCATGGGCCGACTTGACCTTGGCCCGTGGCAGCAGGTCTACTACGCCGAATTCGACGGCCAGCGGCGCAAGCGCGTGGTGATCAAGGTACTCGGAGAATAGCCGCTGCCGCGCCACGCGCTTCAGCCTGATCACTCGATTCGTTTGCCGTTGGTGTCGTAAACCTCGAGCGGGCCGTATTTCTTGAGCGCGTCCTTGATTGCCTTTCCGTTGCCGACGCAGACCACCTGGAGATGGTCGAGATCGATGTATTTCCTGGCCGTCTCCTGCACCACCTGCGGCGTCACCATTGCGACTTCTTCCGGATACTGGTCCCAATAATCCTGCGGAAGCTTGTAATAATCCACTGTCAGCCAGGCGTTCAGCAGGGTGGTGGGCCGCTCGAGTGAGAGCGCAAAGCTCGCCACGATGGCGCGCCGGGCTTCATCCAGTTCCTGCTCTGGAACATCCTCATTACGGATTTTCTTGAACTGAGCCATCAGTTCGTGTACAGAGCCATCCGTGACCGCTGTGCGGACCTCAGTGGAAGCGATCCAGGGGCCGGGATAAGTGTCCGACCGGAAGTAGCTGTAGGCACCGTAGGTGTAGCCCTTTTCCTCGCGCAAATCGAGGAACAATCGAGCCGCTGGGCCGCCGCCTAGAATGTGGTTTGTCACGGTCAGCGGAATATAGTTGGGGTCGTTGCGTGGCAAAGCATAATTCCCGGCCATGATGTCGGTCTGGACGGAATCGGGCCGGTCCACAAGGACGACCTTTGCCGGTGTTGGTTTGGGCAGCGGCGGGAGATCAACCGCCTGAATCGGATGGCTTTTCCAGCCGCCGAAGTATTTCCTGATAAGCTGCACAACCGCGTCGAATTCAACGTCGCCCGCCACGCCGAGAATGGCGTTGTTCGGCGCATAGTACTCGCCGTGGAATTTCTCAAGATCCTCGCGCGTCACCTTATTGACGGACTCCGGCGTGGCAGAGACTTCGGAGGCCGGAAAATCGCCGTAAAGCACCTCATAAAATCTCTCGCGCGCCAGGAAACTCGGCTCTGAACGCATTTCCTGCAGGGCCGCGAGTTGTCGCTTCTTGTACTTGGCGAGCTCATCGTTCGGGAACGTTGGGTTGAGGACCACGTCGCTCATCAATTCCAGGATGCGATCGGTGTTCTCGACCAGCCCAGAGGCTGTGACGACCGAGATGCTGCGGCCGAAATCTGCCGAGGCGTCGAGACTGGCTCCGATGTCGTCAACGTTGCGGGCAAGCTGGGCACTGCTGCGATGGGTTGTTCCTTCGCTCAGTCGGCTGTGAATTTCGCCAGGCCGGGAAGGTCGCGAGGGTCGTTGAGCGCTCCGGGTTTGATCCAGAGCATGAAGGCCCCTGTTGGAAGCTGGTGGCGCTCCAGAACCAGGATATCCAGGCCGTTGTCCAGCTTGATTTCCCGCGGGCGAGGCAGCTTGACGCGCAGGATTTGTTTGTTCACGGGAGCGCGATTGAGCCGCACCACCTTGCTGAGCGGAACCGCCTTGCTTCCCTCCATGCCTTGCCCCAGGAGAGTGACGCTGCAGGTTCCAAGTGCGAGCACTGTCGCGATAAGAAGAAGAAATGTCCGTTTCACTTTCACCCTCCTTTAGCGGTTTGCCGCCACGGTTTTCTGGCTGGCGGGCAAGTCAATCACCACTGACTGTTGGCTGGGAATCAGGTATTTGTTTGCGACTTCCTTCACCTGTTGTGCGGTGACGGCGTTGAACTTGTCGAAGATGGTGTTAATCAAGTTGGGGTCGTTGAACTTCGCGGCGTATTCGCCGATGCGGATGGCCGTATAGAGGTCCGACTGTCTGGACTGGATCTGCCGCCGGCGGAACTGGGCACGCGCTTTATTCATTTCGGCTTCCGTCACGCCGTCCTTTTTCACGGCGGCGATTTCCGCCTCGATAGCCTTCTCCAAATCCTCGGGTTTGACGCCGGGACGTGGCATGGCGACCACATAGAAAAGGCTGGGACCGATGCGTGTGTCGGCCTGGACCTGGATGGAGGTGGCCAGTTGTTGATCCTTAACCAGGTGCTGGTAGAGGCGCGAACTTTCACCCCTGCTCAGGATGTTGGCCAGCACCTGGAGGGCGTAATTGTCCGCCGTATTGCCCGCGGGAATGTGGTAGGCGATCAGGAGCATCGGCAGGCGCGCCAGCGGGTCCTGGATGGTCTCACGCCGCTGGCCGTAATGTTCGGGCTCCGTGAGATCGACTTTGGGCGGAGCCGGCTGCGAGGGAATGTTTCCGAAATATTTCTTGATCTGTTCAAGAGCCTCGGTGGGGTCAAGGTCACCCACCAGCGTGAGGATGGCATTGTTCGG
>JARRJI010000122.1:0-12564 GCA_037379595.1 Acidobacteriota bacterium | reverse complement strand
CCGGAGGCGGAGCGGCTGGCGTTCGAATCTTCTCCCCTGGCCCACGTGAAGACGTGGCGGTCGCCCGTGCTGTTGATCCAGGGGGATGACGACCCCGAAGTGCCCTTTAAGGAGATGGTTCACCTGGTGGAAGCGCTTCGAAAGCAGGGAGTTCCTTTTCAGCAACTTGTTTTTCCGAACGAAGTCCATGTTTTTCTGCTCCATTCGACTTGGTTGCGCGCCTTTCATGCAGCATCGGACTTCTTTGACCATTACCTCAGGCGTGAGGCGACTGATCGCTAGAACCATCAGTTGATAATGGACGCCCCGCGCGACGATTCGCAGCGACGGAAACAACGCCACTGCGGACCCACGAAGGGAGGCACGATGGGGAGAAACATCCGATTCGGAATCATCGTCCTGTTAACAGGATTTTCGATGGCATGTGCAGAAGCCAACGTATCCAACCAGAGGAACGGCCCACGCTTTGGGTTGGTGGCTCCGAACCTGGCGGCGCGCCTGGCAAAGTGGCGGCGCGTGGAAATGCCGTTTGACGACTCGGGCCTGACACGGAAACAACGGCGGGTAGTGGACAAGCTGGTCGATGCCTCGCGTTACCTCGACGATATTTTCTGGCGGCAGAGTGATCCGGACGCTCTTGAGCTTTACAAATCGCTGGAGCACAGCAAGCATTCTTCTGACATCGAGCTGCGGCGCCTGCTCATGATCAATGGAAGCCGCTTTGATCTTCTGGATGAAAACAGGCCCTTTGTGGGGAACGATCCCATGCCGCCCGGACATTGGCTTTATCCGACAGATTTGACGCGTGACGAAATTGATACCTACGTCAAGACTCACCCGGGCTCAAGGCAGGATATTTACAGCCCTTACACGATCATCCGGCGCGAGGACATTGATCTGGCCGCTATTCCCTACAACGTGGCATACAAGCACTTCCTGAAGAAGGCAGCGAAAGATCTCCGCGACGCGGCCGGCCTCTCAGACGACAAGATGTTTGCCAGGTTTCTGAAGATGCGCGCCGAGGCTTTGCTGAGTGACAACTATTACCCGAGCGACATTCAATGGGTTGACTTGAAAGCCCCCAAAATCGACGTGATTTTTGGGCCGTACGAAACCTACCTGGATGGCCTGCTCGGAGTTAAGACATCGTATGGTGCGGCGGTATTGATTCGGAATGAAGCGGAAAGCCGGAAGCTCGCCTTGTACCAGGAATATGTTCCGATGATCCAGCGCGCTCTGCCGCTGCCACCTGAAGATTTGCCGTCGATGCAAGGCCATGTGACGCCTATGGAAGTGGTGGATTCGCCCTTTCGCGCCGGCGAACTGGCGCATGGCTATCAGGCAGTCGCCGACAATTTGCCGAACGATCCCAGAATCCACGAGGCCAAGGGTACCAAGAAGGTCTTCTTCAAGAATTTTATGGATGCTCGCGTCAACTATGTGATCCTGCCCCTCGCCAGGCAGTTAATGGCGCCTGAACAGGCGGCGCAGGTGACGGCCAATGGATACGTGGCCATGGTCGTTATGCATGAAATGTCACACGGCCTCGGTCCCGCTTATGCGCGCGTCGGAAAGAAACGAGAGAAGATACGGGAAGCGATCGGGCCGGATTACTCGGCGCTTGAAGAAGCCAAGGCGGATGTTGTGGGCATGTACGGCCTGGGATGGCTGGTTGACCACGATGTGCTCCCGAAATCGAAGCTGGATGAATATTACACTTCCTATGTGGCCGGAATCTTTCGCACGGTGCGCTTCGGCACCGGTGAAGCGCACGGGAAGGCCGAGATCATGGAATTCAACTACCTGAACGCGCAGAATGCGATCACGTGGGACTCCGGAACGAAGCGATACGCGATCAACTACCAGCGTATGCCCGGCGCGATGGCAAAACTGGCCAAAGAACTGCTCGAGATCGAAGCTACCGGGGACCGGGCTCGCGCGGAAACATGGTTTGGCCGTTATGATGCGATGCCTGCCACTCTCCAATCTGCACTGCGCGCGGCCCAGAATGTCCCGGTCGATATCGATCCGGTCTTCTCATTCCCGGAAAAAGTTCAGTAGGAACTTTTCGATGCCTCGGCGAGAGCTTGCCAGATGGCCTATACCATTATTCCTGGATTGTGAGGACGACGCAGAACCCAGCTTTTCCCCCACCCTGACGTCGTGCAGGGACT
Organism: Acidobacteriota bacterium; assembly: GCA_037379595.1. Classification (GTDB taxonomy): domain Bacteria; phylum Acidobacteriota; class Terriglobia; order UBA7540; family UBA7540; genus SCRD01. The sequence goes on along the minus strand of JARRJI010000122.1, from coordinate 10,390 downwards.
TTTCCCAAAAACCGCGGGCCTGTGACCTGATGCCAGCCCTCCAGGCGCCTTTCTACGAGCCTGTTGGATACGGCGGGGCTAGGGAATGCTCCAAATGTTTTGCTTCTGTTCTTCAGGAACAGCCTGCAGACTGCGGAGTTGAAGAGGGAACGCCTGTCCCGCGCGGGGTCCAGCCCTGTGGCGGCTCTCGATTGACAGCCGTGCGCCGATGCGTTGAGATCGATCCGGCATACTGGTCAATCCGAAGCCCGTTGGCCTCAATTTCGCCCGGAATCTCGCAAGGTTTCCACAAAGCGCAAACTCGGCCTTAATTTCACGTTACCCTGGGATGTGCTTCGTATAGTGCTGCAGGACGCGTTTGCTCGTCAATCAGCAAACTCAACGATGATTCCGTTGATGCGTTTGCCAAGGCCGGTGAATTGTCCGAAGAGGGGTGAAGTGATGTTGTTGTAGACGGCTGTGGGATTTCTCCGGCCGGTCGTATTAAGGGAATAAATGCCGAAGCGGAACTTGTGTCCGCGATGGATGTGAAAGGGTAACGGAAAGTCTTTATAAACAGCCCAGTTGAGCGAGAAATAGATTGGGTAACGGTTGGTGTTTGGCTCTCCCGCATAATTGTAGCGTTCATCGACGTTGGAATAGGGAAAGCCGGAATGCAAGTCGACCGATGGACTCAGGGTGATTCCCCAGGGAAGCTTGAACATCCCGTACCCAGTCAGGCGATTGGGAACGTCGGAAGGCAGGTTGGCGTACTTGTCGGGCCGGATGACCGGGGTCTCAAATGGCACATAGATGTGATCCGTTGTATTCAAATCGCCTTGGCTGCTGCTCCGGACATAAGACATGCTGAGGTTTGCGTTTTCACTGGGTCTGTAATTCACGGTGAATTCGTACTCGTGGTAGCGCGAGCTGCCTCGGTTCAAGAGCAGGAGCATCTTGCTGCCATCCGGCTGCGAAGGAGGGTTGATGACGAAAAGCCTGGATGTGTGGCTGTAAAGAGCGCTGAGCTTTGTGTTCAATTTCTTCGAAAAGCGATGGGAAAGCTGGACCCGCCAGGTGAGATTGCGCGGTGTACTGCCGAGATCCGAGCAGCTTGGAAGAATCTGGGGACTGCCGGAGATTATTCGGGCACAGGCGTTCGGATAGGTCACCGATGGTCCCGACGGAGAACTGCTTGAGTCGAAAGGTGTTACGATCCGCATGGGATTGTCTGCGAAAGAACCTGCAAGCAGGGGAGTGCGGTCATAAAACACCCCGGCACCTGCGCGCAGGACTGTTTTCGCGCTTCGACTGAGGGCGTAAACCATGCTGAGACGTGGAGCGAAGTTCACTTCGTTCCCGTTTGTTGTGCCAAAGTAACGCAATCCCATGGTCCCTGCCAAACGGTCAGTCATGATCCAGTGGTCCTGGCCGAAACCCGCGATCGCAGTATCGGATTGGCTGGTACCCGTGAAATCGCGATGGATGATATCGGCTCCAATCAGCATTTCCTGTTTGCCCAGCCAGTTCTTGGTAGGGAACCTGTAGATGGTTTGTCCTTCCTCCTGGTGGCTGGTTCGGGCAAAGGTGTTGAAGTAGTTCCCGCCAACGCCGGTTGGCGTCAGAAGCATATCCTCCGGACCATTCCCGTGGGCGTAGGTGTCCATTTTGATGAATTTGAAAAGAGTGTGCAGGATGCCGCCGGAGTTGAACTGGTAGGTGTCTGTGCCATCGATCGAATAACCCTTTTGGCCTTTGTCCGCCGCGGCGGGCCTCGGTATCAAAGCGTTGAGGTTGGCCCACTGGGCACGCATGGGGAACAGGTTTACGCTAAGCGAGACGTAGTGCCGAGTCGATAACAGAAACTGGAAATTTGTGATTGAGTTGTAGCCCTGGATGTAAGTGGAGTCATCTGGCCACGCGAGGCCGTCCACTTTCGGTTTTCTCATTTCATAAAGAAAAGACTCGGCGAAATTGACTTTGTGTTTCCATAGAGGTCCGCCAAAACGCATCCGCGGCGTTGCTCTGGAGAAACCGACCAGATGGCCTTCCTTGGCTCGCAGGCTGGGGTTAAGATCGTTCATGCTCAGGTGCCACTGGTCTGGCGGCGGTTTCAATTGGATGTTGGTTACTCCGCCGACGAACCCTCCGTACTGTGTGCCGAAAGGCGCTTTATAGACGTCAAGGCTTTGGATGGCGTCGATGGGGACGTCGATGGAGTAAGCGCCTGTAACAGGGTTTACGGCCTGCGCGGAGTCAAGCAGGAGCATGCTTTGGCCTTCTGGGACGCCCTTAATGTAAATCTTACCGCTCTGGATCTTGACAACCCCCGGAGTAATCGGAAGCTCCTGCTTGAATTCGTGCTGCACAACCGGAAGGGTCTTAAGCTGTTTGGGTTGCAGTGTCACAGTTGGCGGTGTTGTGCCCTGGGTCGAAATGACCGGTGCAATCTCTCGCACCTCAACTTTCTGGCGGATTGTTTCAAATTGCATCAGAATGTTTTCGACCGTGGTCTGCCCGGCCAGGATGTTGATTTTCCGCGTGACCGGCTTGAATCCCTCAATGGTAGCTTCCAGGGTGTAAGAGCCTGCAGGCAAGCCCTGAATCTTGTATTCGCCGTTCTCTCTGGAATAAGCCGTTTGAGATGGCAACCCCGGGGTGATTCCGGTCAACTTTATGGCCACCCCGGCAACAACAAACGACTGGCCTTGAGGGTCCTTGGCCGTCGTTTTGCCGTGGAGAGCTCCCGTCTCAGACTGGGCAGACGCGAAGCCTGGAGTCCAGAGGAACGCGCAAAGAAATAGAGCCGCCAGGATTGCGCGATGCGCACGCCGCGCGTATTGCTGGCACGCTGGCAAGTAAGCCTGCGAACAGGGGGAAACCAAAATTCTTTTTTTGTGTTGGCGTATCATCGGGATCAACATGAGCTAGAGAGATCTTTTAATCGTGGCGCCTCGCCTTTGTTCTTTCCTTTCCTTCAGTGTCTTCAGAGACATGCCGCAACCTGCATGCTTCGGCCAGCATAAGAAGCTATTGGGTTGGCTTCCACAGGCTGAGTTTTCCGCCACCAAATTTGGATTACGACGTACCGGACATTACTCCGGACAAAAAACTGCTACAAGTTGGGATTACCAGGCAATGGAACATGCGGTGGGCTTGCAAGAATTAAACGCGGCCCGCGCTCTGAATTGACGCTACATTTCAGTGCACACCCCCGCCGCAATTCATGTTTCTTGTTTCGCAAGATCCTGACGTGCATGCCTTCATTCTTACCAACCTCGTCCTTCATTGTCGTCAACCTGGCACCTTATGAGATGAAGAAGAAGATAAAACGGATGCGCCGATCTTCAAAATTGGCGCTGAATGAGATTTGACAATAAATCCCTAGGGCCTGTAAAAGTAGCATTTGCTGAACTGGCAAATTCTCATACGCGTCTGTTCTGATGCGACCGGGCTAAGAGCAGAAGAGTTTTCCAAGTATTCCTGATCTTCTATGCTACCAGCATGGATCGATGCAGGCAACAAGTCTCGGGCAAACGAGTTTGATGCTCCTTTTGACATACAAAACGGAGCCTTATTCGACAGACAAAGGTTGTCATCAGGCAGGGCGAGAGCGCAGGAAGACGCGTGATAAAATAATTTGACTTTACCTACCGACCGGTTGGACAATAACCGAATCGGTGGGTCAGCTGGGATGACTGGTTTACGGTTCTGGCGATTCATTTCATATCCCGGGCTGAGGGTGCCAAATGAGTGAAAAACTGTATATCTTCGATACGACGCTTCGTGATGGCGAGCAATCGCCGGGCTGCAGCATGAATCTCGAAGAGAAGCTCGAGATGGCTCATCAGCTTGAACGCCTTGGGGTCGATATCCTCGAGGCAGGATTTCCTGTTGCCTCCCAGGGGGATTTCGATGCTGTATCGGCAATTGCGGGTGAGGTTCGGCGGCCCACGGTTGCGGCGCTGGCTCGGGCAAACCAGGTCGACATCGACCGCGCCTGGGCGGCATTAAGAGACGCTGCGAAGCCCCGCATTCACACCTTTCTGGCCACGTCGGATATTCATTTGAAATACAAGCTCCACAAGACCCGGGAAGAAGTCCTGAACATGATTTCCTGGGCCGTTGGCTATGCCAAATCGCTTTGTCCCGACGTCGAATTCTCTCCGGAGGATGCCGGCCGGACCGACCGGAGCTATCTGATCGAATGTTGCCAGGCTGCCGTGGAAGCCGGAGCGAACGTACTGAATCTGCCGGATACAGTGGGGTATTGCCTCGAGCCTGAATACGAGAAGATGTTTGCCGATGTTAAGGCCAATGTCCGTGGAATTGAAAATGTTACTTTGAGTACCCATACCCACGATGACCTGGGCCTGGCGGTGGCGAATACGCTTGCCGGCGTTCGCGGCGGGGCTCGACAGGTGGAGTGCACGATCAACGGAATTGGCGAACGGGCCGGCAATGCGGCTCTCGAAGAAGTCGTGATGGCGTTTCTCGTGCGGCGCGATGTTGAGCCTGTCTATACCGACATCCATACTGAGGAGCTTTACTCCGCAAGCCAGATGCTGATTCGCCTGACCGGAATGCAGCTTCAAAGAAATAAAGCCATCGTCGGGAGGAACGCCTTTGCCCACGAGGCAGGCATTCACCAGGACGGTGTCCTGAAAAATGCGATCACGTATGAAATCATTTCGCCGGAGACGGTGGGGATGCCCGCGAACCATATTGTGCTCGGGAAGCACTCCGGGCGTCACGCGCTGGCGAACCGCTATCGAGAGTTGGGTTACGATCTTACGAAGCCGGAGCTGGAGCGTGCCTACGAGTTGTTCTCCCGGCTGGCTGACCGCAAGAAGAATGTTTACGACGAGGACTTGATTTCCATTGTCAACGAGGGATTCGAAAATATCCCCGAACTTTATACTTTGAAGCACCTTGAAAGTGTCTCGAACAGCGGCGGACGCTCGACGGCAACCGTTGAGCTGGAGCGAGACGGACAGACCTACCACGAATCAGCCACCGCGGAAGGTCCCTGCGATGCCGCCTTCCTTGCCATCGATCGCATTACGGGAACTCCGGGTACCGTTGTCGATTTTTCCGTGCATACCGTGAGCGCCGGGCCTGACGGAACCGCAGAAGTTTCGATTCGTGCCCGATTTCAGGGAAAGGAGTTCTCGGGAAAGGCCGTGAGCGGCAACGTGGTTGAGGCCGGCACCCGTGCCTATCTACAGGCTGCGAATAAAGGAGTCTATGAAATTCGTCGGGCTGTGGAGGAAGCCGCAGCCGCAGGCAGCGGCTCAGTGCACGAAAATGAACTGGTCGATCGTCTTTTGCCCGGTGGATACTGACCTTTCTTGACTGGTTCGCTTGCAGGTTCGGCGAACTGGATTTGCTCGTCATGCCTTGCGGTTCTGTTTATAACCTGCTGAAAATAAAATGGATTTTCTTTCATGTGCCAATTGTTTTTCTCCCCATTGGACGTGGTTATCTGGTTTAACTTCAATTATATCTTGTGATTTCAGCTAATGTTCGTGTAAGATGCCTGTTATCAAATGCATGGCATATTTAAAGTAGCCGTCCTACCGGGTGACGGAATTGGGCCGGAGGTAACCGACGAAGCCCTCAAAGTCCTGAGGGCGGTTGAAGAAGTCACTGGACCCAGATTCCGTTTTCAGACGGGGTTGGTTGGAGGGTGTGCCATTGACGCCACCGCCGTTCCTCTCCCCCCCGAGACCATTTCAATCTGCAATCACGCACAAGCCGTTCTTCTGGGCGCAGTAGGCGGCCCGAGATGGGATTCCAGGCGGCCGGACAGCCGTCCCGAGCACGGCTTGCTGCAATTGCGCCAAAGGCTGCGCCTTTACGCAAATCTGCGGCCGGCGCGCGTCATCAGTTCCCTCGTGAGTATGTCGGCGCTGAAGCCTGCCTTGGTGCGAGGAACCGATCTTGTAATTGTTCGGGAACTGATGGGCGGAATCTATTTTGGCAATCCACGAGGCATCTTTTCCAAGAACGGCGAGCGGATGGGTGTGAATACTGAGGTCTACCGCGAACACGAGATTGAGCGCGTCGCCCATCGGGCATTCCAGCTTGCCCGTGTGCGAAGGCGGAAGGTGACTTCGGTCGACAAGGCCAACGTGCTTGAAAGCTCTCGTTTATGGCGCGAAGTGGTCAATCGGGTCAGGCAGTCCTACACTGACGTCGAGTTGGATCACCTTTACGTTGACAATTGCGCCATGAGCCTGATTTCAAAGCCCACAAGTTTTGACGTCATCCTCACCAACAATATGTTCGGTGATATCCTCAGTGACGAGGCCGCGATGCTCACGGGCTCGATCGGGTTGTTGCCGTCGGCAAGTCTGGGCGAGAGGTCGGGCATGTATGAGCCTGTGCATGGATCGGCACCGGACATCGCCGGGCGAAAACGTGCCAATCCTATTGCTGCGATTGCCTCCGCGGCCCTCATGTTGCGTTACTCCTTCCGGATGGAACGCCCCGCAGCGGCAATCGAGGTGGCGATTGAAAAGGTCCTGAAACGCGGAGCTCGAACTCCTGATCTCCCGGGCCGCAAGCGTCCTATTTCAACTTCCCGCATGGGAGATCTGATTGCGGCCGAAACTAAGAAACTTATCGCCTCACCGCGCTTCCAGCCGAAAGAAAAACATTAAGGTGGGCTGGTTCTCCTGCAACAATCCCCTCGCTACTCGCCCGGACGTGACGAAGGCCAAAACTCTTGGTATAAGGTGCGAAAGATCGTTGCAATCTTGTTGGCTTCCGGGTTAATATGCAGGGCGACGAGGGGGGCGGCAGGCGGTCTTTTCCGCCATGATTACAATGGTTAGGAGTAAATTATGTGGTGGGAAAAGGAAAAAAAGTCGCAACCCAGTGTTTCAATCGCTCAACCGACCGTGCCCGCTACCCCAGAAACTACTAAGGTGGAAACCTCTATGCCAGAAAGCATTCGAAAAGACACAAGCGTAAGTTCTCAGGGCCAGGTCCAGGCCGTCATCGGCCGGTCCATCGTCCTGAAAGGGGAAATGTCTGCAAACGAAGACTTGGTCATTGATGGGCAGTTTGAAGGAACGGTCAACCTGCAGGACCATTGTCTGACGGTCGGATCGAACGGAAAAGTGAAGGCCGAGATTCAGGCGCGGCAGGTGGTCATCCTCGGCTCTGTGAACGGGAACGTGAACGCCCGTGAAAAGATCGAGGTACGGCGTTCCGGCAATGTTACTGGGGATTTGACTTCGGCGAGCATTTCAATTGAAGAGGGAGCTTACTTCAAAGGCAGCATCGACATCCTGCGCGAAGCAAGACAGGAAGAAAGCTTACCCATCACTACGGCAAGCACATACGAAGACAGCGAGTGAAAGAACGCAAGTTCTTCTCAACTGGCAGCGGGGACCATCTAGGTTGCGGGCTAAGTGTGTTAACCTAGAGCAGAGATATAGGCCGCGTTTGTGTCAGCGAATGGATTGCCACGTGGTTGCTTGAAGTTTGGGTTTGCCGATGTTTTCTGTAAAGACGCAGGAGGGTTCCCGCAAGAAGGCCTCTTCCAGTTCAGCGGTACCGAGCCAGGCCCTGCAGTGGGTTTGGCACTATCTGCAGGACGTAAAAAACCCCCACGTCCTGGACTGCGGCACTGTTTCTTCCGCCACGGTAACCGTCCTCATGCGGCGACATGCCAAAGTGTACGTGGCGGATTTGATTGCTCCACTCCAGCGAGGCGACCCGGCTTACTGGCGACAAGCGGGCAAGCAAGTTGTTTTCTGCCTCGATGAATTTCTCAAGCAAATACCAGACATTCCCCCTGCATCTCTCAGATTAATCTGCTGCTGGCATCTCCTCGACCTCGTGCCTCGCGATCATCTGCCCGGTCTGGTCAGGAAAATGCTTTCTCTCCTTGAGCCTGGCGGAATACTCTTCTGCTTCCTCCGTGAACCCAATCTCGCCGCGGGGATGGAAGGCCGGTGGTGGTTTGAGAATCTCACAACACTCGGGGGGGAACGAGAGGGTATGGGCAAGTTTCCGTACGTACCACTCTCGAACAGGGAGGTTGAAAAGTTGGCCGCAGGCTGCAGCCTTAAGACATTTCTCACCCGTTCGCACCGGCGTGAGGTCGTCGTCCTGAAGGCAGAAGAGGTTTGAATGAATTCAATCAGAGCTTTGGGCATCGCATTGGTTTTGACTTTTGGCCTCGGCGTCACGCCCCTGTTTGGCCAGGATCTGGTTACGACGGCTTTGAACAGCTTCCCGACCTCCACAATTCGAATGGAGTATTCAAGTCCTGCAACGCTGCGCAAGCTTTCCAATTATGCGAGTCTTCGGCAGCATTACATGGGACCGCGCCTTAAGGAACTTGTCTCCACCATGGCTGAACTGGGTGTGGAAGAAGACGACGTTGACCAACTGGTGCTGGGCTGGAGCGCGGACGGTTCAAATGTAAATCTGTACGGGTTTGCCGAGGGACATTTTCGTGCCAATGTGCTTGAGGCTCGTGCTGCAGCCCGGCATATACCGCCGCAGAAGATCGGGGGCAAGACAGGCTATTGCCTTGGCGCGGGCTTGTCAACTCAATGCGTCGTAGTCCTGAGTCCGACGGAAGGCGCCTTCGGGACTCTTGGCTCGCTGAGTCAGATCATGCAGAACCTGAACGCCGGTGGACCGGGCCTTGGTTCAAACGCCGATTTTGCCCAGGTTGTGCAACAGGAGCAGACGAGTGCACCCATATGGGGGGTCGCGATCGCTTCGGCCGTTTCGTCGTGGTTTAAAGGTTGGATGCCTCGGCAGAACGACGTCGAGATGGACTGGGCAAAGGTATTTCAAGGCGTGAATATTCTTGGCTACAACATTCAAACCGGGAGCAGTGTCCAGCTCAATCTCAAACTCTTCTGCAAATCTGCGGAATCGGCGGCAGCCCTGAGACAGGTTTTGGAAGGATTAAAGCTTGCGCAGCAGATTGCTTGGCAAAATCAGAATCCCAACCGGCCTAACCCATTCCAGAATATGGAATTGGCAGAGACTGGCAGCCAGATTGGTATTACCCTGGTGGCTGATTACAGTGACATCACTGGAGGAGCGGGGACACCTTCACAGTGACCAGCGGTCAAAGAATGCCAGCGTAAAGCTCTCTTATCTTACCCAAGCGCCGGAATTGTCAATGAACTGATCAGCCGGATGTGGCAACGCGTCATTGGAGGTACGTTGACATTGTTCCCGCGCCTCAGGAACAACTCGTAACCGACAAAAGCTGCAGCGCTTGCCGGGGCTGCCACTGTCAGAGCCGCAGAACTTGCGACGGCTACCTTGGCAGCGGTAAGACCACCAACCCCTATAGCGCCTGCCAGGAAGCTCTTCCAGGAAGTCCGCTTGTGTCCTTCGATGTAACCTTCGGAGTCAAGCTTCCCCCGTAAGCCTTTGCTCTTTTCCAGGCGGGTAATGACCGCTGAAACGGGAACCTCCTGTCCGTTGGGCAGGGTGACGTGGTCAAATCGGAAACAGATTTTCCCATTGTGCCTCATTCGCTTCGGGTGACGAATCGAGGTGATGTGCCCATCGAAAAGAGTTCCTGCCGGCAAGGCCAGGCGGCCGTTGATGTACACAGGTTCGGTCATCTGCGCCGAAACTGGATCGTTGACATGGCTGACAAGTGTGTGCATCCCCGAAATGAGGCGGGCTTTAACCATTGTTTCTGCTGGAACGGTCAAGGCCGCTGAATTCTGCGAGTTGACAGCCGGACGATGAGTAATCTGGATCCTGTGGGCCAGGGCTGTCTCTCCCGACGCAGCCCATAAAGGCGCGACGAGGAAGAGTGCCCCTAAAACGGTAATCAAACGTCGCATTGGTTTCCTCACACTGACCATAGAAATCAATGGGCATCACCTTAGGTGGACATCAACGGTTGTCTGTTCCTCGTGCGCTTCCGGTTGGCTATTCCTCTCCACCAAAATGCGTTGCCCGCCCTGGCAAACATGGATTTCTAAGGAACTTTCAACTTTTTGGGGAGACCCCGACACCTCTTGCCGAAAGACGTCCCCAAATTAACCGATCAATAAGACCTGTAAGATTTTTCTCTGAGCGCCGATCTGAATTGCAGGAAACGACCCCACTCCTTCACGCCAGCTTAGTAACCTTGTCGGCTTGCGGTCCTTTCTGCCCCTGAACGATTTCGAACTCGACTGTATCGCCCTCTTGGAGTGACTTGAATCCTTCACCCTGAATTGCTGAGTAGTGTACAAAAACGTCGGCTCCTTCGTCTTGGCCAATGAAGCCGTACCCCTTACTGTTATTAAACCACTTGACCTTGCCCTGAAGTCGTGCCACTTCCTTCCTCCTTAGTCACTGAACTTTCAAGATCAATTGCCCATCGGATACGCCCCAAAATAAAAGGCCTGAAATCCTCCCCGATTCCTGG
>JARRJI010000121.1:0-11431 GCA_037379595.1 Acidobacteriota bacterium | reverse complement strand
TTCGCGAGAAGCTCGGCCATTTCACAGAACGCGTCAGGATTAAGATCGCAAGCCCAAGCTTTCAGATAAGTGGATACGCGATCTTTCCAGTCTTGGGGAAGCTCTATTTTAGAAGACCACCTCCAACGTTCCCCGGCCAGATCGTAAAGCGCCTCCGCCGTAAGCATACGTTGGATGTGACCTACCGCCTCAGGATGAAATACTACTTCGCCTCCCGCCCGTTGGTTGAAACTGCTTTGAAAGAGGGACAGCTTCCTTTGAATCGCGTCTTTCTCCTCAGGAGTATAGTTTGGAACACCGTTTTGCCATCCTTCCAAGCTCAACGTTTTCGAGATCCTAAACGTTAGTTCACCCCCAGCCGCCACATAAGGGTTTGCCTGTGATTTGCTTGACCTAAACAGCTTGCCCAATATACTCATAAGTCGAATCAGTCGTGCCGCATCGGTCGCACGCCGTTATTGATCTGTGCGGCCACCGATCACGGCGAGAGCATGACCACAGTTTATACAGCGCGAACCGCTGTAAGGCAAGCGGGTAGCCGCGACACTTTTTTTGTGTGGCGGGTTCGCGACGGCGAAAAGGCCCGCGAAGGAGAACGCACCGTGGCGGCTACCACTCACCCGGACCATTCCGGCGGTCATAGACCATCGCTACAGCGGGTGGTGTGCGTCTCGTGCGGCGGACAAGGATTTCACCAGGCGGTCGAGGGCTTCTTCCGAAAGCTTGGTGGTGACGGAAAGACGCAGGCGGGAGTGGCCTTCGGGAACTGTCGGCGGACGGATGGGGCGGACAGCGAAACCTTGGCGCTGAAGCGCATCGGCGTAGCGAACGGCGGTATCATTGCCGCCCAGCAGGACGGGCACAATCTGCGTATCGCTCGTGCCGATATCGAATCCGGCCTGCTTAAGCCGCGCGCGCAGAAAAACGGACAGGCTCTCAAGGCGGCGGCGCTCGGCGTCGGCCTCGGCGGCGATTTCAACCGCTTTCGCAATTTGCGCGGCAAAGTAAGGCGGCAGGGCGGTTGAGAAGATAAACGTCCGCGCGCGGTTCACGAGATATTGCTTCAGCGTCGCTGAGCCGCAGACAAACGCTCCGGCTGAAGCCATGGCCTTGCCGCAGGTATAGACCGAAGCGAGCACCTGGCCGTTGCCATTTGCGGCGGCCACGAGTCCCCGCCCCTGTGGGCCCAGCACGCCGGTTGCGTGGGCTTCATCCACAATCAGCTCCGCGCCGAAGCGCCCGGCAAGCCGGAGCAGATCGGCGATGCGCGCGCGGTCGCCTTCCATGCTGAAGAGGCTCTCGACCACAATGAAGATGCGCCCCGCAAAAAGCCGGTTCTGCCGCAGCGCGTCTTCCAGAAAATTGAGATCGAGATGAGGAAAGATCACTCTTCGGGCATGCCCGAGGCGAATGCCGTCAATCAGGCTGGCGTGGTTGGACTGGTCGGAGAAGACGGTGTCTTCCGGCCGAAGAATGGCCTCAAGCAGGCCCAGGTTGGCCGCATAACCGGAACTGAAAAAAAGGGCGGCTTCCGAACCGGCGAAGCGCGCAAAGGCCGATTCCAGGTCTTCCCACGCAACCGAATTGCCGCTGAGCAGCCGCGAGCCGGTGGAGGCTACGGGACTGCCGGCCTCGAGCGCCGCCGTGACTGCCTGGGCGAGCCGGGGATCGGTCGAGAGGCCGAGATAGTCGTTGGAACAAAGGTTGACGCCCTCCATCCGAGCAAGCCGGCGAAGCTGCGACTTCTCTCCAAGCGCAGTCAGTTCCGCCTGCAGGCTGCTGAGGGTGTGGCTGCTTTCAGGATTGTTCATAAGGCATGGGGCGCAAGCCCAGATCGCGGAACAACTGCTCGTCCTCATCAACCTCGGGATTGGGCGTGGTCAGCAATTTTTCCCCGGTGAAGATGGAATTGGCTCCGGCCATGAAGCAGAGCGCGGCAGCTTCGCGAGAAAGCGAGCGGCGCCCGGCGCTCAATCGAACCATGGAGGCCGGCATCAGTACGCGCGCCGTGGCAATGCAGCGGACCAGCGCCAGCGGATCGGCCGGCTGGGCCTTGGCAAGCGGCGTGCCTTCCACAGCCACCAGCATGTTGATGGGCACGCTTTCGGGATGCGGATCGAGCGAGGCAAGCTGATGGAGCAGGCCGACGCGGTCGTCGTCGCTCTCGCCCATGCCGATGATGCCTCCGCAGCAGACGGTGATGCCCGCCTGCCGCACGTGATCGAGCGTACGCAGGCGCTCTTCGTAGCGGCGCGTGGTGATGATGCGGTCGTAGAACTCGGGCGAAGTGTCCAGGTTGTGGTTGTAGGCGGTCAGGCCGGCCTCGGCCAGGCGATCGGCCTGCTCGCGGGTCAGCATGCCGAGCGTGCAGCAGACTTCCATGTCGAGCGCTGCAACGCCGCGCACCATTTCGAGCACCGCGTCAAAATCCTTGCCGTCGCGCACCTCGCGCCACGCCGCTCCCATGCAAAACTCCGGACAGCCGCCCGTCTTGATGGAAAGCAGACGGCAGAATTGGACTTCCTGCGGATTGTGAAATTGCCGGTGTACCTGCTGCGCCTGGAAAACCAGCTCCAGCAGCGGCTGATCATAGATGGACCGGACCTCGTCGCGGGTCCAGTCATGCCGCAGGGCTGGGTTGGGTGTTGATAATGTTGAAACAGATTTCAAAAGTTTGTTCCTTTCATATGCGCCAAGGGTAGCCTTATCACCGGGCCTGTGCCGTAGGCCTGTTGTAGAGCAACGTTCGTATTTTGCCGTTGCGGCTTTTGCCTCGAATTATACGGACAAGCCGCGACTTTGCTTCAGCGGCTAAAGCCGCCGTTGATTGCCAATCTCCCAGCGGCATGGCTGAAACCATGCCCTCCTAAAAGGCGACAAAGCCACAGGCTGTAAAGGCCTGCGTTACGCCACTGCGGGGCGGGGCGTTGCCTGCTCGGCCTGGATGGTGGCCGTGGCGGATTCGAGTCCGGGCGATGTGGCCTGCACCGTGATCGAGCCGGCCTGTTTGGTGGCCTGCACGATGGCCACGCAGAGGCCGTTGAAGGCCTTCCGCTCGCTGGCCTTGTCGGCCTCATGGCTTGAAGGATCGCCATTGCCCACGCCGATCACCTTACCGCTGTCTGAAATCTGGAAGGTGATCAGATTGTCGGCAATCGGAACCACGCGGCCCTGCGAATCTACCACGCTCGCGGCAACGACAGAAACGTCTTCACCGTCGGCCCGGATTTTTGCCCGGTCCGGCTTGAGCACGATTCTTGCCGGCTTGCCGGTGGTTTCCCGTTTGGCGGTCATCACCTGCTTGCCGCCTTTGTAGCCGCGAGCCTCGATCACGCCCGGCATGTAGTTCACTGTCCAGGCCACGTGTGAATTTTTCTCCATGGTCTTCGTGCCCAGGCTCTTGCCGTTCAGGAGCAGTTCAACCTTGTCCAGGTTGCTGAAGCACCAGACGGTGATGGGCTTGCCTTCACTGCCGTCCCAGTTCCAGTGCGGGAAGAGGTGGAGCACCGGCTTGTCACCCCACCACGACTTGTAATAGAAGGCGAGGTCTTTCGGAAATCCGCAGGTGTCGATCACCCCGAAGTGCGAACTGATGCACGGCCAGCCGTAAGGCGTGGGTTCGCCGCGATAATCGAACCCCGTCCAGACAAAGCCGCCGGAGAGCCATGGGCGAGAATCGTAGAGCTGCCACCATTCTTCCGCCGTGGTCGCCCATGGCGGATAGTTCACGTCGTAGGAGCTAACGTAGCCGCGCTTCGGATCGTTGAAATAGATTCCCCGAGTGGAAACCGTGCTGGCCACTTCCGTGCCGACGCAAGGCTCATCCGGAAACTTTTTACGGAAGCCATCGATTTCAGGCGCGTGTTTGTAATTGAAGCCCATGACGTCCAGCACGGTGGAGATGCCCTCTCCCCAGCCGTCGTTCATGGCCTGGGAGATGGGCCGGGTGGGATCGAGCCGATGGACCAGCCTCTTCATCGTCCGGCACATCCGGGCTCCGCGATCGGTGCTCTGTTCATGCTCCTCGTTGCCAGTGGACCAGAAAACCACGCTGGGGTGATTGCGGTCGCGGCGAATCAGGCGGCTCAACTGGCTGAGCGCCTGCGGAACCGACGAGAACACGCGCGTCTCATCCAGCACCACCATGCCGAGCTGGTCGCAGGCGTCCATCAGCTCTGGCGTGGGCGGGTTGTGCGAAGTGCGAAGGCCGTTCGAGCCCAACTCTTCTTTCAGCTTTGCGATGCGGTAATACTGCAACCGGTCCGGCAGAGCAATGCCCACGCCGGCATGGTCCTGATGGTTGCAGGTCCCCTTGATCTTCACTGGCTTGCCGTTCAGGAAGAAGCCCTTGTCCTTGTCAAAACGTATGGTTCGGATGCCGAAAGGAGTTTCGTAGCGGTCGGTTGCCGCGCCGCTGGCCTCGATGGTTGTCTCCAGCCGGTACATGTTGGGCTCTTCGATGGACCAGAGCTGCGGTTTGCTGACTTTCACCTTTTGAGTGATTTTTCGGCGCCGCCAGCCGGGGACGGATACCTCGGCCGAGCGGTGCATGGCCGCGACATTGCCCTTGCTGTCCAGAATGCGCGAGACGACCCTGCAGGGCGCTTCATTGTCCTGATCGTTGTCGATTTCGGTGGCGATTGTCAAGGTCGCCGAGTTCCCGTTTGCTTCAGAGGTTACAAAGGTCCCCCACTGCGGCACATGCACGCGGTTCGTTTTCACCAGCCAGACGTGCCGGTAAATCCCCGCGCCTTCGTACCACCAGCCTTCGTGTTCCGTGGCATCCACGCGGACCACCAGGACGTTCTTTTTGCCGTACCAGGCCTGATCCGTAATGTCATAGGCGAAAGGCGCATAGCCGCTCATGTTCCGGCCGAGAAAATTGCCGTTCAGCGCCACCATGCAATCGCGAAAAACGCCGTCGAATTCCAGGCTGAGCCGCTTTCCGCGGTCGCTCTCGGGTATCTCAAACACCCGCCGGTACCAGCCGATGCTGGTTTCCGGGTAAGCCCTGCCGAGCGGTTTTGAGCCGTGGGCGGTCAGCCAGCGGTCCTCGTGGAACGGCAGCGCCACTCCCCAATCGTGAGGAATATCGATTGCCTTCCAGTCGCTGTCGTCAAAATCGGGGCGCGAGGGCTTGAAGAAGTCGCCGGTCTTCTGGTATGCGCGGCCGAGGCCGTAGTCGAAATCTTTTGAAGGATCAGCGGCATTGCCTAGGTGAAAACGCCAGCCAAAATCGAGCAACAGGCGTTCACGCGGCGAAGTCGAAGTAGCGCCCTGGCTTGGGTCACCGGAAGGCGGCGAACTCTGCGCCGCAAGCAAGCTTCCCGCCCCCGGTACCAGCGAAGCTGCGCCCGCCGACGCCGCCACACCACTCTTCAGAAAATCACGTCTTGTCCAATTCGGCATTCATAGCTCCTATCGGTACGTACGGTTTAGATCTTCCCAGCCGATTTTGCCTTCAGGCAGCGGATTGGCATGATCGGGGAACCCCAGATTATATATCGCCTGAAGCTGCAGGCAATCAATAATATGCGGGTGAGAGTGGAAAGGGTTTTGGAGCGTAGGGCCCGCCCTCCGGTCCCGCGGGTTTCAGCAGAAATTCAACGAAAAACCCGCAATGTTAACAATGCGATCCAAAGACACGGGTCGCAGCTTCTTTGGGGCGAACGCTGCGCTATTGGGGGGATTTTCGAGAGACCGGGCGGCTAATGCCATTGACTAGAATTGTGCGAAAGTGCACAATTAATGTTTGAAAGCCTTTAAGAGCATGCCTTCCGCTGCCTGTGTGCAGAAAGGTCATGCAGTAGCCCGAAACAGGAAGGTCAAGGCTGATGCTAAACAAGAAAGTGAAATTCGGAATCGGGATCGTGATCATTCTCGCAGCGGTTGGATGGGAAGCGGTTACCGGTTTTCAACAGTCGAAAACCTACTACGTCACCGTGAAGGAACTGACCAGCGGGAAGTCCACTCACCAGCACGTGCGCGTGGGCGGCGTGATCGTGCCGGATTCTATCAAGCGAAGTGGTGAGACCTTGACGTTCCGATTGTCCCAGGGAAACCAGTCCATCCCTGTTACTTATGTAGGACAGCAAACCTTGCCAGACGATTTCAAGGGCGGCGCACAGGCTATTGTGGAAGGGGATTACCTCACCGATGGCACCTTCCGCGCCGAGCAAGTCCAAGCAAAATGTGCCTCCAAATACAAGGCCGTGCCTGCGGCCCCCAAGCAAGGAAGTGTAACCTCCAAGGTAGCCTCATACGGTGCTGAGAATTGATATTTGCCGCGATCTTTTCCGCCACGCTGGACCTCCTGATCGAATCCCCAGACACAGGATTTGCGGTAGAGGGAGCCTAACCTGCCATGAACCAAGTCGGAGCTGTAGGACTGATTGCCGCATTGGCCTTTGCTTTCTACGGCATGGTCACCGGAGCCGTCGCCGGAAAGCTTCGAAGTCCCCGGATGCTGAAAAGTGCCCAGCGCGCTGTCCTGGGCTTTTTCGCCATGACCACGCTGGCCGTGGTTTCACTCGAATACCTCGTTCTCACTGACAACTTCCACAGTGCGTACGTAGCCGAGCATTCCAGCCGCGCACTGCCGCTCCTGTACAAGTTTCCTGTCCTGTGGTCAGGCCAGGAAGGCTCATTGTTGTTCTGGACCTGGCTGCTGTCGATTTATGTCGGCGTCGCTGTGCTGCTCAACCGGCGGAAGAACCGGCAGTTGATGCCGTACGTCATTGCGATCAGCCTGGGCGTGGGAACCTTCTTCTCCCTGGTTACCTTTTGGGTCGCGAATCCCTTTAATCAGCTTTCTCTGGCCACGGCAACGGGGACAACGCCCTATGCGCCACCAGATGGAAACGGCCTGAACCCGGCCCTGCAATTCCATTCGATGGTTGCCCATCCCCCCATGCTTTATCTCGGGTACGTGGGGTTTGCAATCCCCTTTGCCTTTGCGATGTCGGCTCTGATGACGCGCCAGCTGGGCGACAACTGGATTCGCGTGACCCGCCGCTGGACGATGGTCCCCTGGATGTTGCTGGGCACGGGGATCGTGCTGGGAGGGCAATGGGCCTATCACGTTCTAGGATGGGGCGGTTACTGGGCTTGGGACCCCGTGGAGAACGCTTCGCTCTTGCCGTGGCTCGCCGGCACTGCTTTTCTCCACTCGGTAATGATCCAGGAAAAGCGTGGCATGTTGAAAGTCTGGAACATGGTTCTGATTATCCTCACTTTCTTCCTGTCGATTTTCGGAACGTTCCTGACGCGCAGCGGGATTATCTCTTCCGTCCATGCATTTGCAAAGTCCGATATCGGTCCGTGGTTTTCCGTGTTTCTGGCCATCATTGCTGCGTTTTCGCTCACGGTGCTTTTCCTGCGGCTGGACTTCCTGAAGAGCGATAACCGGCTGGACTCCATTGTCTCGCGCGAAAGCGGATTTCTATTCAATAACTGGATTCTGCTGGCAGCAGTGCTCGCTGTGCTTTGGGGCACGATCTTTCCGATCGTCTCCAAGGCCGTTGAGAACGTTACCGTGACGGTCGGCCCGCCATTTTTCAATAAGGTGATGATTCCTATCGGCCTGCTGCTGCTCTTCCTGACGGGTGCGGGACCATTGCTGGCCTGGCGGAAGACCTCATTTCAAAGCATCAAGCGGAACTTCACAGTTCCCCTGGTCTTTGGTGGCGTGGCGGGCATCTTCCTCTTCTTCTTCGTTGGTGTTCACGGCTTTTACACGCTGATGTCCCTGTCCCTTTGTGCCTTTGTTGCCGCAAGCATCGTCGGAGAATTTTACAAAGGCGCCCGCACGCGCATGAAGACGAGCAAAGAGCATTTCTTTCCGGCCGTCTACAATTTGACCATGCGAAACACCCGCCGCTACGGAGGGTACATCGTTCACTTCGGCATCGTGCTGCTCTTTGTGGGTGTTGCGGGACAAGCCTTCAGGTTTGAGACCCAGAAGCTGATGGGCCCGGGCGACCTTTTGCAGGCCAGGAACTACCTTTTCCGTTTTGAAGGCATGACCACAGGCCAGAAGGCCAACTATGAGTACGAAACCGTTTCTCTGGCCGTGACCAAGAACGGCCATGCTTGGACCGTAATGCATCCGCAGAAGCGCTTTTTCATCGCCAGCCAGCAACCGCTCAGCCACGTTGCTCTTCGCTCCAACCTGGCCGAGGATGTCTATGTGGTCATGGCAGGACGCGACCCGAATACGGGCAAGGCTATCATCCATGTCATCATCAATCCGCTGGTACAATGGGTATGGATCGGTGGAATGGTTGTGCTCTTAGGAACCATCCTGGCATTAATACCCAGCCGCGTGGAAAGAGAGATGGCGCAAATTCATAAGAATCAGGAGGAAGCTGTCGAGGCGCACCATGCCAGTTAGCCGGCTCCTGAAGACTCTGGTTCTATTTCTTTGCCTTGGAACTGTGGCGGTGGCGGCAGGCAGGAGCCCCGCGCAGATTGACCAGATTCAAAAAGATATCAGCAACAAGGTCTATTGCACGTGCGGATGCGCCACGACCTTGGCCCGCTGCCCCGACCCGCACTGCCCGGTGAAAGCGGAAATGGATAAAATCATCCGCACGGATTTGGAGCAAGGCAAGACCGAGCAGGCCGTGCTTCAGGACTTGGTGGACCACTACGGGGAAAAGGTGCTCGCCGCCCCGCCTCCAAAGGGTTTCAATCTGACGGCGTGGATTCTGCCGAGCGTCGGACTGCTCATTGGCCTTTTTCTGGCCATCCTGGTCGTGCGCAGATGGCGCCGGCCCGCCCTGCAGGCGGCTGGGCCTGCCAGCAGTGCAACCCCGCCGGTCGATGACAACGTCCGCTCGGCGGTGGAAGAGGAAATGAAGAAGTTTATGGACTGACCTGCTGCGGAAAGCAGATTGTGAAAAGCAGAGAATAAAATGGAATTAGCAATTGCAATCCTGCTCCTGATCGGCCTGGCCGTGTTTACGATCACGCCGTTGCTTGTCCCGGAAAAGGCATCCGAGGGCGCTCTGCCCATCGATGTCACGCCCTTGATTGATTTGAAGCGGCGGCGGATGGTGGTCTACGAGAACCTTCAGGACCTGGAATTCGAATACAAAGCTGGAAAAGTCTCAATGGAAGACTATCAGTCTTTGCGGGAAAACCATCTGGCCGAGGCCGCGCAACTGATGCTGTCCTCCCAGGAACAGGAAGAGATCACTGAACATGACCTGCTGATTGAGAAACAGGTTGCGGCCCGCCGTGCGCAAAAGCAAGCGCAACACCCGGACCTCTACGTGTGCCCCAAATGCGAATTCGAAAATCCCTTGCCCGTAAAATTCTGTGGTAACTGCGGCGCAGAGCTCCCTCGGCGGGCTCGGAAGGGTAAGAAATGAAGTGTGCAAGGATTCGGTAAATCCAGAGCAGTGCGCTACAGAGTTGAGTCGTCGTACGAAGTGAAAAAAACAATCACATCCACGTTTCTGGCGTTTTTAGCAGTTTTTGCCATCGTTTTATGCGTCCCTGCACCTTCTGTCGCCGCCCAGATTGAAGGGCAAATTTCAAACGGCACAACCCAGCGGCCGGTCGCTCATCAAAAGGTGGATCTGATCAGCCCGCGCAGCGGCATGGCGATGGTCGGCGGAGCGACCACGGACGCGAGCGGCCACTTTGCTATTAATGACAGTCGGATCGACACCAGCGGGTTTTACCTGCTGCAGGCAACGTACGAAGGTGTGGACTATAACGCTCCGGTAAAGTTCAACGCCGGCGGGAACGCCTCCGCCAACATCAAGGTCTATGAAGCAACCGATCAGAAGCCGACCCTTCGGATCAGTTCCGCGCGGGTGATTGTACGTGCGGAGGGTTCACAAGCTCATATCCAGGAGCTTTTCGCGCTCCAGAACCCGCTCAATAAAGCGTATCGAAATTCCAAGGGGACTTTCTTCTTTCATGTTCCCTCTAAGGTTGAATCTCCCACCGTCGCGGCCGTCGGGCTCATGAACATGCCTTTGCCGCAGAATGCTGAAAAGGGCAAATCGGCGGGCGATTTTCACATCACTTATCCCCTGAAGCCGGGGATGAACGTGATGGTGGTTGCCTACGATACGGACTACTCTGCGAACAAACTCTTCCTGACCGACAGCGTCCCTTATCCGGTTGACCGCATGCAGCTTTTTGTGATTCCTTCGAGCCTTAATGTCCAGTCAAGCCTGTTCACTCCCGCTGGCCAAGATGCTCAGAGCGGGGCCCAGGTGCTGGAAGCCAGCGGATTGAAAGCAGGCACTGTGTTCACGGCGCAGATCACCGGCCAGCCCGCGCCCGCCGCGGCGCAATCGGGCTCAGACCAAGGGCAGGGACAGGAGCAGGCACAGGGACAGGAGCAGGTAAAAGTTGTTCCAGACTCGATTACTTCCGTGGGCGTCCCATTCTTGCTCTGTTTTCTGCTTGTCTTGTTGTGGGCGTTGGGAATTCGCGTGGCCAAAGAGTGGCCTCGCTGGAAAGCCAAGCAGGCAGGCAGCCCGGTGCAAAAACAGTTTCAAGCCAAGATGGACAGTCTGATAAACTCCATTGCGGACATCGATGAACTGTTCACTGCCGGGAAAATTGCTGAAAAACAATATTGGAAGGAACGCCTGGAACTCAAGGCAAAGGCAGTGGCCATCTTGAAGGGGGGCCCTTCCACGAAATCCAAGCCTTATGCCGCCCCAGGATCACATCACTAAACCGGTGTTGGAAGTTCGCAACGTTACAAAGTTCTTCGGCGACCTTGCTGCGCTGAAAGAGGTGTCGCTCAGCATCACATGCGGCGAGTCGGCGCTTTTGTATGGCCCCAATGGGGCGGGCAAAACGACACTGCTGCGAATGCTGGCCTCGCTGGCGCGGCCGAGTTCCGGAGAAATTCTCTTTGATGGTCGCAACATCGAGCATCACGGAACCCGTGCCAAAGCAGCTATCGGCTTTGTCTCGCATGCCACCTTTTTGTACGGCGAGCTTACGGTCCGCGAGAACCTGAAATTTTTTGGAAGCCTCTTTGGGCTGGACAATCTTGACAAAAGAATTGATGCCGCCCTCGATCTTTTCGATATGCGTTCGCGGAGCGACGTCTTCGCTCGTGACCTCTCGCGCGGCCTGCAGCAAAGGGCTTCATTGGCTCGGGCCTTCCTGCACGATCCGGGCTTCGTGATCCTCGACGAACCCTTCACGGGCCTGGACAGCGAGTCGGCAAAAAATCTGGAAGGTCTTATGCTCCGGCTGCCGGAGCAGGGCAGAGCCCTGCTGTTTTCGACGCACGACTTTGACCAGGGGGCCGCGTTAGCCAAGCGCCTGATTGCGCTCCGGGCCGGCCGTGTTCGTTATGACGGCCCATTGACCGCCGCGCCACTCGACGATCTTGGCATTGTCCGGTCCACTGAGCGGGTAACCGATGAATAGCCTGAAAATCATCTGGAAC